>JANQHV010000412.1 GCA_028282505.1 SAR324 cluster bacterium | reverse complement strand
ATAATCTTAATCTTGTTCTTACTCTTAATCCCTAAATTCCCAAAGATTTAAGATTAAGATTAGGATTAAGAGTAAGACTGTGACAACAAGAATTTGAATACTTATTCCTGATTAGCTGTACTTAGAGGCCCTGTGAATGCCCTGACGAATGCGGGAATGGGTCCGGCGATTGTGCCACCGGAAGGTATTATAGACAATTTGGAAGGGAATGGCACTAGCAAATGATGTGAATCTATCTGCGAATAGTGCCATTGTCAGAGGAAAGGAAGCATTACTGGCCAAGAGGAACAAACTTGGCTGTCGCAATATCGGGTGGCCATATTACCTCGAACTTGCCGTTGATCACCTGCATCACCAGAGTGCGGACACTGTTTTGTCTCTCAAAATCTTGATAGGAATAGAATTTGACAGGGCCAAATGGTGTCATCATGTATGTTTTATCCAACGCGGCCCTGATGCTTTGAGGAGCCAGGGATTCAGCCCGTTCCAACGCATTGGCTGCCACCAACAGGGCAGAGTAAGCTTCAGCACCGTGGTAATCGGGAGGATACGAATAAGCCTGTAAAAAACGATCATAGTATGTTTTTGCTCCCGGATATGGGAGTTGTTGAGACCACAATGTAGCGGTCAACATTCGATTGGAAGCTTTTCCGGCCCTTTTGATGAATTCTTGACTGGTGAATCCTCCGGCCCCTCCACTGAGCAACACCTCAATCTTCACTTCCCGGATTGCTTTAACCAGTGCCGCACCATCATCCAGACGGGACACCATATAAATCAGATCGGGAGGATCATCCATTTGCAGAGCCAGGATCGAACGAAAATAAGCGGGATCGGTTCTCTCTCTATCATATCCGACAGTTGACTTGATGGCAATACCGTTTTCCTGGCAAAAGTCCATCATGTGAGTTGCCCCATTGATTCCGAACATGCTGTTTTCATAAAGAATCGACATGGATTTTGGGTTGAGATTCTTCATCCAGAAGTCTTCCAAGCCTTGTGTGTACTCGCTAACCGGGGGATTCAGACGGTAAATATTTTTCCATCGTCTTTGGGTGATCCTGTCTGCTGCAGCTGTACTGATGAGAAAGGGAACATCCAGTGTATTGGCGATTTGTGCCATCGCATAGGTCGGAGCACTCGTGTGCCCACCGACCAGCATCACAGCTTTTTCTTTGTTCACCAAATCCTTGACGATTTTTTCACCTATCGATGTGTCCCCCTGGTCATCCGCATACGCCAAATGTAAAGGACGGCCTTTGATTCCACCATTTTGGTTGATGACGTTTCGAGCCATCTCGAAAGAGTCTTTCATCATTTGACCATCTTTCATTTGCTTTCCCGACAAAGGAAGAGGAACACCAATGATGATCGGATCAGCCCCGTATGAACAGATCGGTATTACAACCACGGTACATGTGACAATTAAGAGTTTTTTTATCCAGGTTTGCATTTGACCCTCCTTTGAAATTAAAAGAATTGTTGACAGATTCCAGTTACAAACTGATACCCTCAATTACTTTGCCCAATCGGGTAAAACGCCGGCTTCGATCCCAAAGATTGCCGTTCCTAACAAAAGAAACATAGTGGTGATGACAACAACCCCGATCAGATTGATCAATAGACCTGCTTTGACCATCTCTCCTATTTTAACGCGACCACTCCCAAATACAATAGCATTGGGTGGTGTGGCCACTGGCATCATGAATGCACACGATGCTGCAAGTGCTGCTGGAATCATCAGCAAGAGAGGATCTGTTTTCATGGCCACGGCAATGGATGCTAAAATTGGAAGAATCATTTGAGTGGTTGCTGTGTTGGATGTCAACTCGGTCAGGAATGTCAGGCTGGTGGAGATAATCCCGATCATCCAGACAGTGTTGAATCCCTCAAGAACTTGAAGCTTGTTGCCAATAAAATCAGCAAGTCCTGTCACTTGAAAGCCTTTTGCCAGAGCAAATCCGCCACCAAACAGAATGATGATATTCCAGGGAAGTTTTTTGAAAACAGTCGCATCCATCAGAGTTGCTGTTTGGGCCAGTGGGCTACGTGTGGGAATCAGGAACAGGAGGGATGCCATGAAAATGGCAACGGTGCCATCATCAATCAGCTTTGAAGTGGGCAACAGATTTGACCATCCTGGGATAGTAATGAATCCCAAAACCAAATTTTTTCTAAATACCCACAATATAGCAGTTATAAAAAATATAAGAGCAACAACCTTTTCTTCGAAACTCATTGGACCTAAAGCTTTGTATTGATTATCTACAATCTTTGGATCAACTCTCAGATGCTCCGGTGGCCGGTAAATCACTTTTGTCAGTACAACCCATATGATCAGTATCATGCATACTGATAAAGGAACCGCCATGACCATCCAGATTCCAAAAGAGATGGGCGTTGCTTCAGGAAATGTCAATTGAAAGGTGCGTTGCAGGACAAGATTAGGCGGCGTGCCCACCAGGGTCGCCATTCCTCCCATTGAAGCGGCATAAGCAATGCCGAGCATCAAACAAAGTGAGAATCGATGAGTTTCTTCTTCCCCAAATTCTTCTTCCATTTGCAGTATGATCGACAAACCAATGGGCAGCATCATGATGGTCGTTGCAGTATTTGACATCCATGCCGACAAAAAAGCCGAAGCGATCATGAATCCTAAGACAATCCTAGCTGGCCCTCCCCCCACCGTTCGGATGGTCAAAAGTGCTAAACGCTTGTGGAGATTCCATTTCTCCATAGTCAACGCAATCATAAATCCACCGATGAAAAGAAAGATTGTGCTGTTAATGTACAAAGGGGCTGTTGCTTTTCCCGCTAAAATTCCTGTCAATGGATAAAGGATGATGGGCAGGATAGCCGTGGCTGCCAGAGGAATTGCTTCGGTGACCCACCATACTGCCATGAGAATAGCGATGGCTGCCATGCTGGTCACCACTGGTTTTCCCGGCACGAGATCAAGAGATAGTACAATAAAAAATAAGATTGGCCCTAATACCAATCCTATCATTTGAGCTTTTGATCTCGACTGTTCGCTTATATTCATCTTTAACCTCCTTTATGTATTTAGATTAAACCCCTTGTCATGACTCGTATCAGGAACTCTCCCAATCTTCCAAAGATGCTGTTTTTCGATCAGTTGATACGGAGTTGCGTTTAAAAAGTGACAATACTTTCAAGTCCTCTCCATTTTTTTGGGAGAAGATTTAGGAGAGGGAGTAAAAACGATTGTCTTTAAATGCTACTTCGTATGAAATCTATTTCTGCAGTTAAAGTGCCAACGTACTCGAATTATTCGATTGACTCTGATTTTAAGCGTGGTATTCTGCCCAGTTTGCTTAGTCTTTTGGGGGAATGGGAAAGTGAGAAAAAAGAAGAGGTACCTTGATAGATTGAGTGATCATTTTCATTTTTTTGGGTGGAATTCCACCCATTTGTATGATTCACCTTATTCATTTCAGACAATGAAAAATCACTCACAATCTGAATGTAAAATTTTCAAAAAAGCAGTTCAATAGATGATCATTGCACCGTGCCCACCAAAATGCCCTTTCTTGCAGGCAACCAAATTTATCCATTGTTAACGAGTCTCACTAATAGCATTAAACATTATTATACAATATAGATCTCCAGATAGATTTTCTCCAAAGGCATCGTTCTTGCTGATGGCCACAAAATCCAGGAAAAACGCTAAATAAAGATCTTTTTTAGTGGGTTTTAGCAGAGGTCCGACCTTTCGGTTTAGTGACCAATCATTAACCTGTTTATAATCCACAAAAAACTTGCCATAGGACAAAACTTTTCTAGACCAAATAGTAAAGTCCCACGTTACTTATTTCTAACATCCGTTGATGATAATAAGATTGTGCTATGAATTCAATATGTTAAGGAGTGTTTTACAATAATTATGAAACAATTTTTCATAAATTAATATAAGATTATTGAGAATTTTTCATAAAAATGAAAAAAATCTTGACATCATTTATTTGTTTTCCTATTCTTGTATGTAAATTTTTCATAAGCCAATCAACAACCCTCGTCCATAAGGCAAGGGAACTCATGTGAGTCGACTTTGAAATTGACTATTACCGACGATGTTTTCGTCTTTTTGTCTTGAATCAATAAAGGGAGGAACCGCAATGAAAGATTACATTGAAAAACCAATCAACCGCCGCACATTCTTATCCGGTTCGGCTAAATTAGCCACTGCCACAGCAATTGGTTTGACAGCCCCGTCTATCCTGCCATCTAGAGCACGCGCAGCAACCAAAAAGATCCGTTTTGGTATTATCCCAGCATATTCGTTTGGCCTTTATTGGGTTGCACAAGAACAAGGATGGTTGAAGGAGCAAGGGATTGAACTTGAGATGAGTATATTTCCCTCGGGACCACCTGCAATCGAAGCGATGGTAGGAGGTAGCATCGACGTTATCACCGTTGGATCAGTCCCCCCACTGGCTGCTGCGTATCGGAAGGTTGCCGATTTCCGAGAAATCTCTATCTGTGGTGACGCAAGTGGTCTATTTACTATTGTTTGCGCCCCCGATGTCACAAGTTTAAAAGAATTAGAAGGTCGTAAAATTGCGATCACATCTGGATCAAACTTTGATTATTTCCTGGACACAGTACTTAAGGCAGAAGGATTGGAAGACATGCCACTGACTCGGGTGAACATGGAACCCATCGATGGTCAAGCTGCTTTTGTCGCTGGTGCTGTTGACGCAACAGTGCCATTAGCCACATCAAGACAATTGATTTTTGGAGCAAGACCCGATGCCAATTTGGTTGTCGATGGCTCTAAATTACCGCTGGACGTTCGTCCAAGCATCATGGATGTCTTAATGACAACCCAGCCTTACCTGGATGCAAACAAAGAAGCACTTACCAAACTGGTTCGCACCTTCCACGGACCGACAATCAATATGTTACGCACTGAAAATGCAAAGGTCGTCGATGAAATGGTACGTTGGCAGACCTCGATTGGGAAAGCAGCTATTGAGCGTAAGGATGTTGAACCTCTGTTGAACAACTACTTCTATTTCAATACACAGGAAATCAAAGAGGTATTTGCCAATAAAATATTGGAAAAATCGTTAACAGCCCAAGCACAATTTTTAGTGTCTAACAAAAGAATCGGCGGCATGCCAGATATAGACGCCCTTGTATCTGACGAAATCATAAAACTCATATAAATGGTCTGCGATGAAAAAGCTTACAGAAATAAACTCACAGCGTCTGATTCTTGGCGCTCTGTCAGTCGGTTCCATATTCGCTTTGTACATCTTAGTCACAAGTGCAAAAGACAACAACCCGGCCTTACTGCCTCCCATACCGATGATTATTGGTTCATTCACCGAATCTTTGGGTAATGGAAATTTATTATCCGCATTGGGTGCCAGCCTTTATCGGATTGCTCTGGGGTTCATTTTTGGAACAACGTGTGCGGTTATTCTGGGTAGCTTGGTCGGTTGGTATGTGATTGCAGAATACATTTTCGATCCATTGATTGAAGCAATTCGTCCCATTCCACCATTGGCATATATACCTCTTGTGATTATCTGGTTCGGCATTGGCGAATTCAGCCGAGTATTTGTCATAACCGTTGCGTGTTTTCTTGTCTGCATCATTAACGTTATCGCCGGAATGAAGAATGTACCGAAGGTATACGTAGATGCTGCTGCTACAATGGGCGCATCAAGGGTACAAATCTTCCGTACAGTTGCCATTCCTGCTGCATTGCCATTCTTGTTTACTGGGTTACGGATCGCACTTGCCGCCGCATGGACAACCCTGGTTGCATCAGAATTGATTGCTGCACAGAACGGACTTGGCTTCATGCTGCAGGAAGGCAGAAGGTACTTTCTCACTGATCAAGTAGTCATGATTATCATTATTATTGGTTTTTGTGCTTCATTTATGGACCGAGTGTTCAGAATGATTCAAACTCGGCTCATGCGTTGGTCGGAGATGCGGGAATAGTATCAAAATGATTGTCGAAAACGTCATACAAACTTTTGGAGGCGTCTTTGGCTCGTCACTGAAAGTATTGAATGACATTCACCTAGAATTTCAGTCACACAGCCAATCGGAGGTATACAAATAATGTCAAAAATTATTGTTGAAAAGGTCACACAAACTTTTGGAATCGATTCAGGGTCCTCATTGAAAGTACTGGATGACATCAACCTGGAAATCGAGTCCTCCAGCTTTAATGTCATTGTAGGAACGTCAGGCTGCGGCAAATCTACGTTACTCAAGATGATGGCGGGCCTTTTTCTACCAACGGAAGGCAGGATTTGCCTTGATGGGAACGAAATTAAAGGGACTGACCGGCGTCGTGGCATGGTTTTCCAACAAGATGCCGTATTCCCCTGGATGACAGTTGCTAAGAATATTTCCTATGGTCCAAGGATACGAGGAGCCAGCAGGGCCGAATGTGCGGAAATTGAGAAGAAATGGATCGAACTGGTGGGCTTAAAAGGTTTTGAATCTTCATGGCCTAGAGAACTTTCAGGTGGAATGCGAAAGAGAGTCGACTTAGGGAGAGTTTATGCCAACGATCCCGACGTACTCCTCATGGATGAACCATTTGGTGCCTTGGACGTCCAGACGAAAGAACGAATGCAAGCTGAACTTTTGAACCTCTGGGAGATCACAAAAAAGACAGTGGTGTTCGTGACACATGATCTTGAAGAAGCAATATTTCTGGCGGATCGTGTTATCGTTATGTCAGCAAGACCCGGTCGGATCAGACATGTTGAAGAGATCTCACTACCGCGTCCTAGAACATCAGAAACACGCCTGACGGAAGAGTTATTATCGATCAAGCGAAAACTCTGGTCAATGCTCGAACATTAGAATTATTCCTCGGAAGAGATTACCTGTTCTTCCGGGGGGCCATCATAGAAAGCCAGTTGTTGCAGATATATTTATAACAACCAATCACCAGGAGCATATCAAATGCAAGAAGTCACTATGGATTACGGAGATGGTTCTATCGCTGTAGAACTCCCTGATACATCAACTATCGTTGAATACGGAAAGACCTATACTGATCCTGAAGGCATCGATCCGGTAGAAGCAGTCCGTAAAGCTCTAGCAAAACCTCATGGTTTCCCATCCCTCAAAGAACTTGGTGGTCCCAGCAAAAAAATTGTGATTGCGTTTCCAGATCGAGTTAAAGGTGGTAACCATGAAAAGGCACATCGAAAGGTTTCCATACCGATCATTGTCGAAGAACTCATTAAAGGAGGAACCAGGATTGAAAACATCTCTTTGCTGTGTGCCGTTGGTCTCCATAGAAAGAATACCCTGGAAGAGTGGTATGGGTATTTAGGAAAAAAGATTGTTGATCAATTTTGGCCGGACAGGTTGTTGAACCATGACGGCGACTCCCCGGATCTCTGTGATTTTGGCACTGATGAGATGGGAAATGTCGTACAGTGTAACCGCCTGGTGGCGGATGCTGACCTGGCGATTATGATTGGTCATGTGGCAGGCAATCCTTATGGAGGTTACAGTGGGGGCTATAAGATGGTCGCTACTGGCCTTTCAGGTCATAGGTCCATTGGTTCTCACCATTGTCCGAAAACCATGCACCGCAAAGACTGGATGGGCGCCTCGACATCATCCCATATGCGTGATCAATTTGAATCCATCGGTCAAGCAATGGAAGCAGGAATTGGTAAAAAAATCTTTACTGTGGATGCTGTCCTCAATCAACATTCCGATGTCCTGGCCGTAGAAGCAGGAGAGTTGAGTGCCGTTGAAAAAGCCGCCTGGCCTGTAGCAGACCAAAGAACCCGTGTCCATCTGGATCATGATGATCCTGCCGATGTATTGGTGATGGGGTTGCCCCGGAATTTTCATTATGGACCGGGAATGGGATCTAATCCCATCTTGATGAGTCTGGCTATCGGTGGACAACTTTCCAGGTGCTGGCATGCTTTTCGGCCAGGAGGTGTGATTATCGCTGCTGCTGTATGTGACGGCTGGTTTAATCCTCAATGGTTTCCTTCTTATGAGCATACTTATGAGGAACTCCAAAAGTACTGCACTCCTGCTGAGTTTTTGGGATCGAAAGACGCGCAGACCATCACAGAGAACTACCAATACCGCTTTCTCTATTCAAACCATTATACCTATCATCCGTTCCATGCGATGTCGATGATCAGTGGTGGTGCTGTCCCAAACCTGCATGCCAGTGCCACTTATATTGTTGGAGCGAAAAAACCTGCTTATGCCCGTGGCATGGGGTTTATTCCTGTTTCTACTTTCCAAGAAGCCATGCAACTGGCAGAAAAACGGGTTGGTAAGAATCCTAAAGTTCTATGCACGCCACGCTGTTTTACCAGTGGTGTCTCAGTTCATTTATATTTAAAATCGCAAAAATAACGATCTTTTGTATTGGTTCGCGATTATACAATCAATTGTTAGGATAATTAGTAAGGGGGAGCAATGATAACAAAGAAAAGGAGTTGAAAATTGGCAAAAGCCACTATGCAGGATGTTGCAAAAGAAGCAGATGTATCTATAGCCACTGTTTCTAGAGCATTGAGAAATCCCGATTTGGTTAGTTTCGATACCATGGAGCGGATAGAGGAGGCCATACGAAAAACGCAATATGAGTATTCGATGGTTACTCCAGTATCTGGAGGAACACTGCCTGTTATTGGCGTTCTTGTTCCATCCACCATTTGTTTCGGGTTTGCTGATACGATTTTTGGCATCCAGGAGGCAACTCAAGAAATGGGGTTTGCTCTGTCCGTTGGTTGTTCCAACTATGACAATCAAACAGAACGAAGTCTTCTTGAAAAGTTTAAGAAAAATCGTGTCGCGGGCCTCATCCTGATCGGTTTTTTCATATCCAATGACTCCTTGATACGCAAAATCATCCGTTCAGGTGTTCCAGTCTGTGTGATCTGGGAAAACTCATCGGATACTGAAATCAATTATGTTGGGTTTGATAATTTCAAAGCAGTCCATGAGCTTACCAATCATTTGATTGCCTTGGAACATCAGCGTATTGGCTTGCTTTGCGGACCTTTTTCCAAAAGCCATCGCCCCCACCAAAGATTGAATGGATACCGAACGGCTCTTGAAGAACACAATATTGTCTATGATCCCAAACTGGTTTATGAAGGTAATCCATCCATGGAAGAGGGAAAAATTGGTATGAAGCAAATAATGTCTTTACCGAACCCTCCCTCGGCTGTATTGGCCGCAGCTGATGTGTTTGCGTTGGGCGCTATGAAAACGGCACGTGAGATGGACTTAAAGATTCCAGATGATGTCTCTCTTGTCGGCATAGATGATATTCCCTACACCGAATATAGCAATCCGCCATTAACTACGGTTCGTGTACCGTCCTATGAGATGGGTTACGAATCTGTGGAAGTCATTGCACAACATATAAGAACCAAGGAAGCAAAAGTAGTTCATAAATGCTTCGATGTGCCCATAGTTTTGCGTGAGTCGACGCAAAACTATGATAAAAAAGTTTCAGAAAAAACATAATTATAACGTAATAAACAGGAGGATTGACATGCCACGATATGCATTAGCCGTTACCTTAAAACTTGAGCCCAATTCATCCGAAAAATTTATTCCACTAATTAGGGAAAATAGAGATTCATCACTTGCCAATGAAAAGGGGTGTCAAAAATTCATTGTCATGAAAAACCTGGAAGAAGAAGATACTTTTCATTTTTACGAAGAATATGACGATTTAGATGCATTTAAAGCACATCAAAATAGCGAACATTTTAAAAAATACTATAACATTGCTAAAGACTTAATGGTGGAGCGCATCTGGCATCGTTGTGAAGTGTTAGAATAAAAGAAAATTGGGTGATGTCCTAATGCGACTTTGCTGTCGCATCGTAAGAATCATCAACACTCCTGAACAAGCTCTGTCCACCTTCTGCTCAAATATGTTTGTGGTGATTCAGGAGCACTGCCTGTCAACCGTTCAATGTGATCCGTTGCCCGAGCAAATTCTCCATTGTCAACAGCCCAATAAATGGAGGTGAGGATTTCAATCAAATATTCGGGAACCTCTTCGTGACCTGTACGGCAAATATCCACATATTCTTGATCAGTGATACTATCAAAGCGAATCGGGGTTCCCGTGACTTTGGCAATCAGTTCTGCCATTTCTTCCATAGACAGGGCCTGGTTGCCGGTCAATTCGTAAATTTTGTGGGAGTGTCCACTTTGGATGCAGGCCATTGCTGTAGCTTGAGCGATCATGTTCCGGGACGTATAGGCCACTTTACCGGATTTGACAGGGTACGGCAGACGTCCCATTTCCACGAGTTCGGGCATCCAATCAGCAACGGGGTCCAGGTACATGGTATTCCGCAGCAGGGTCCAGTCCATGGGATTGACCCGGATTTTGGACTCAGCATACAACAAAAAAGGAGAAACAAAAAACCTGGATTCGGGAATTGCTGTGGTCAAACTGGAAAATAAAATCCGTTTAACCCCTGCTGCTCTAGCCGCATTAACTGCTGATCCATGTTGCTGAACTCGTGGTTCAACAGGAACAATGCTGGGGATCAATAACAGGATTTCTGTATCCTGAAAAGCAGCGATCATGGTTTCAAACACATCATAGTCCGCCTTGCGAACTTGAATCCCTTTTGCCGCCCAATCTTGCATTTTGGCAGGTGTCCTCACACTGGCAATGATGTCTTCAGGCAATACGTTCTGATCCAATAAGGCTTGTAGGACTTCCTGTCCCAGTTGTCCACCGGCTGCCATCACATTGATTTTCATAAGGTCCCTCATTGATTAAAGTTAGAAGTTGCCACCGGCAAATGCTCTGCTGGTGTTTGATAACCGAGATTTGCAGAGAGTTGCTGCCGGAGCTTAAAGCGTCCAACCAATTGTTTGAGTATGACTGCTTGAGCACTCAATTCACTACTCCCATTTGATGATTCTTCCGCCATCTGAGCATTTTTTTGCACCACTTGATTCAATTGGACCAATCCTCGATTGACTTCTGTCATTCCACGAGCTTGTTCACTACTGGATGCTGTAATTTCGCTGACTAAATCAGTCACCTTGGCTACCTCATTCACAATTTCTTTCAACGAATTTGCCGTTTCATCAGCGATTTTTGCACCAGATTCCACTTTTTTCATGGAATCGCCAATCAACTGAGTCGTTTCTTTGGCGGCTTCCGCACTGCGTTGCGCAAGACTCCTGACTTCTTCAGCGACGACGGCAAATCCTTTACCATGAGTTCCTGCTCTCGCCGCTTCCACAGCAGCATTGATCGCGAGAACATTTGTTTGAAAGGCAATATCATCAATAGTCTTGATGATATTAAAAATATTTTCTGAAGCAGTATTGATTTCTTGCATTGAATTGAGCATGGTTTGCATTTGGACATTACCATCTTCTGCCTGATTTTGGGCAGAGTTGGCTAATTGATTTGCCTGATTGGCATTGTCTGCATTGCTTTTGGTCTGAATACTCAACTCTTCCATTGAGGCAGAAATTTGTTCGAGCGATGCCGCTTGTTCAGATGAACCCTGGGAAAGAGACTCACTGGATTGCGCTAATTGTTGTGATCCGGTAGTAACTTGCTCTGCAGAACTGGTCACCTGGTGCAATACATCATTCAAGCCGTTGTTCATTTCGATTAAAGCCTGCCCCAGGGAATCCTCCTGAGAGGCTAACCGAATTTCCTGGGAGAGATTTCCTTGCGCAATCGTTTGAGTGGCCTGGATCTTTTCTTTCAAATTGTGAACCATTGTATTGAAAGAGGTGCCCAATTGCGCCACTTCATCTCGGCCGTGTATATTGACCGTTTTATCGACATTTCCTCTAGCCATGTCTTCTAAAATATCAACTAACTCCGCGAGGGGAACTGAAATTTTTCTAGCAATGAAGTAAGCTGCCAGGAAACCCAGTAAAATGGCGATTGCCGTCCCGATGATGATCTCATAATTCGTAGTGTCAACAGTGGTCTGAGCATCTTTGGTACGGGATGCCAATAAATCCGCTTCGATGTCAATGAACTCATCAACCTGAATTCGGAACTCGTCCATATATTTTTTTCCCTCTCCTTTCTCAATTTGAGCCACTAAATCATCCATCGTTGCTGGAACTTTGTTCACTGCATATCGTGCATCAATTTCGGGTTTTGCTGCTTTATTGATCCATAAATCCACCGTCTTTTCCAGGTTGTCAAACGCACTTTCCGTGACATTGGATTCCATGTCTTTTGCTAAATTTCTGACTTCATCCAGATGATCTTTGAAAAACTCATGTCCACGATGAAAATGCTCCAGTGAGGCATCCAATCCCGTTAATAAGAAACCGCGCTGCCCCGTTTCCATATTCACCAGATCCAGCATGAGGCTCAGGACGAGATATCTTCCAGCTTCATTATCTTCTTGCAGGAATATTGTGTCTATGTCGTCAAGGATTTTCCGTATCTCATCGAATATTTCTTTCCCAATGGTGCGGGATTGCAGTTTCTTGAACGTTCGCACCGTTTCCAGACCTTCATTGACCTGTTTCCTTAATTCGATTTGAACGTCTGCTGCATTTTTCATCCAGCTTTGGGATATTTCACCAATGCTTTCCAGGCGGGAAACCTGTGCCGGATTATCGCTGACCATCTGTTTCAGATCGGTGATCATGTTTTTAAAATCAGCTTTACCATTTATATAAGGTTGAAGGAACTCTTCTTTACCTGCAACCAAGAACCCCCTCATGCCTGTTTCCATATTGATCATCGCCATGGTGAGTGAATTTCCTTTTCCCATCACTCGATATGTGTGATCGACCCACCCAAAAAGCGTAATCAAACTTTTGACGTTATTGAATACCGTGACCGATACGATGACTGTCAAAAGAAGTGATATACTAATTCCTATCAGAATTTTAGTCCTAATCATCAAGTTATCCATAATTTACCTCTGAATGCTAAAGCATGAGTGTACTAGCACACAACATCGTCACACATTGCCTCTTGTGTCATTCCGAGTGGATACGAGGAATCTTGAAGTGTGTAAAGATTTCTCAAGTCCGTTCGAGTGGGTAGTCAGCGTCGAAGTGGCCCCACTGCGACACCGATGCGATGACATCTTGTATGGCAATGTAGTATGTCATTACACATGAGAATTGGTTTTGACTATAATTTAATTGACAGATCTGGAGTGTTGGACAAAAGGGCGTGGTTCATTCATGAGAGATACTTAAACGTCGTTGGAGTTGGAATCAAGTCTAAAAAATCAGGGGACATAATACCATACGCAGCAACTTAAGGAAAAATGAGTCGAAAACCTCCCCCTTTGTTAAAGGGGGCCGGGGGGATTTAGGCTGAAGCAGCAACTTAAAAATCCTCCTAACCCCCTTTACCAAAGGGGGAACCTGCTTAAGTTGATGCGTATGGGACATAAACTAATTAATGTTTTAGAAACATTAATTAGTATTATGTCCCCTGATTTCGACAAAGGGAAAGAACCGGCTCTCTTCCTAAGAAGGGGGGAGAGGCTTTCAAACGGCATCAATCAGTTCAACAACTTTTTTATAACACCTGGGACAGACTCCATGAGAAAATGTGCTGTTCCGATCTAAAGAAGCCAGTACTGTTTCCAAAGCATGCCATTTGCCTTCTACATCCCGGATATTTTTACAAGACGAGCAGATGGCCACCACCGGTTTTTCAGTTTCTCCATCCGATTGTGATATGGTTTCATAGTATTTGGTTAATTCGGGAATGGGCAATTTTAATTTTGCGGAAGCATCAATAAATCTCTCGTCATTTTCTACCTGAATTTGTTGATGATAAAATTCGGTAAAACGATTCAACATGTCATTGACAACACATATTTTATACAGTGCTCGGTATTCATTGTTATCGAGAAGATCACAAATCACCTGATGCGAATCATCCGTTGCATCCACAGTCCCTCCGGGAGTACGACCAAATAAAAAGGCCCACTTTAAAACCAGGCTCCACTTCTCGCACTCATCGACCTGGAGTGGAAATCTCAGTTGATTGACCAATTCCTTAATTGTTTCAACGGAAAGTCCCAGATTGTAAAGCTGATAAGCATGAGCAATGAAACAATAATTATTACCACAGGCTGAAGACAAGGCCACCATGATTCCTTGTTTGACAAAAGGATTCTGAATGCCTGCATCAACAATCATGGCATCTTGGATGATGGGCCAGTACTCAGAGAGTACCTGCTTTTCCGCCATCACTGTATAGACCAGAGGAATCACTCCATTATAACGTTCTTTAATTTCTGCTAATTCTTTTGAATTCTCCATATTCCCCCATTTTCCAAGCAATGTGAGCAATCAATCCTATATGGTCTATAGTGTACTTGTGCCAATGTTGATTTACAAACTGAAAAAAAAGAGAAGCAAAATTGATCAAATCCTTTTGTCGCATTTCTTTTTGTGTTTGTTACATTTGTCGCATTTTTGTCGCAATTACGATATCGATTTATTGTTTTGTCGCATTTTTGTCGCAAATCCTTGTTCAAACACCGGAGTTCGCAAGATGAAATATTTAGCCATCCCGGCTAACCATTTGTAATTATTAATATAAATTAAAATGGTACAGAATTCGCAGTAAAGTACTCACACGTAAAAAGGTAACCAATGAGTATCAAAAGCAAACTAATCACAATCTTGATTTTAATCGGTCTGATTTTAGGCATCCATACAGGGGTAATCTTGTGGAATTTCCTGAAGAATACCAGGGAAATACAAACATCCAATGCTGCTTTTGAACGACTGCTTGCCATTGAAGAAACGAAATCAACCATCGAAAAACAAATTAGGGAAGTCACTAATTTTCTAAAAACAGGAGATGTTGCCTATCAACAACAACATGACCAGTACAAAGCGAAAATAGAACGGTCTCTCAAAGATCTGGAAAACGCTGCCCAATTCTTCCTTGAGACCAGGGAACAGGGAGAATACATACAAAAAAATAAAGAACTGCAAAGCCAATATCACGAACATGCTCAGGTTCTTTCAGAAATAATCGCCTTGGTCAAATCCGAAAAACAGACAGAAGCTGCTGAGAGGATTGCAGAGAAAATAGGCAAATCCACAGACAACACCTTATTTGCCACAATTCAGGCACTCATCAATCAAGAGACAGAGAGATTGGATAAGACCTATGACAATTTACTGGTGCGGGCCGGTTTGATTCCCTGGGTTATCGAAAAAGTAGGACGGCAAGTGAGAGGAACTCAGGGATTCATCGATTATTTCTTAGCTGTCAATAATGTTCAATCCCATGTGCTCAAACAGATGATTCCCCTGGCAACTTACTCACAGACCAGTGATGTCGAGGAAAAAATTAAATTCCAGGAACAGCAAATTGAGGTGGAGCGAGAATTCAAGGAATGGAGAAATGCACTCTATACGCAAATGAAGCTGGGAATGATCAGTGAGATTCTCTTGGAAAATACCCGGGAAACCGAAGGTTCCTATAGACAGTTTGTTGAAGCAGCACAAAACGTGTTTTCTCTGGAAAACTTAGAAGTCACTGCCAATACAAAACAGGCGGTCAAAGAGGAAGCTGCTGCATTTGCCAATGAAGTCCTCTTGCCAGCCATTTCCAAAACGATTGACGACAGCAAGCAGCGAATGCAGGCAGCACATCATCAACTCCTCGAAGTTACCTCTTTTGCTGGCATACAAAGTGTCATTTTATTGCTCATTGTTTCATTTGTGGTAGTGATCCTTTCCATCAATCTGATCCGAGGCATGTTGATTTCTTTAAATAAATTGAGGGATGGTATCGAAATTATTGGAAAAGGCAAATTGGACCACCGGATTGGATTGAAATCCAGAGATGAGCTGGGCCAATTAGCCGTTTCCTTTGATAACATGACGGAAGAAGTTGAGGAAAGAACAGCCAGACTGAAAATGCTCAATGAACAGCTTCAGCAGGAAATGGCAGACCGTAAACAGATAGAAGAAGAGCGAACACGATTGGCCGCTGCAGTGGAACAAGCCGCAGAATCCATTATTATCACAGACGTGAAAGGCACCATCCAATATGTCAATCCTTTTTTTGAACGTCTGACCGGCTATACGTATGAAGAAGCCGTTGGCAATGTTCCAGGGATTCTCAAAAGTGGCAAGCATGATCGTGAATTTTATCGAAAGATGTGGCAAACCATTGCTAGAGGCAATGTGTGGAAAGGCCATTTTATCAATAAGAAAAAAGATGGCACTTTGTATGAAGAAGAAGCGACTATTTCTCCCCTACGGGATGAAAACGGAAAGATTGTCAACTATGTAGCTGTCAAGCATGACATGACCTATGAAGTCCAGATGGAAAAGAGTTTACGCCATTCCCATAAAATGGAAGCACTGGGGACATTAGCAGGTGGAATTGCTCATGATTTTAATAACTTACTCTTTGGTATGATCTGTTACATCACAGCAGTTCGCGACAGCCTGCCTGATGAAAGTGAATTACGCAAACACCTTCAGGAAGCACTCCAGGCTGGGATGCGTGCTAAAAATTTGATTGGACAAATTCTGGATTTCAGCCGTCAAAAGGAGCAAGAATTTCAGACGGTTCAAATCATTCCTTTGATCAAAGAGTCTATCAAATTACTGCGGGCTTCTCTGCCAAGTACCATCGAGATTCATCAGAAGATTGATCCGCATTGCAGTAACATCAAAGCCGACCCCACCCAGATTCATCAGTTGTTGATGAACCTCTGTACCAATGCCAGTCATGCCATGCAGGAAGGGGGAGGCATTCTGGAAGTAGAACTATCGGAAACCACGATTGGTCAGGATTTTTCGACTCTCCATGAAATCAAATCGGGTACTTATTTGAAGTTGACGCTGCGGGATACAGGAAGTGGGATGCCACCCGACATTCTGGATCGTATTTTTGATCCTTTTTTTACCACAAAACCAGTGGGAGAAGGCTCTGGCATGGGATTGGCGGTCGTACACAGCATTGTAAAAAATCATGGAGGAACAATCACGGTATCCAGTGAAACCGGACAGGGGAGCACATTTGAAATCTTTATTCCTACAACTGTCGAAATCTCCGCAGAAAGTGAAGCTGCCGAAATCATTCCTGAAGGCAAAGAAAAGATTTTATTGGTTGATGATGAAGAAATCGTCATCACCGGGATGAAGTTGATTTTAGAAAATTTTGGCTACCGAGTTACTGCAACCACCAATAGTGAGGAGGCTCTGCATATTTTTCAAGCCCAACCGGATCGTTTTGAATTGATTATTACTGATGAAACAATGCCAAAA
>JANQHV010000411.1 GCA_028282505.1 SAR324 cluster bacterium | reverse complement strand
AAGCTGAGCAAGTGGATGTTGACACAAATAATGGACACACCAAGCTCTCCATCGGTGGAGTCAAGATGGGTGAAAACAGCAATAACTGGTGGTATTAATTCTTGAAGCGAGGGAAATCATGAAATATTCAAGAACTCTTAAAATACTATTAACGGTGTGTTTATTGGTAGGAGCCTTTTCGACTGTCTATGCAGACGATTTTGATCTTAATGAAAATAATATTATCTTCAATGCATTACAATCAATAAAGGTTCCTTTATTGGGAAAGTAACTACCTTTATCGGGCAAGTGACGGCAATAGACAATAGCGAGATCGAAGGAGATGTGGCCATCCAGGTGGATGCAAATCCGATAAAGGTCAATACAATTACAGGGCAGGCAGGACTCATGCTCGGTGGAGTACAACTTGGTGAGAATACAAAAACCACTGTCAAATAATTCAAGCAGCTCAGCAAGAAGTTCTTGCTCATATTCTGAAAATATCAGTTGCCGTCTAAACATCTAAATCTCTTTTTCTGCGTGGCGTCTCCTGGTGAGGCTGACAATCTGATTGCAGCCTCACTTGCCATTTAGCTTCTTAAAGCCGCATCCTGCCAAACACCTCTCTGCGATTCCTCGTTTACATGACTTTTAAAGACTTCTCAAGAGGAGTCAAAGCTGTTATAAGTAGACAGTATAATCAATGATCTATAAATTTGGGAAGGACGCTTTCCACTTGAAAATAATTACAGAAGGGAACTAATATGCGTTTGCTTGGATTGATCTTGTGTTGTATTTGGTCTGTGACGGTATTTGCCGAGGAAAGTATTCACAAAGATTCTCCTAAAATCCCTAAGCTGAGTTACTATGAAAAACCACAATCAACGGATACATTGCGCAAAAAAGCAAGACGGCGTCGTTTAAAAGATAAGATCTCCAAAGCAGAAGATATTATTTTGAGTGAAGAAGGAGACAAATCTTCCTTGCTGATTGCCAGTCCTATTATTGAAAAAGGAGCCAGAGTTGAAGAGTTAAATATCACATTGACCACAAGAGACATCACATTCATTGTGAAATGACCTCCTCATACTGCCAGCAATACCTATGAAGCTGTTTTTATTTTCTGTTGCTATTTTTGTATTATCTTCGTGTAGTTATCTCACTCCCAAAAAATATTTAGAACCTCCCATTCCCAATAAACCGGTCAGAACCCGTACCGATTTTACAGAGGCCCTGAGTTGCTTTGGGCGATTGACCCAGGCATATCAGCGTCCTCCTCTTTATATCATGTCTTCTAAAGTAGAAGATGCTACAGGAGTTGCCCGTTCTTCCGGGGGGGAAATTCCAACTGATGCGACTCCCATGCTACAAAGCTCGGTGGTTGGTATTGGCGGGCAAGTTTATTATGTTGCCAACTATCCCGTCCTCTTGTCCAATTTATTCAAACTGTATGGGATGCCCATTCCGAAAACCGACAAAAATATCCCACAACCCACCATTTATTTGGATGCCACAATTTCTGCCTATGACCGTGCCATTGTGAATGATGATATTGGAGTAGGGGTGGATGGAGAAGATGGCGGCCTTAGTGTGGATCGAAGCATCACGTCTTCTGTCGTCACTGTAGATTTGAATTAGGTAAAAATCCCCAGCATGGTGATGGTCCAAAAAGTTCAGTCTGTGAATAGCCTGGAAATGAAAGATTCTAATGTCAGCGGTGATTTTGATGTGGCGATTTTTGGCACAGGCATCGATTTGAGTGCAAAAGCCAAGGGGCTGGCCGCTCGTCATCAGGCCATTCGTTCATTGCTGGACTTGGGCGTGATTCAAACTTTAGGACGTTATTTGACTCTGCCGTGGTGGAAGTGCTCTCCTGTTCATAGTGAACGTGATCCCATCGTCATCGAAAGTTTGCAGCAACACTACCGTTCTTTAGCCAACAAACAACGAATTTTTTTAATTCAGCAAACTTTGCGAAAGCGTGGATATGACAGTAAAATGACAGATGGTGTAATGGACACGGCACTTTTAAACGTTCTCAATAAGTTTCAACAGGATCACAGTCTCCCCGTCAAAAACCAAATCACAGAAGATCTTTTCCTGGAAATAGCCCTGACCATTCCTGAAAACCTGCCCAAATCTCCTCCTCCGATTGAAATGAATATCGTCTGCAATCGAACAGATGAATGCTGACGAACCTTCTTTGCAAACAGGGTGTCTATTCTTCAAAGAATGCTTCCCATTGAGTTCGCCTTGTCAACACACCTGACGTGTGCTACTTGATGAAGGTAACAAAATCATCTTTGTTTGAGTTTATCTGGGTATAATCTATGATGCGTTTTCTGCTCATTCTCTTATTCACCGGCCTGCTTGCTCCACACGTTGGATGGAGTCAAGGCTTTTTCAGTACCGAATCGATTCGTGGTAAGCTGTCTGCCCGGGCTGATAAATCCAAAAAATACAATCAACTGGATAAGTCGTTTGAAGGGGTGGTCAGCCGCATCACTGATTCAGAAAGCATTTGGGTACACCTTGAAAATAAGAGGGATTTTATTCGCTGGACCTACAAATTATCCAAAAGTAATTTAGATGTAGACCGTCAAGAGGTGCGCATCTGGCTTCGTTATGTTTCTCCCAAACGCTCGATCAGTCGTGGTAAAAAATACAACGACTGGTTTAAAAAAAAGGTGGCTTATGAGATAGGAAAGAGCTTTCACAATCGTCGAGTCCGTGTCAGTTATAAGCTTCTGGAAAGAGTATACCGTCTGGAAGGAATGCTATGGACGGGAGATGTGAATATCAATACCTGGCTGGTTCGCAACGGCTGGTCTTTTTATTTGATTGAACAGGGAGAATCTCCATTTCATCAAGATTTTGTGGCTGCAGAGCAATATGCTCAACAAAATAAACTGGGCTTATGGAAAGCCGTTGATGATACAAAATGATATTGAATTCTTAAAGAAATCACTCCATTCATGCAGACTCAAGAACAAATCCAGAATAGTTTAACCATTCTCCAAGAAAATATCCTACAAGCTGCTCATAAATCAGGAAGAACTCCTGAAGAAATCCAGGTGGTTGCTGTTTCCAAAACACATCCGGTTTCCACCATTGAACAGGCAGTTGGTGCTGGGCAAGTGATTTTTGGAGAAAATCGGATGCAAGAAGCTTTGAAAAAAATACCCGCCCTGCCTGCTTCTCTGGAATGGCACTTCATTGGTCATCTCCAAAAGAACAAAGCACGCTACTGTCCAGGAAAATTCCAATGGATTCACTCGGTTGACTCGGCTGAACTGGTACAAATGCTGGAAAAAAGATGCGCAAATACGCAGCAAAAAATGAAGGCTTTGGTTCAGGTCAATCTCTCCAAGGAATCAACCAAAGGCGGTGTATGGGAATGGGAAGCGCTCCGTCATCTTGCCGAAAATCTTTTATCTTGTCAGTGGCTGGAATGGAAAGGTTTAATGACTATTGCGGCTCCCAAGGCTGGTGAAACAGAAATTCGTCGCACTTTTTCAACATTGTATCAGTGGAAAGAAAAACTGGTGCAGGAGTTTGGTAATCAAAAAGATTGTACAGAATTATCAATGGGCATGTCGTCTGACTATGGCTGGGCCATTGAAGAAGGAGCTACATTAATTCGAATCGGGAGTGCCATTTTTGGAGAACGTCGTTGAATTGAAAAGAGAAGAAACGGTGCCACAACAAGACATTCGTTTAGGGTTTATTGGTTGGGGAGTGTTTGGTCAGGGTTTATGTCTTTACTTGCAAAGTAGAAATTCTTCCTTCTCCAAAACTGGAAAAATTTATCCTCTCGGTTCTCCACCAACAGAAGCTGGCGACTGGAAAACACTGGTCGACCTGGATCAATTGTTTCAGCAAAGCAATCTCATTTTTTTAGAGGCCTCCTATGACGAACTCAAACCACTATTTCCCCGTATCCGTTTACTGGTCTCTGATGCACATATTCTGGTATTGCTAGGGGCAGATGTTTCTTTCAACAAAGTGACCCAACAAATCAATGAACGGAAAATGATTCGCTGTTTGGCCAGTCCCATCCAGCGTTTTGTAGATATCTCCTTGGTCTTCACACCTTCCGAACTGGTCACAAAAGAAGAATTGTCGATGTTTCTCCAAGTGCTGGATGGATTGCCAGTCCATTTTCAAGTAGAATCTGAATCTCAGTTAGAAGCAGTGCATGGATTGATCAGTACAGGCCCCGCCATTGGGTATACCATCATTGACGCACTGGCAGATGGTGTACTCAAAATGGGAGTTCCACGGAAAACAGGGCTACTCCTGGCCGCCCATGCTCTTTTTGGAGCCACTCGAACTTTTTTAGAATCGGAAACACATCCTGGAATTTTACGGGATCATTCCATTGAAAAAAAAGGGGTTCCTCTTTCAGGATTGATGAGTTTGGAAGAAGCAGGAATTCGTGGTATCATTGCTCATGCAATTGAATATGCGGCACTGGAAGCGCAAAAACATTCACAATCTGAATAAACTCGGAGCTCATTAATATGTCTAACGTCCCTTACGCACTCATTGAAGTCCTTACAGCAATTCTTGATTTATATACATTCATTTTGATCGCACGTGCTTTGATCTCCTGGGTCAATCCTGATCCTTACAACAAAATCGTGCAATTCTTACATCGAATCACAGAACCCGTTTTAGCACCAGTACGTCGTGTTATTCCTCCAATTATGGGAATGGACTGGTCTGTTTTGATTGTGCTCCTTGGGGTACAATTTTTACGTTCCTTATTATTCCAGCTCTGATTGTAAACTCGCCAATGCCTCCTGTTCTGTCTCACAAATCCCAATGGTGGCATCCAGACGGATCAGTGTAAAAGTATTGTGAACTTTTTGACTCAGCTGGCACAACAGTAATTTTTTTTGATGCTTTTTCAACTCTAAAAAAGCATCTACAATCACACCGACTATGGAAGAATTAATCCAGGTCATTTCTGCCAGATTGAGGACTAATCCTTTGAGGCTGGCATCCCTCAACAAAGGTTCAACAATGATATTGACTTCTTTTGCAGTGGAATCGTTTCCAATTGACACAATACCAACATTATTCTCGATGCGGTGTATTGGCTTCATGAAGAATCCATTCAAAAGAGATCCAGTTCTCAATACAGATTATCTAAAACCGTTTGAACGCGATTTTGCATGACGATGATTTTCTCACCATTTTTGGAATCGGAACGTTCCAGGGTGCCTATCGCTTTGTTGAGGTACGTTTTTTTCCAGGCGATGGGAGCCTGAATAAATTTGCAAACGAAGATAAGAAAATTAATATATTCTGCCAAAATATTGTAGTTCAAGCCTTCATAACGGTTTCCCGGAATTTTAGTCAGCGCCTGGCCATAATTTTCTAAACTTTCTTTAATGGAGCGCACCATCTCTCCTTTAATATTTTGAGAACGGAAACCTGCTCGATCTTGATCAAATTTCAATTCTCCTTCTGCGGCCAGAACATGCCCTTTCAGAAACCAGCCTAATGGATCTGATTGGTCCAGCTTCACGACCAGATCCACAATTTCCATCGTTTCATTTTTCAACATCGGAAAACACCGCATGATACAAACCGCATAATACGCGGAACGCAGCATGATGGTTTTTTTCTGTGCTGCGTTTTCCTGATTATTGTCAAATTTTTTGAGACGGTTATTGTCTAAATGCAGTTGCTTGATTTGAGGGATGAGTTTTTGTATTCTGCGTATAATGAAATTCCGATACACAGACAGCATGTTTTTGTTCAATTGTGCTTTTTGTTGTATCTCTCTTGGATGGTTCTTTGTTTTCAATTCAGAAATAGTAATTTCATTACGCTTGACGGCTAATTCCAGATAAGAGACATGGGCTTGGTATAATGCT
Source organism: SAR324 cluster bacterium (assembly GCA_028282505.1). GTDB lineage: Bacteria > SAR324 > SAR324 > SAR324 > NAC60-12. The sequence continues at coordinate 50,385 of JANQHV010000411.1, read as the reverse complement.
AAAAGACTGTTGAGTGAGCGTTCTCCAAATGAGTTGGCAACGAATGCCTGCAACAACAAGGCACGCATGTCCAAGAGGTTGATCTCTTTGCCCATACTCGTTGTCCGTTTCATGATGTATGAAATCAAATGAGCCCGCTCATCACAGTTGAGAGGGTCAGCTTGAAGGGCTTTTGTGGATTTATTTTCTTTACTGTTTGCGTCCAGAATACGCAATAGTTCCATCCCAGTGACCGTGTCAGAGCTATTGCCCGATTTTAAGAGCTGCTTTGCTCGTTTGAGAAAGCTGACATTCTGCAGTGCCAGAATTTCTTTTTTCCGTTTCTCAACTTCTCCCTTCCAGTGAGGCAATAAACCGGGAATACTCGACAAATCATCCATTCGCACAACAGAAAGAGGCAACCCTTTGCTGGGATCCAGTTGAGATATGTCATCAGATTTTAATTCTTTAATCGAAGAAGATGCTTGTGTCGATACTGACATTGCCTTATTTCATAATCAAAAATGAGATCCATTTTTAGGTTTTTCTCAACCTCTTATTGTAGTGAGAACAAAAAAGAAAACAATAAAATTTTGAATGATTACTTAGAAAAGATAACATAACACATAAAAAATAGCACATCCAAATGTGATCTTTTCTTGCCGCACACCAAGCACCTTTTCGTTTGCATGTGCCTTCAAAAACTCGTATTTTTAAATTTTTCTCATAGTTTTACGACTTTTTCTGAAGCGATTGGATAAACATGAAGTACTTCACTGGTATTGATAGAGGGGGCTCATGAGACCAGCATTTTTCTTAAGAGGCACCTTCAATCAGTGGCAAGCCAACTCATTTTATCAATTTACAGGAAATGATGCTCAATTACGGCTGGTGGTACACTTGCCAGAAGGATTTCAAGAATTTAAAATAGGTAGTGTCAACTGGGATGAAAATTATGGAACTGCCTTTGATGCACCACCCATTCGTGAAGAAGAAAGCTGGATTCTTTTCTCTGGTGGGGGAAATCTCAAATTTCATGTCCAATCTCAGAACTATGAATTCCTCTTCCACCTTCAGGAAAAATCTTTAGAAATTCGATATTGTGACTTTGAACCAGGTCAGAGATTGGAACAATTTTTTGAGCAAATCCGAGCCAATTGGCATTCTTATTCATCTAACCAAAAGCACCAAATCAAAAATCTTATTAAAAAAGAAATTTCACACCTTTCCCAGTAATGATCAACAGGCCATTCAATCAATAGTATGAAAATTATCCAGGAATCAGATTCTTTAGCCTCAGCCCCTGTACTTTTGATGTACCAGTCTCCATTTGAAAAAGCAGTAGATCGAGGTTGTATTTTCTTTTTTCATGGCTTGGGTGCATCCAAAGAGGAACATATCCCGGAACTTCGTCTCCTCGCTGCAAATGGATTTTTGGTAGTTGCTATTGACAACGTGGGACACGGCGAACGACGGTATCCTAATTTTGATGAACGCTTTTCAGCAAACAATCCCCAAAGAGATCAGGAATTCCTGGAGGTCATTCTCCAAACCAAAAAAGAAGTACCCCAAATCATAGTCGCCTTAGAAACAAAGAAGCAGATTCAGTTAAAAAAACTAGGGATTGCTGGAGTTTCTCTGGGAGGATTCATCACCTATTCGGCTTTATTAGAAGAACCCCGATTCACCGTAGTTGCTGTTATTTTAGGTTCTCCAAAATGGAGAATCGAGCATCCAGAAAGTCCACATCATCACATTCATCGATTTTTTCCAGTGGCCTTACTTTCCCAAACTGCTGGAAGAGACACCATTGTTCCTCCTTCCTTTGCAAGAGAATTTCATCAACAACTGGAGGATCACTATCAAACAGCACCAGAACGCCAAAAGTACATTGAGTATCCAGATTCGGAGCATTTTATGCTTCCTGAAGACTGGGAACGCTGCTGGGAGGAATTGATCCAATGGTTCAACAACTTCTTGTGAGTGTTGAGTTTCTTTTATTTTTCTATAGCCCAAACGAGTTTTTTATGAAAAATCAGCAGAAATTTTACCTATTTGCAGTCATTTTTATTGTGCTAATCACTCCGATTTTTTTAGTAGGATGCTCTCCTCAACGGCAAACAACCGAACAACAATTGCAGCAATCGTTGACGGTTCAAGTATATTCCAGCACGTTTGCCAGTCAAAACAAGGGGAGTGTGTTGATCTTTGATCTTGGATTTACAAACCATACGAATCAAGATATCAGCCATTTCCAGGGAGATTTGATTATTTTGAAACCATCTGGAGAACCTGCCCAGAAAGCCCGGTTCAGGCACCAGGAAACCGTTCGTTCCAAAGAAGTTTTGAAGTTGAGGATTAGTGTCGATTATTCTGTTTTACAGTCACATGAGGGAGAATTTGTGCATAAAGACAAAATCCAGTTCACTTTTGCCCCCAAATTCATTGATTTTAAGGGGGGATCACAACTGGGTAAACAAATCTGAAGGTTATAACCCTGACTAGTGGTTTGCTGCACGGGCCAGATAGTGCTTATCCAGGGATTGACAGACATAGGTTTTAATAAGAGCTTGGCGACTAATATTCAGTTCACTGGCAATAGCGTCCATTATGGAATACTTGTTCATTATCGTAATTTTTCTTTTAAAAGAATAGACAGGATCGCAGCAATTCCAGTCATAACAGCAGACATCAAAAAGCTACTGGAGAAATTTCCTGTTTGTTCTGCCAGCGCTCCTGCCAGATAGGGACCCGCAATTTGTCCGATGGCAAAAATAAAGGTCACCAAACCGAATACTTTGACTACTTTACCGGGCCCCACATAATCACTGATTAATGCCGTTATGATAGTGGGAATACTCCAGGCAACCACACCATAACAACCAATCGACAGGTATAAAAAAATACTGGGCAGTGGGAGTGCTACCAGCAAATAGGCAAGCGTTTGAATAGAAAAGACAAGGATTAGGCCCGTCTTTCTCCCCAGTTTATCCGAGAAAGTTCCCAATACAGGTCCAGAAAACAAGCTCAAAACTCCCACCCAAGACCACAAGTTGCCTGCCGCAGCCTCAGAAAATCCATGTTCTTGAATCATTGTGGTGACAATAAAGGTCGCATATATCACATAAGTATAACCAAATAAAAAATAAATAGCGGCACAGTGATAAATAATGGTGGGAAAACCTTTATTTTCTATTGGAACGGAAGCAGCATTTAAAGATACCTTAGGAACATCTGACATTTTTTTGCTGCCTACGGGAGATAAACCCAATTCTTTTGGATGATTGCGCAAGACCAACACACACACTACTGCAATTGCCAGGACCACAAGCCCCAGACAAAACCAACTGAGACGCCATCCATAGGCACTCCATTGGTTCAAAACAGGTATCAATTTGCCAGAAAAAAGAATGGCAAACCCACTGCCAGAAACAATAAATCCTGCCGCTTTTCCCCTTTGTTGGTTGACGAACCATTGAGAAACAAGGCTCATCATGGGAACATTGGCAGCTCCACTTCCCATCCCTGTCAATAAATACAATAGAATGATTGTATAAAGATTGCTGGTCATACCAATTATCATCATGGACACCCCAACCAGTAAAAGGGCGACAAAGATCAATTTTCGAATTCCAAACCGGATAGCAAGGGGCCCACACAGCAAAACCGAGAGGAGGTAGCCAATAAAATTAGAAGTGCTGATTAACCCCATTTGTGAATAAGATAGATTCAATGCAGTTCCCATAGCAGGAAGCAGCATACCAAGCGCAAACCGTCCCAAGCCAATGCAGCCAAACAAACACAGCATTCCTGCAAGCACGATAAACCAGCCATAATGCAGGTTACTATTGCGATTCACAGTAAAATGGGACATAAATATCGCAGGGTTGATGGAATCAATAACTGATGATGAAAAGCTGTCTGAAGGTACCTGGTAATTCTGCGTATTATTGAACCAATGCCCTCACCCACCACTCATTGAGTGTGTGAATAAATCAATTCTATTAATCAAATTTTCCAGCTTTGTGTGTTTTCGTGGCCATCCCAATCAATAATAACACTATTTCAGGACTGCGAATTGTAGCAGGAATGACTTTGATTCTCCTGTATTTTTTCTTTTTTTCTTTGCCCTCCTTGTGTCATGGGCAAGAGGACACCGGAGAACAAGCAGTGGACAGTGTGGAAGACACAGAGGTTCCTGAAGAAATTCTCGCAGATGAAGTGTCACAGGAAGGACAAGTTCCTGCTGGCCCACCTGCGGGCGAAGCTTATTTTTCAGTTGGAGTGACCTTTCAATATTGGTCCCCTTTTACGGAAGTCACTTCCTCCGTGCTTGGCGATGTGGCTGGTGCTGGTGAATTCACTGGGCTGGTCAGTGAACCTTCTGGAGAAAATGCCGACGAAACGTTAGATGAGGTTTCCACTGAACCCGTTGCTATTGTGTCGATAGAACTGGGAGGACAGGACTATATTGATAATTTGCATCTGGACCTGACCGAAGGATTTGATCCAGCCCGGTTGAATCCATTTGTCAGCCGAGTGGAAGAAAGCAGTGAGCAAAATAATGTGGAGAGTAACCTGACCAGCGAAACAACTCAGGCTTCTCGGCTTTCCTCCCAAATCAAATTATTGAATTTACCAGAGTTATTAGATTTGGTATTTCGCTTCAGTGAAGAAAACTTTGTGTCCCAGGTAACTCCAAGCAAAGACACGTTGTTTATCAGCTTTTCTGCTGCCGAAGCCTTGATCGAAGAGGGGGTTAAAATCCATCTTGAAACCAGTTTTGAAGACAGGATGACTGGTATTGCTAATTTTAATATCCCAGGCACAGAAATTCCTGTTGGCTTTTTTGGCTATTTTGAGTTGAATTTCCAAAAACCGATTTTCCTGCCTCTGGCCCAGTCTGCTATGGTTACAGATGATGGAGTCACCTCCACCGTTGATGCCGTGATCATTTTTCCTCGATTTTCCGCAGTTGGCTTGATGGTAGAATGGTTCAAAAGCACAGAAGAAGGGTTCGACGCTAGTGGATATTTAAAATTTGGTCATGGCAATATCAGCATTGGAGAAAGCAATGAACGGGTGAATGAGCTCCTTGCTGCAGGCAGCACTGAGGAAGTAACCACCCTTTTTGCCCGCTCAGCTCCTATTTTTTTTTCAGGAGGTTTGCTGCGTGTGAGTTACCTGGGAGAAACACTGGAATTCAGTGCTGCAGGAGAGTGGCGTGTATTTATCGTGGAAGAAGAATTTAACGGAATCAAGAGCCAAAAACCATTGAGTGTTGACTTAATTACATCACTAGAGTTATTATATCATTTCTAACGTACTGCTGTTGGTAAAATAAGGGGAGAAAAATGAGGGGACATAATACTAATTTATATTTTTAAATTAGTATTATGTCCCCTCATTTTTCTGATTAAATTGCCTTTTGATGAAGAAATCGTTATACACCAATAATACGGTACAAAAGATTTGAATGGGAATTCTTTATGATGTTCAATCTGAAATCTCTTCTGCCATGCATTGCATCCATGCTGATAACAGCAACTTTGTTTGCAGGAGAAATAAACGGTAAAATTACCATTTGGGAACGCACTTCCAATGAAGAGGACTGGAGGCTCGCTCCCAGCAATGAAAATGCGGTTGTCTTTATTACAGGTTTAGAAGAGTCGAGTACTAAGAAAAAACCACTGCACCACGATCAGGTCAATAAAACTTTCTCTCAAAGAGTCCTCCCGCTTACGAAGGGGGATACTGTTGTTTTTAGAAACCAGGACCCTTTCAATCACAATGTTTTCTCACTGTCCAAAGCAAAAAAGTTTGATTTGGGGTTGTTCAAAGCACCTGTCGAAAAATCCATAGTTTTTGATAAACCAGGGTTGGTTAAAATTTTCTGCAATATCCATCCACAAATGATCTCCAATTTATTGGTGCTCAAAAACAACAAGTATGCTCTCACCAAAACGGATGGAAACTATAGGATCACAGGAATCCCCGCAGGCAACTACAAATTGCGGGTTTGGGTAGAAGGCACCAAGCTCACTTCTAAAAAAATAACAACCGCCCCTAATTCCCAGGAAACCCATAATTTTGAGATACAGGTGTTGCGTCTGCCCAGTTCTCACCTCAACAAATATGGCAAACCTTATAAAAAGAATTGATTTAACCAATTTATCCATTATCTTTATATAAACTCAATAATCGTTTGGACCATTAAATCGCCTTACACTTCATTCTGTGAATAAAAACGAATCATGGAATCAAACAAAGAAAACATACACAATATTGAAGAATGGGTTGAACAACATGGCGATATGCTGTATCGCTTCGCTTTAGTGAGGGTTTCTAATGAGGATCTGGCTGCCGACCTGGTACAAAACACTTTTATTGCAGCCATTGGAGCCAAAGATTCATTCCAGGGAAAATCATCCATCCGCACTTGGCTTCTGGGCATTTTGAAACACAAGATCATGGATCATTTTCGGCAAAAACAAAAGGAAAGTAATTTAGAAGCCATTGAATTGGATAGCCTGGGGCCCTCTGATTTTACTTCAGAAGGAGGGTGGCGCAGCAAACCCCAGGAATGGCATTTCACGCCTGAACAAATTCTGGAAAACAAGGAAGCTCAGGAGTTATTGTGGGAATGCATTGATGCGCTTCCAGAAAGGATGCGACTGCTTTTTATCTTGCGTGAAATTGATGGAGAATCCACAGAAAGTATTTGTGAAAAGATGGACCTCTCGGTTTCTAATTTTTCTGTCTTGCTGTATCGTACCCGCTACAAACTCCGCAGAGAATTTGTTTCCAGAGGGGTCAATACCTTGAAAGTGCTTTGACGTTGTTTGAGGTATCGCACAAACCTCTTGCCAGTTTATCATTATTTCCTAATCAGTTGTTCCTTCACTCAATCACGTTGAGTATTACGGGCGATTGTGCGTAACAATTCCGTTTGTTCGTTGAGTTGCTGGTTTACATCATTACGCAATCCCCCCATTTCGTCACGTAATCCTTCCATTTCGTCACGCAAACTGCCAATTTCGGTTTCTAGCTTTTTCTCAAGCCTTCCAAAACCAGCATCAATGTCAGAACTGAGAGTCTGTATGGAACTCTCAACCTCTCCAATCCTTTGTTCAACACGGCCTTGTCCATCCACTAGCTGTTCCATCAGTTCCATATCTCGTGTGGGGTATTTATCAGCAATCTCGTGAACGACCTCCAGCATTTTGCGTGTTGTTTCTAAAAGATTAGATTCACTCAGATCTTCTGGATTTATCAGTCCTTCAGTAGTAATCATATTTCCTCCCATCGTCTTTTTTCTTCGCACCTCAAGGAAAAAGTACCTATAAATCTCCTAATCATTTAGAGTAGCACACATGATACTGGCAAACAAGCCATCGACCTTTGTTCAGCCCCAATCTATGATTCACCTTTTGAATTCACTCAAAGTGCTCAACAATCTGCTCCATAAGGCTACTAAAAATGTCATCATACTCCTCAGCTTTTATTTTAGACAGGGGAATGTCATTGATGAATTGACGTTCCTTGAGCCACGATACGACTTTCCATCCGCATGGTTCTAAGAGAATTGGTATTATTGTGACATCTTTTTCTAAAAATACTGGTATTTCTCTTTCCCGAATGAATTTAGAATTGAGAAACTCCTTGGAAATTAAACATATTGCCATCTGACAACACTGGATAGCCGTCTTTATTTTCTCATTCCAGCGATCACCGGCCATGATATCTTCGTCATACCAATAGCCAATTCCCCCATGTTCCAGTGCCCCCAAATGGACCAGCAGTTGATCCAGCCATTCTTTATCATGACGGCTATAGCTGATAAATATCTGCTTTGCTGAACGGTGCACAATATCGTCTTTTCCTTCTAAGTCTACCCATTGTTCTCTCTTTTCCTTTGCACTGTTTGCTTTTGTTCTCCTTTTTTCTTCAGCTTCGATGCCATTCAAAAGGGCCTTGAGGTCAAAGGTTTGCTGTAATTTACCGGATGAATAGGTTGCTTCTCCCATTTTCTCCAGGCCAATCAATTGCTGATAGTCTTCAACAACTGCTTCATTCTCGGTTAAGGGAACTTGTTCATCATATTCAAAATTGGCGTAACTGGAGAATATCCGATGAAAATGATTTCGAATCACTGCAAAGTAGTCCCTTTGTTGCCCCCCTTTGGCCCAGACATGAATCAACCGTTGATCGTTATTGGCGGTGACCAGTGCCCTGCTCTCAAAGGTGCTGTTCGAAAGGACAACTCCGGACCGCCAACGTAAATCTCCATCGATATCGTCGGCCATCCGCACAATAAAGCGAGCCATGATGGAGGTTGGCAAAAAGGGGAAGGAAAAACGGAAACGTATCAAAGCTCCTGTCTTATCAAAGTTCAAATCAGCAGGCTCATCCGATTCCAGCAGATCTGGGATGAGATAAATCATCTCCACAGTCGGTTGATCTTTATTGAGGATATAAGCTAATTCAAATTCCCGCATGGCCTCCATAATGAAGCCATATTTGTCCTTCGGAACAGGATACGGATTCTTATTTTTTTGAAAAATACCCTCCAACTCATCAAAAGTAATGATTCCTTTTTTTTCTTTCAATTCATCGGAGTTGATCACCCGGTAGACCGCATTGGTCAACCAGCGGGGATTGAGCACATAGGTATTCAGATGCAACAGTTTTTCAAAATAAACAACAATGCCCAAATCATTCAAATGCTCCAATAGTACCTCACAAGTCTCTGCTTCCTGGATCTTTTGCCCCTGACAAACCTTTTGATAGGCTTCCAGAGTGATATAATCTTCATTTTTCTCCTGCAAGCGGTCTTTGACATTATACCAGTTAACTGGCAAGGAGGAATCCCATGCTTCTGTCTCTTTCAATGTTTGGCTCAATTGATCAGTGAAGTGTTTCAGACCTCTGTTGTCTTTACAAGACAGGGGAAAAAAACCTTTAATTTGGGAGTATTTGTGCATCAGAGTATTTCTCTCCAGCTCATGATAATGTTGGTCGATCTTGTTCATGACGATCAGGACCGGTGAGTCACCACCAAATGTCTTGGCATGATGCAGCCAGTAATCCGGATTCTGTTCTTTCCTGCCATCCAGCACAATCACATAAACTGAGCGCCTGGACATGAAAAATTGATGGGTAGCATGCATAATAACCTGCCCGCCAAAATCCCATAAGTGGGCTTGAATCTCTTCTTCCAGCTCCCATCTGTGGATATCCACTCCCGGAGTGGGCTTTTCATCTTCAGCCAGGTCTGCTTGAGGATCTAATATTTTGTTAACCAGAGAGGTCTTGCCCGCTCCACCATCCCCTAAAAAAACCACTTTCACTTCTTTCAAGCGTTTTTCTCCTTCCCTCTGAAGAGATTCCAGGTATCGGATGATGGCCAGGTGTCCCTGTTCCTTGATTTCTGGAGGCAGCTCTACTCTTTGTTTCAAGGCATCAAGATCAGGTTGTTCATTATGAAAACGTTTCTCAAAAATGGGGTACCAAAAATCACAGTCGATGCCTTTTAAGGCTTTTTTAAATTGGTCAAGCAGATCTGTCCAGGACTCTGGAACCTCATTCCATAAGGGCAGAGTTAACAAATCCCTTGCATTTTTTTTGCTTTTGTTAGTGGTAGCAAAGTAATCTAAATCTCGGTTAATCATTCGCTCAATGACTTCGGAAAGATTTTTTTTAAAAAAGGTAGTGGCATCAACGGCTCTAACAGCAGATCTAGCAGCAAAGTAGACGGTGTCAGCGGCGGCGGCGGCGGCAGCGTAGGCGTAGGCAGTGTCGGCGGCGGCGGCGGCAGTGTCGGCGGCGGCATAGGAGGCGGCATAGGCGGTGACGTAGGCACCGGCATAGGCGGCAGACTTTATTTCATATAAAAATCTCCCCGTTACATCCAGGGCATGAAAGACTGCAAAGAGATGGTTTTCTTGCTTTTCTTCCCAATAGTTGAAATTCCCTTTGGCTCCAAGAATTGGCACCACCCTCAAAGCACACCGGTAGGCAAAGGCGACTACTGAGTCCCGATCCAATCCTTGCAGTCTTTGTTCAACTAATTCACTATCAATTGTCATTGTTGGGGTTTCTTCTGTGCGTGGTTGGTCTGCCTGGTACCTGCGCCCAAAGTGTAAAATTCAGTGAGTCACCCTGTAGCCCATTACCCATGAATGAGTTCATATCTTTGTTGATGGGTAAACCCATCCTACCATCTAGACTTTAGTGAATAGCCCTCTAACGGATCTATGTATCCCGCTTGACCATCAGAAACAAGGTCGAATTCGTATCCCCAACCCTCTATCATTTTCGTCAACTCTTGAAGAAGGGGGTCGTCTTCTGCGATTAAAATTTTCATATTTCCATATCCTAACTCGGCATAGCCGAAACCAAAAAGGTTGCCACAGAGTCTCAGAGGGCACAGAGAATTTTTTTAAAAGCAGTTAATTCGCAGCTTTTGCTTCAAGGGCCTGCATGTAGACAAACTGGTAATCCAGTTTACTGATATTGTTGGCTTCCAGCAGATTTAAAATGCGGTAATTCACTCTTTCCAGCGTATATTGGTTCACCTCCCAATCCGGCTCTGTTCTGAATACAATGGCAATCACACGTTTGTTGCCTTCCAAACTTTGGAAATTGACCAGTCTCCCGAAGTCCTTGCGCACATTTTCATCCTGCTCCAGAATGTCTCGAATGCTTTGCACCAGTGAGCTTAATTCCAAGCTGGAGATACCATTGATTTTCAATTTATAATTACACATCAACAGTTCTGAACGGGAATAATTTTCAACATGCTCCTGAACAATCTTGGTATTGGCAATTTTAACAATAGGCCCTTTAAAAAGACGAATTCTGGTTGTCCTTAGACCAATTTTTTCAACCACTCCTTTCGCTCCACCCCCCACACGAACCGTATCTCCTTCATGATACAGATCATCCAGAAAGATCATCAGACACGCAGCCACTTCAGCAATGATATCTTTAAATAACAAACCAAAGGCCAGACTTAAACCACCAAGTACGCCCAGAAAGGCGGTGGCTGACAGTCCGAAAATGATTTCGGCGAATTTCATCAACACTAATATCACAGAAATCGTTTTGATTATTTTGGAGATGTAGGGAACAAATAAATCGTCCAACTGAGATTCTGTATTTTCTGCCATTTGCTCGAAATAAAATTTCACCATTGAGCTACTGCGATAAACAATGCCCATAAAGATAGTGACGACAATACCGAGCTCGATCATTTTGTCAAAAATGTCATACATGGTCTTTGAAATAAGGCCCTCCAGGGTTTCATTGATAAAATAAAAACCGATTAAGATAATAATAATTTGAACGGGATAATGCATCAGTTCCAGCAGGTCATCATCAAATCTTGTTTCTGTTTTCTTGACAAAGCGGTACATTAGACGGTAACCAGGCCCTCCCACCAGATAACTAACGAACAGTGTTAAAATAACCGCTGCGATCAGCATATAAATTTTATTATCCAGCATTAAGCCAATCCCTGTTTTTGTTATTCGAAAGGAAAAGGAAAAATTGGAGTAATTGACATTGGCTGCTGAGTGTTCCAGAGCTCCCAAACCAGGTTCAAAAGTTATTTTCTCATATACAGCAATTTGATCAATGATCCTATCATATCTCGCTGCAATAACTTTTCTCTCATTCAGCTGATTAATGAACTCGCTCACGCTGTCAATTCCCATACCGACTTCATCAGGGACCAGAATAATTTTATGACGAGCCAGTATTTTATGCTTAAAACTCAGTTCATAGGTATATCGTCCTAAAAGATCCGGTTTTGTCTCCAGCTTGAACCTCCCTTTCAGTTTAAAAAGCTGGTACTGGGTGTCTCCATCTCGTTCTACTTTAAGGGGGCTATCCAATTCAATCGGACTGAGGCTATTCTGGAATTCGATTTCCTTAACATCAAAATCGCCCCGATATCTGAACCATAGAGAAAAATCCAGATCGTACAGCCCTTCTTTAAAGTCGATATTGGAGACTTTATGGAGCATGATTCCAGTATTGACAACTTTGGTTTTATAGAGGTACAAATCACCAACCTGAACAATCTGGTTCTTTTTAATTTGCTCTTCAATATTGTAAAGTTCACTAGGATTAGGGACAGGTTGATATTGAATCATGGCCGAAACCAAGTGAGCCCCTTTATAGATTCCCATAGATACGGGTTTAACAGCATCGCCATCAGCATTAAAATAGTTCAGGCCTGTAATGCCTTTGACTGCTTTGACCTGACTATGCATCTCAGATAAGGTATCCCGCAACCTAAGACGCGCCTCTTTTATATCTGTAGAAGCATTGATTCCCGATCTTCGTATGGCCGCTACAATCACTTTTGCCGCATCATAGCTATAAGCGGCTCCCCAGTCACTTTCTGTCTTATAAGTTTTGAAGTATTTTTCTTTAAAAATCTGAGCACCGTAATTCGCTGTATCATATATTAAAGGTGCGGCTACATACGTATTTTGTAAAAAAAAGTTCACCCGTTTATTGGATTTTTCTGTCAGTTCAGTCAGTTGTCCCATGAAACTCTGCCCGGAAAGAGAGGAGCCGCCAACAATGTTATTCTTAATTTCAGCACTTCTGAGCTTGAAAAGCAATTCAGCTGCTTCTTTCCCCTGCATGCCAAGAAAAATGACTCCAGGGTCTATCTGCTGCATCTGTTGTACGATACGATCAAACTGAGGATTGTTAATATCAAATGTATGTTGATAAACGACATTCAACCCCTGCTGCTGTGCATCCTTGATAAAAGTGTCACTGAGAAATTTGCCAAATGCTTGATTATCTGAAACAACGCTGACCTTCTTTGCTTTAAAAACATCATGAACATATTTAGCAGAGAATGCCGCAGTTAACGTATCATTGTATATAGTTCGAAAATACCATTCATTATTTTTGGTCACATTGATATTAGTGGACCCAGGGCTAATAGCAGGTATTTGATTTTCCAGATATACCTGCCCTGCAGCCAGTGAAGCCGAGCTATACCAATGGCCAATCACAGACAATACATCACTTTGAGCAATTTTTTCTGCATGCTGTTTGGCTATATCAGCATCGTTTTGATCATCAAACCGTTCAATCATTAACTTTTGTCCATCAATACCACCGTTTTCATTGACCTGATCAAAATAAAGCTGAACCGCATTGATAATACTCTGACCGTATTTTTGGGAGAGCGGTCCTGCAACCCCAATCGTAAAACTTTCCTGACAAAAGGAATTCGTTGAAAAACACACTAAACCGATTACAAATAAACTGATAATTTTTTTCATCACCTTCTCTCTTATTGAACCAAAAATTAAACCACTTTTCACATTAGGAGAAGGGAGCCTTTTTTCCCCCATCCTGGCCTTCTCCCCAGGGAAAGGAAATTCTCCCTAAGGAAAAGGAATTTATATTTCTGTGTCTTTGTGCCTGCGTGGCAAACAACACCATGCTCTATGCGGAAATGAACACTTTGCCATAGTTGGAAGGAATCTCGATGCCCATCACCGCAGAATCGTGAGGCACGTCCAGAATCTCTCCATGATCATTGATCTGTTCATGCCAACGTCCACCTTTCGGGAAAGGGACATGGAGTGTGCCATTGAAACTGCCGAAGTTCAGCAAGATCATCACCGTGGGGTCATTGTTGTTATCGGGGCTGCGTTGATAGGCAACCAGCCCCCAGTCCAGATTGGAGTGCTCATGGAAATAATAAGAAAGGCGGCTGCGCAGGGCTTGATACTGGTGGCGCAGTTGGCCCATGCGACGGTAAATATTGACCAGATCCCGGCCTCCCCTTTCATAAAAATAGTTCCAGTGCAATGGACGAGCAGCCAACACCCTGGAACCACCATCATCGTGTTTGCCATAGATTTCTCCAAATTCCTGTCCCTGCCACAGCAAAGGAACACCAACCGAGCTCATGAGGGCAATGGCATAGGGTTGCAGGCGATACCAATGGGTACGGTTGCGGTTGAAGAGGTCAAAACCACCATGATAAGGAGAATGTTCCCCACTGAGCAGATACATCAAGCGGCTCTTGTCATGGGATTCGATGAATTGCAAGGGGGCGACTGGAAAACTGTCCTGACCGTTATGATATTCCGTGGGCCAGGGTGAAGTGAAATCGATCAAAAGCATGTCATGGACAAACCCCTCCATCACATTGCCACCCTCGCGTACCATGTCCTGTGCTTTGAGCATGGGCCACCATCGTTTGCTGGCAGTGGTATACGTTTCCTGCAACACTTCTTTCGGTTTGTCCAGATATTCAGCGGCCTGAATGATGCGGTTGTAATTTCCTCCATTGAAGCGAGCAATGTGTTTGGTGGTCTGGTAGGTGTCGTGAACAATTCGGGCGTAACCACTGCCAACAGGGCCGTCATAGAAACCTGGCACATAATCATAGCGGAAGCCATCCATGTGCAACTCATTGATGAAATAATGATTGACCGCCATGAAGTAATCGTAGGCAAAGTCCTTATTGAAATCAGGACCAACCCCAAACATGTCACCGGCAAAGGGACCAATCATAGGATTCTCTTCACCTGCTGCCCAGTAAACATTGCGGAAACAGAATTCCTCATGCATGTGAGCATACACCGCATCATGTATGACGGCAATTCCCTCACCATGACAGGCATCGACCAGTGGTTTCAGCTTTTCCTTACCTCCATAACGCTCTTCAATGGCAAAATAACTCATGGGCATATAACCCCAACGATACGGCTCTGGAATATTGGTAATCGGCATCAGTTCAATGCAATTGACTCCCAGGCTTTTCAGGTAAGGCAGACGCCCCATCACGCCTTCAAAATTTTCTGCAAAGTCATCCACCATCAATTCGTACATGATCACGTCATCGAGACTGGGCACCACAAAGCCTTGATCCTGCCATTGGTGATTCGGTAGTGGGGGGTAGTCAAAAGCCGAGTTGGTGCCAGGACCACTAGTGGTGGCGTAAGGATCCGCAAAATAGTCAATGATGGTGACATTGTTTCGCAACAGCCGATAGCGGTAAAGGTAGCGGCCTACATCACCAAAGTGACTGCCAGCTCCTCCGTTCAAAGCCCCCAAGCTGCCTCCATAACTCCACATGCCGCTGTCATCTCCATGCAACTCTACCGAAACCGGTCCAATGTCGGGGTTGAACTGGTCATTGGCATGAATGATATCTGCAAAAAGGTGGTACTGCTTGGCCGGGGTGATGTTTGGCATCAAAATGCCCAGATACAATTCGTCAGGAAATGCTCGACCGACATGAGCACCCACCACGTTTAAATCAATCATAATTCACCATCCTTTCTTTGTTTTTTGAGAGTTGATCATATTTCCGGTCAGTTTTGCAAAAAAAACAATTTCCCCTCCTTGCCAAGGAGGGGCGAGGGTTTCTGCGTCTCTGTGGCAATCTTTTTTACTAACATCCGTCTGCTGGAATTTCATGCCCCAGCAATGTTTCTGCTTTAAACGGAGTTTGTTGGTCGTCCGGCTGAACAGTAACCACTGTGGCATCTGCTGGATCTTTAAAATCTCCCCAGGCATTCAGTCGCCACAAGTTAGGAGCACGTTTGCCTCCAAATTTTTTATCCATACAATAGGGGTTGGTATCTCCATGTAATAACAAAACCGGCTTCAATGATTCGCCTCGCTTTGCAAAACCACCGGCATTGAGTTGCAGATTGCTGCGAAAACTCTGGAATGCGTCACAATTCATACGGTTGGTAGCCGTACAGGGACCGCCGCCATCTGGAGAAGTCACATCGGCTTGAGTGACAATCACCATCGCTTTAGCACCTGTTCTCAATGCCACACTGAACGTTTCCTCCATCCAGACACGATTGGCTTGATCCCGTGCATCCACCAACGCCAGGGCGGCTTCAATGTCATCTTTCAGAATGTCTATACGCCCATTGTTGGTTGATACCAAATGGACAGTCATGAAAAACACACCGTCTTTCATCCAACGGGCGTTTTCTGGGAAATTGGCTTGACGGGCATAATGCCAGCTTTCTGGCAAATCCATTGGTTTTTCAAAAAACAGTTGCCGCAAAAAGTCCAATTTTCCTAGTTCGGAGACCGGAGGTTTCAAAAAAGAACGATCACAATCGGTCCATTCATTGTCCCCAGGCGTGTAGAAAACCTTTCCGGGCAACAGACCATAAATGTCATTTCGCCGTTCTGTCAAGAGTTCTTCCGTACAGGTTTCTCCACCCCCTTTAAAATCCCCATAATGCACCACAAAGGGTGGATTTTTCTCTTTGATTGCTTTGGCAATCTCGGTTTTAATGCGTGTGTTTTCTTTTTCAGAATAGGGAGTATCGCCAATGGCAATGAAACTCATAGATGTTTGATTTTCAGCCATCACTAATGCTGTTGCCACCATGAATATTGCAATAAAGGCAACAAATTTGAGCCAGGTGGTTGTTTTTTGGGTATAAGAGATTTTTCTCATTTGCTTTCCTCCTTAATATAAAGATGAATGGTTTTTAAACAAAATCTTAAAAAATATTGTTTTGCGCTGTACGTTGTCATCTCGAGCATAGCGAGAGATCTTCAAAACCTTTCACATTTGTTTCGAGTGACAAATTGCAAAGCTTTTCTTAGAAAAACATTCTATTTCACAATATGGGATCTGCTTTAGTACCAGCCCTGCTGCTACTTTTCTTCTGATCCAAAAACTCATACCGCAAAACAAAAAAGTTGTATATGGGGAAGGACTACCTATTTTTCCGGGGAGATTTTTTTATGCAATGAATTCAAATAGTTAAAAAAAAGAAAAAAATGCATATAATGACTATGTACTTATTCCAAGACAGCTCTCTCTCCCTGAGGAGCAGATTGCCACCCAGAGGTTAGGGGTAGAATTGCCCAACATACTCATTCGGCCTCACTGGTTTTTCAAAAGCTGAATGAACGATTCTAAGAGAACAATGGCAAAAATGAATTGATGTTCTTTTTTACTGAAGAAAGGATTGCTTTGGTGAGAAAAATTTTGGATAGTGGTGGGAGTGGCAACGGCAAAATAACAAAGCCCCTGCTTATTGCTGCGCCTCACTCCTTCCAAGGGACCGGCCATACCCGTTTCTGAGAGTACAAAATCAGCTCCGGTTTGCTGATGGTATTTTTTTGCCAGCTCTGTTGCCATAGCCGGGGAAACTGATGATTTTTCCACAGCTTGCCCCAACAAACGATTTTTTGCTGCTTGATCATAAACCACTGTGCTTTCCTTAAAATGTCTGGAAATCCCTGGCAAAGATGCCAATGTGGTGGCAAGTTGACCTCCCGTACTGGTCTCCACAATGGCCAGTGTGTGAGCCAGGTTTTGATCAGCACGCCAATCCAGCACTTTCTGTAACTGACGGGCCCGTTGGTCCAACTGCTGCTCTTGCAAATAACATTGGTGTTGCCACTCATTTTCTTCACGAGTGATAGTACGCTCCTGATACAGTTGATGGTGATGAATCATCTTTGCGGCACCGTCTGGCAAGCAACAGGTCAAGGCATGCTGTGCTTGTACCATTTGCCTGATAATGGTGGAGGACAACTCCAGAAAAGGATGCAAGGCTGCTGGCAGTTGTTCAATTTGAATGGTTTGATGATTCAATGACACTTGACGAGTTTCCTCCAGTTGTGAAAGTGTTTTTTCCGTCTCATATTCTCCACGTGGTGCGGCTAGAAATCGACAATGTTTTGCCAGTTCCTGGAGATCAGCATCCGAAAAAATCTCTGGACTGCTCATCCGTTGAATCAGATCACCTCCAATAATCAACATCAACGGATATGAGATGGAGGCTGGCACTGTTTGCTGTTGCAGCGTTTTTAGATGTTCATATAGACGGACAGGCTGGTCCTGGGTAAACTCTGCTGTGGAAATAGAAGTGTTTTGAGCATTGAACTGCAACGGTTTCTGAGATTGTTGGGCCATTTTTGCAACACAACTGCTTTGAGGATCATTGAACTCTTGCAGGGCTTTTTCCAGTATCTCCAGGCGTGTCTGTTTGTTGACAATGGCTTGTTCTTTGGTGGGATCTGGGTGTTTTCCATTGGAAAGGATGAAGACAATCCGTTGGATTTCTGGAAACTGGCGCAGCACACATTCTGCCAGGAGTAAGTGATGAAATCCGGTTGGGTTGCCGGTCAATGGGAAAAATGCGGTATTCCTCAAGTCACAGGTTGGATGTTCCATGCTTTATTTATTGGAAAATTTGCAAGTATAGTGCTCCAAAAAAAATTTTTCGAAATCCCCCTACCCCCCTTTGAAAAAAAGGGGGAACTTCGGGAAAAAACCTGTCTGGATCACTATATTTAACCACGAAATGATACGAATACACCACCTCCTCTCATTGGGGAGAGGAGTAAGGTGAGGGGAAAGAAATTGTGATGACTATTTGAGAAATTCCCGTGTGAGTTCAGCAACTAGGGCATAGTTATCTGCAATCGTACTCAAAGGATGGCCATCCCGGAAATTTTGCTTATCCAACTGTTTGCTAGGATCACATCCCGGCCAAATTCTCCAACTGTCATTATCGATCACATCGGCAATCACTATTTTTCCATCAGTCTTGCGGCGTCCTGCCTCAATTTTTATATCAGCCAGGGCAACAGGGCCAAATTGTGTTTCGACTTGATTCCAGGCGTTTTCCAATGCTTCAAAACAAGGAAACATGAGCTGATTCAAAATATCCTCTCGTTCTGCTTCTGTGCAAACCGGATCAATGGTCATCAATGGTTTAGAAGCATCAAACGGCGCTTTGGGGGGATGCACCTGCCACTGATTGTTCTCGATATACAGATAAGGGTCTGTATACGTGCCTTCTTGCCATTTGCCATCTCGGAGATAGAGTTCTCTTGCTTTATTTTCATCCATTTGTTCAGGTTCTTTAACCAATGGGGGGACAACAGCAGTCCATTTGTGGTACAAATCACACTGAATGGTATCAAAACGATAAGGCGTCCCATCAGGCTGTTGAAAGGAGGGTTCTCGTTTTAAAAAACTTCCCCAGGCATAACGCCGCATCACCAATTCCAACGGCAGCATGTCACAGTCAAAACACAAGAGAGACGTTTCTGTTTGTTGTTCGATGAAAGCCACAGGGATGTCGTGTTTTTTGAGCAAATTGAAGACATTGGCCGTTTGCAGCGTTTTGTGTGCGGCAATGCCGGCAATGGTGGCTTTTTTGGCGGCATCCCCTCCAGTCAATTCATCTTTTGTTTCCATAATGACGGTCCCAGCTTCAGCAGCGGGCGTGATTCGTTTGGTTTTTCCTTCGATGACCATAATTATCCTTGAACTTTTGAAAGGTTTGATAAAAATTTCTGCATTGGAGTTTTCTGAAAAAGCCGATATTGGGGTTGATCACTCATCCACCACTATGGTAGCGTCGGTCTGTGTACCGACAGTTGAGCCATGCCAGCGTCGGTCTACATACCGACAAAACTATCAAAAACACCGCCATGTCAAGCGGTGTGACCATAAATATTTGGATGAAACTATGAAAAAATCCCCAAAATACGGGAAAAAATGCATTGGCAGGATATGTTGAAAATTTTATGTAATCATAATTTCAATACAGTATAAAGTAAAGAAGTAATCTTTTTCATTTGTAAGTTTTGTGGGTAGGCTGGATAACGTATCAGTCTTTTGGTGGGCTCGCTGTTCGTTTCTCGCAGCTTAACCCCACCCTACCATTATATTTTTACTAATCTCCAAAAGTAGAATTAAGAGTACAATCAAAAGAAAGTTAAAAAAAGTGAGAAATATCAAAAATCGAGTGGTGTTAGTCACAGGAGCCAGTACAGGCATTGGGCTGGCCCTGGCACGTCAACTTCAGCGGTCCAATTTCCGCACTGTGATTACAGCCCGAAAAAGTTCCCTTGTCCGTTTTTCCAAAGAAGGATTAACAGAGGCTGACAATTTTCTCATTCGCCCTCTGAATGTGACTGATTTTGAGTCTCAAAAACCTGTCATTGATGAAATTGAGGCAGCCTGGGGAGGAGTGGATGTGCTGGTCAATAATGCAGGCATTTCATTCCGCTCTGTCGTGGAGCACATGACTCCTGAAGATGAAATGGAACAACTGCGGGTGAATTATTTTGGCCCTATGCACTTGACGCGGCTGGTTTTGCCCTCTATGAGAAAGAAAAGACGAGGACATATCATCAATGTGTCTTCGGTAGGTGGCATGATGGCAATGCCTACTATGGGCTCCTACAGTGCTTCTAAATTTGCACTGGAGGGAGCTTCAGAGGCGTTGTGGTATGAAATGCGTTCCTGGGGCATCAACGTATCTCTGGTCGCTCCTGGATTCATCCATTCCAATTCTTTTACCAATGTGCGCTTCACAGAAAGGAGTCATGATGCTCTTTCAAATCAATCCTCTCCCTATTATTACTATTATCAGCACATGAGTCGCATGATCGCCAAAATGATGAATGGTGCCTGGGCAACACCAGACAACATTGCCGCAAGAATTATCAAAGTCATGAATCAAGACAAGCCTCCACTGCGCATACCGGCCACAATCGACGCATGGGTTTTTCATATCCTTCGTCGTATCTTACCAAGATATGTATACCACCACTTGCTTTACCGCTGCTTACCACATATTCAAAAATGGGTAGACGATGATAAAAATAAACTATGACATTACCGATCTTTTGTTTCGCCTCCTGTTCAGTATTATTTTTTTGGGACTTGGTGCCGAACACCTATTTGCAGATCAGATTATTCAAACTATGATGCCCGACTGGTTTGTCTTCAAACGACTGGCTTCTATCATGGCAGGACTGGTGCTATTGTTGGGGGGTGGATCTGTCATGCTCGGATATCGAACTCAATTGGGAGCTGCTGTGCTCGGAGTATTCCTGATTGTGGTGACGGTTCTCATCCATGCCCCATCTCTCATTGCTTACCCTGACAATCTGCCAGAGCAGTGGCATTGGCTGTGGGATGTGTATCAACGCAGCAATTTCGTGAAAAATCTTTGCCTGTTGGGAGCATGCTTCCATCTCATCAATCATGAAACAGGACGGTTCAGCCTCGATAAAATTTTGGCACATCACGTGTAATTTGTTAAATAATTAAAAAGAATGAACATTTGATTGGTTTTTGACAGTTGCTTGCGATAAAAAAACATTAAATTCAATTGTATAAAACATCATTGATCGTTGATATGACATTGGAAGATATATCGGAATTAGTAAAACTTTTTCAAAATCAAAACCCATCCACTATCTTGGAAGATATCGAGCAGCTCACTCCAGAAAAAAGGGCAAAATTAGCCAGGGAGTGCTACCAACTGAGTAGACACGTTTTCTTGCCTGTGTTGATTTCCTCCATGGAAAATACCTTCAATGCCATTCATTCGGCTTTAGAAAATTTATTTTTTAACGAAATACACCTTGCCAGTCAGCGACTGCAAGAAGAACCCGAAGTGTGGCAGGAAAAGCTGGATACTTTGCGGGAATTTCCGTTGTTTGCAGAATCCTCCGATTTTGATTTGATGAGAATCAGTGGAGACATGGAAGAGAAACAATATCAGGCCAAAGAACCCTTTTTGATTGAAAATAATCCAGTCACAGGCGTTTTTTTGCTCAAAGAAAAAGCCAATGTTTACGTTGAAGGTAAAGACGAACCGATTCTCACCCGTAGTGGTATTTTTGGAGAGGAAGCCTGTGCTACTGATGTGATGAATGCTTCTGCCACAGTGTCCCCGGTTAAAGATTGTACAATCTTTTATATCCCACGAGAGAAGTTTCTCATCCACACCATGCGCATACCAGGGCTGCAAGCAAGAGTCTTTCAAATGATCATTGATCGCTCCAAATACCAGCAGAAAATGGCTCAAGATGCGAAAGAGCGTGCAGAAGAGCAGCGCAAACTGACTCAAGAAATTCTCGATCATATTGGGCAAGGGTCTTTTTCCATCAACCAGGCCGGTGAAATTGGTAACTACTCTTCTGTAGCAAAAGATTATTTACGACGCCGAAACCTGGCAGGGGCACCATTTGCTGATATTGTTTTTCGTAAAAATCGGAAAGCCCTGAAGGAATATTACCGTGCGCTGCATATGTTATTTGGAGGCAATCAATTTGATCCTGACTTGATTCTGAGCATGTTGCCCAATGAGGTTACCATTAAAAAACGCATTTTTAAACTGAACTACTTTTTTGTGCAAGATAGCAACGGGTATGTCTTATCGGTCTTTGTGAGAATGACGGAAGTCACCCTGGAACGACAACTGGCAGCCAAAGAAGAACAGGAAAAGCTGATTCTGGATAAAATGCGTCAAAATATTGGTGGTTTTTTGAACATGTTGTCCGATTTAAAAAGCTCATTTCGCCTGATGGAAGAATTTTCAGAAAACTACGTCGAAGCAGGACAACAGCCTGATTCTGAATTCATTAGTGGTGCCATGCGGAAGTTACATGGTTCCAAAGGACTCAGTGGACAGTTTGAATTCAATAATCTGAAGACAGTCGTTCACAAACTGGAAGATTGTTTACGCAATATAGATGATCAACAGAACTTGGGGCGGTACACGGATAAATTTTTTAAACTGTTTATGGAATTTGAAACAGAATACAATTATGCGTTGTCTTTCAAAGAAAACCTGGGAACTGAAATTGTTGAAATTTTAGAAGGTGTTTCTTTCTCACAAGATGAATTCCAGTCTCTCTTGAAGGCCACCATCGAAAACGACTTTGAGTCAATACGGCCACTGATTTTGAAAAAAGCCAGTGTCCCTGCTGAAAAGATTGTCGATAATTGGGAAAATGATATTATTCGCCTGGCTGAACGCCTGGACAAGCAAATTGAATTCAAACTGGAAGTACAAGAAGATTTGTTAATTCCTACTGAAATTGCCAAATCCTTGAATGTTGTCCTTGGCCATCTTTATCGAAACAGCATTGATCACGGTATAGAAACTCCTGAGGAACGTTTAGAAGCAGGGAAAGAGATGACAGGGGTGATTACTGTTAAAATTCATTTAGAAGGACACCACCTGATGATCATTCTCAAAGATGATGGGGCTGGACTGAATAATACAAAAATTGCGAAAATCGCAAAAAGTAAGTCACACCTGGATCAAATCCTCGTTGATAAATACATTGCGGGAGAAAAATTTTGGAAAATTCTTTTTTTACCTGGTTTTTCTTCAGCAGAACAGGTCACCCAAATTTCTGGACGAGGAGTGGGGATGGATGCGGTAAAAAATACGATTAAAGAACTCGATGGTAAGATTGTCATGGCCAGTGAACAAGGCAAAGGTAGTGTGTTTCTCATTAAAATTCCGCTGGAATCCAGCCGGATCATTTAGTCTCTGTTGCGAAATATAAGAAGATGGCTGTTATAATTAGAAATAATACCGTACAGCCATGGTGGGAAAGCCGGAACTGAAGATTCCCATCGTAGTACGGCCTCCCACTGTTTGATTGCTCACTCCCAATTCAGCAGATATACCCAGATTGGGGAAACTGACAAAGAAAAATTCGACTCCCAACAATCCACGCAACGTAATCCCTGTATCGTCGGTCTTGGTTTCTTCATCGGTCACACTGATAAAGCCTAAGCCTCCTCCCCAGTACAAGTCATGGTTGCCTTCCTGCAGTACCACCCGGCTGAAGCGCACTTCCAAGTTAAAAATTTCTTCCAGCTTATCTCCCCCTTCAACAGTACCACCATAACCCACCAGCATATCAACAGCATCTGTTGAATTCAGCCAATATTTGAGAGATGCAGCCCCAATACTGAATTCCTGGGCAACGGGTCCTCTTTGGTAATATCCTAACCCAAATTTACGAGAGAGATCACGTTGATTGCCATCAAACTCGATCAAACGCATGTCGGCCTTATCAATCTGCAGGACTCCAAAACCACGATCTGACTCAAGCGACAAAGTCTGGTCATCCATTCCCTGGATTTTTCCACTGAGCGACTCTCCACTGTTGAGATGAATTTTAGCCGCATACACATTGGAGGTAAAAAAGAAAAATACTACAAAAATTATCTGGTAAATCATTAATTTCATATACCCTCTATAGACTCATCATTTAGGCCAGGATCGATAATGAACCTTCCTGTCACTTCTGAAAATACATGGGAGTGTCATTCAAGAAATGCAAATCGTAAACCGAGTTATTCATTTTTTGTTGAGAACTCAAGAAAAAGTCCAGGATGCTCTTGACTTTCCCGTATTTTAAACTACTTTGGAGACAATCTGGAGAAGATTGTCAACGCACCAGGAATGTGTCACTATAATGTTTCAAGGCTCCAGGAGTCAATGATTTTAAATTACAAAATATTGTTAAGATTATGAACAAGATACACCCAACAGCAATTATTGAAAAAGGTGCCGAAATTGGAAACAATGTAGAAATTGGACCATATAGCATCATCGGTCCCCAGGTTACGTTAGATGACGAATGCCTTGTACGTTCTCATGTCGTCATAGAAGGAAACACCACCATCGGCAAGCAAAATGCTTTTTTCCAATTTGCGACTATTGGTTCTGAACCCCAGGACTTGAAATACAAACAGGAAGATTCTTTATTGACGATTGGTGATCAAAACACATTTCGAGAAGGTGTCTCAATACATCGAGGGACTGCGGTGGGTCACGGGGAAACGCGCATTGGAAACAATAATTTATTCATGGGATACGTTCACGTTGCCCACGACTGTCAAATCGGCAATCACAATATTTTGCCAAATTATACTGGGCTGAGTGGTCATGTGATTCTGGACGATCATGTGACATTGGGTGGACAAAATGGAGTCACCCAATTTGTTCGCATCGGGTCCTACAGTTACTTTGGTGCAGGAACGATGGTCGATAAGCATATTGCTCCCTATACAACTGGCTACGGAAACCGAGTACAGATCAAAGGGATCAATATTGTAGGATTGAAACGCCAGGGATATTCCAGGGATGCCATTAATAACATCCTGGATGTCCACCGTATTTTTTTCCGCTCTGAAATGAATGAAAAAGATGCGTTGCGTACCATTGAAGAACAATATGGCCATTTTGAAGAAATTCGGCTTTTCATTGATTTTGCTCGTTCAGTTGAGGGAGGAGTGAAAAAATAATGAAGGCAGTTGGCATACTGGAAGATCAGTTGCCAGAACATTGGCAAAATTTAGAAACAAAAAAAAGTTGGGACCAGTGGAAAAAATGGCTCCAGGATGCTGGATTATCCATCCCCTTAGTACCAAAAACAAAAATTGTTCCAAGTGAAAAAATCAATTACCAACTCTTCCTCAGTTTGTGTGAAGACAGTTTAGACAACCATCCGGAATGGCTTAAAAAACTAACAACTCCCCGTTGGTTACATGAGCAAAACATTATTGTCCTGCCTACAAATTTTTCTTCTGAAAGCAGTCAAAATTCTTTAAGGGAACAAGTCTTCCAACTTTCCAGTGATTTGAAAAAATTACAACAACAGGTGATACATTTGGAAAGTCGTACCAATGCCAATGCTCAGGCCATTCTCAGTGCCCAAACAACGGCAGGAAAAGCTTCTTCTTTAACCCCTGCTGGTAATTTAAAAAAAGCAGCCATACCCAAACACCAACATTTGGAAAAAGAATTAGCCGCTCATCAATTGTCTACCACCAATCAACTGGTTGCTTCACTTTCAAAAAATGAACCGCCCCATGCCAAACAAACCTCCCTGGAAGAATCGTCTCTCAAAAAGCTGAGCGACATATACCTTTCATTTAATGACTGGTGTGAACAATTTGCACAAAATGGAATGAATCTACAGGAGTTCACGACTTCAGCCATTCAGACAAACAGCAAGCGACGCATTTCTTTCCAGCAATTTGGACATCGCATGGAAAGGAAAGTAGACAATAAAAAACTGTTTCGAGCAACTCTGCAAAAATTTGCAGACATGTATGCCAATGGGTTTTATCCAAAGGCAGTGAGCAAACAGAAAAGCTCTGGGGAATCGCCAAAAGAAAAGGAAATTCCGACACCACAGCACCATTTGCCTGAAGTCTCATCCAGGGATACTTTTTCAAGCGAACCTTTCCAACCCCCTTCCCAGGAAATGTATAAAAAATTCAATGACTGGCTGGGCTGGTTGAGAGAACAAGGAATCGATCCACATCAATTCATTTCAGAATCCTCTACCCCGAAAGTACTGGCAGAACAAAGTAACCGCAAAATCTCTTTCATCCAGTTTTGTAGACGTGTCGAACGCTTTCTGGATGATGTTGAAGGCTTTCGAAATGCCATTCAAGCAGAATAACCTTGTAAACCACCTGCATAGAAGTTTGAGTTTTTACCAAATATGAAATACAGTTCTCGAAATAATATTTTGGTACACAACTTTATAGGACACTGACAAAACCAGGATCAAAGAGATTCAAATTCATTATTGTCTGAAGATTGCCCTTGAATAGAATGAAATTATGTTAGATCAACTGAATACATTAAAAGAAAAAGCACTTTGCGAATTAAATGAATTAACAGAAGTCACCCAACTCCCTGAATGGCACCGCCAATATCTTTCTAAAAAAGGAGAACTGACCCAGTTTCTGAAACAATTGGGTCAACTTTCTGCTGAAGAACGGCCTGCGGTTGGCAAGGCGGCCAATGAAGTCAAGCAAGCTTTGAAAGAACATTTTGATGCGTATCAGGAAAATTTGCAGGAAGCGAAGTTGAATCAAGCATTAGAATCCGATGAGATTGATATTTCTCTGCCAGGCCGTCGTTACCACCGTGGACGGCTACACATCAGCACACAAATGTTACGGAGAATCAATGAAATTTTCAGCCAAATGGGATTTCAAGTGTATGATGCACCCGAAGTCGAAAGCGACGAGTACAATTTTCAACTGCTGAACATCCCGGCCTATCATCCCGCTCGCGACATGTGGGATACTTTTTGGATTAATGACCAGGTTGTCTTACGCACTCACACGTCTCCTGGGCAAATTCGAGCAATGAAGGAGTATTATCCCAAACCAATCCGGGTTATTTTACCAGGGAAAGTCTACCGTTATGAACAAATCACACCACGCTCCGAACATCAATTTTACCAGGTGGAAGGTCTCGCAGTTGGACATAATATCAAAATGACGGATCTGATCGGAGTGATGGCCGAGTTTGCCCATAAACTGTATGGCTCGACCCGAAAAATCCGAATTCGTGGGAGCTATTTTCCATTCACAGAACCCAGCATTGAAATTGATATGGATTGTATCTTGTGTAAGGGTAACGGATGCCGGGTATGTAAACATACAGGCTGGCTGGAAGTGGGTGGAGCAGGTATGGTTCATCCTGTTGTTTTGAAAAATGGAGGTTATGATCCAGACGAATGGAGTGGTTTTGCTTTTGGTCTGGGAGTCGAAAGACCGGCTATGTTGAAGCATGGGATTAATGATATTCGCAGTTTTTATAGCAATGATCTGGATTTCCTCCAACAATTTTAAACATTATCTATTTCATGACACTTGCTATTCGTATTTATAGTTTTGGTTACCGACGCTCTGGAATCCCTGCGGATTCATCAGAGAACGGGGGAGGATTTGTCTTTGATTGCCGGGGTTTACCAAACCCTGGAAGAGAAGAAATCTATCAGTCAGTGACTGGGTTGGATGCTCCAGTCCAAGAGTATTTAAAGAAATTTCCTGTCGTACAAGCCTTTGCGGACTCTTGTCACTCTCTTGTCCAGCTAACCGTTGCTAACTATCTGGAAAGACAATTTACCAACTTGATGGTTTCATTTGGATGTACAGGAGGTCAGCACCGTTCTGTGTATCAAGCAGAGCTGCTGAGAACTCATTTGCAAGGACAGAAAGGAATTTCGTTACAAGTCATCCACACAGAACGATCACAATGGCCAAAATAAAGATCTATCTCTTCTCTTGACACTCTCCTCAGTAAACCCTACGCTAATTAGTCGCTGTTGCAAAATTAAGAATTACCAGTTAAGGAGAATCTTCTTTCATCATTCTGTCAATTTGTAGCGGAATGTTGAATGGTGGTGATGGAGAATGGTGCGAAAATGGGCCCAAAAATCTTAGTTGTTGATGATGAATCAACGGTATCCGATCTCATTCAAATGCAATTCAGGCAACAAATTAAAGCAAAGGAACTGTCATTTGAATTTGCTCTGAATGGTGTGGAAGCTTTAGAAAAGTTAGCAGATGCTCCAGACACTGATATTGTCCTGACCGATATTAACATGCCACAGATGGATGGCATCACCTTGTTGGAGAAAATACAGCAATTACATCCTACTATCAAAACGGTTGTTATCTCAGCTTATGGGGATATGGAGAAAATTCGAGGTTCCATGAACCGAGGAGCCCATGATTTTCTGATTAAACCGGTTGATATAGAAGACTTAAAAATTACCATTGAAAAAACCTACCTCGCTGTCAGAGAACACAAAGAATACCTACGGTTGCTTGCTGAAAAAGAGCATTTATTGCAAAAGACATTAGAACACCAAAAAGAGCTGACAGACATCTATGGCAAATTTGTTCCCCATGAGTTTTTAAAATTACTTGATAAAGAAAGCATCTTAGATATCAAGCTGGGAGACCATATTCAAAAAAACATGACCATCTTTTTTTCTGATATTTCGACGTTCGGAGTTCTTTCCGGAAAACTGTCTGCCCAGGAAAATTTTAATTTTTTAAATTCCTATCTCCGGCAAATGGCCCCAATTGTGAGAAAAAATAATGGTTTTGTGGATAAATACATTGGTGATTCCATCATGGCGCTATTTGATAAAGAGCCTGAAGATGCACTTCAGACCGCTCTCGAAATGCAGGATCTTTTGCTGCAGTACAATGAAGGCCGACAACGAGCAGGTTATGTCCCTATCAAAATTGGTATTGGGATCAATACGGGGGATCTGATGCTCGGGACATTGGGAAGCGCAGAACGGATGGAAAGTACAGTAATCAGTGATGCCGTCAATGTCACTGCCCGCATTGAACAATTGAATCGGGTGTATGATACACAATTATTAATTGGTAACGAAACCTTCTTAAAGTTAAAAAATCCTTTGGAGCATTCGATCCGCATTATGGACTATGTCCAGGTCAAAGGAAAATCACTTCCAATGTTGATCTATGAGGTATTTGATAAAGATCCTCCTGAAATTCGAGATAAAAAACTGGCAACCAAAGATATTTTCGAACAAGGCTGGCTTTTATACCAATCTCAGAATTATTTTGATGCCTTACCTTTGTTTCAGAAATGCTTGGCAAAAAATCCAACAGACAAAATAATTCAGATTTATATTGAACGCTGTGAAAACTTTCTCGAATTTGGCCTACCTCCTGCTTCTCTACCAATGTAATAGAAAACGATTGAGAAAGTTGACATTTCACCATGAGAGAAGTAAAGAACAGTCAATAGATGTTATTCAACAATCACCTGAGAATTATTATGTCTGATGCAACAGAATACAAAACACTACCAGATATCCCTGATGAATTAATGTCTCATTATATGAAACAAGAAATCATGGCAATCGATACAGAGCTCCATGGTCTACGTCTGTTTCGGGATGAGATTTGCCTGGTACAATTGTGTGATGATCAATCTACGGTTTGTCTCGTGAAGCCTGAGTCTGAGACGCCCCCACCCAATCTGAAAAAACTATTGGAAGCTTCTCAAGTTCTGAAAATATTCCATTTTGCCCTCACAGATGTAGCCTTCTTCAAGACATCTCTCAAGATCGATGTTGCTCCATTTTGTTGTACCAAAGTAATGAGTAAATTGATCCGTACTTACACGAATTCCCATGGCCTTAAAGATCTTTGTGCAGAATTATTGGGTATCAATATAGAAAAACAGCAGCAACAAACAGACTGGTCACGCTCCGACTTAAGTTCTAAGCAATTGAAGTATGCTGCCAGTGATGTGTTGTATCTTGTCAAAATTTATCAATCTTTACAAGAGATGCTGAAACGGAGAAACCAATTATCCACAGGAGGGTCTTTGATGGATTTAAATGCCAAAGCCCAGGCCGTGTTACCCACTTTGGTTGAATTATTGATCAATGGATATGGAGATTCGGATGATGGATGGGAGACCAGTTTGTTTGATCATTGATAATCAGGATCATTCTCCTGGGGTGAATGTTCTCGGATATGTAATTTTTTAAATTGTTCCAATACCGTATCAAACGTTTCATTCTTGAAAGCCTCCAAAGTGGAAATTCTTTTCATGTCTCTGTGCATCTGCAACGATCTGACATCAGCACCATGATCAGCAAAGTGTTTTGTAGAAAGATTTCTAAGAATATGAATACGTTCTCCAATCAATCCAATACTCTCTAATTCTTGTTTGAGAATCTCTCCAACTTTTTTCCTTGTCAGTTTTTTACCGGCATGATTGATCAGGAAAGCAGAAGTTTGCTGCTGCGTTTGCTCAAGAATAACGTTTCGCTCTAACAGATAATGTCGCAAAACCTCAGCTGCAGGTGGAGCAATGGGCAATTTCCTGGTCTGTTTTCCAGAAGTGATTTTGACAGTCCCATTCTCTTTATCTAATTCAACATGATCAATTTTCACCAACTTCGAAGGCGTGATGCCTAAACCATAAAACATTTCCAGTAACAACCGGTTCCGATAGCCTTCAAATGTCGGTTCAAGGGTTTTTTGAAACAATTGCTGGATCTCCTCTTCACTGATATTAGAAAAAATCAATTCCTGCATTTGCTGCTTCATGGTAAAATGGCGAATTGGATTCTTTTGGATCATTTTTTTTTCATGCAGAAACCGAAAGAATGAGCGAATGCTATTGAGGTAAGAGATGACGGTATTTGTCTTCCAGTTCCTGACTTTGAGGTGCTCTCTGAGAAAAAACTCTAATTCGCGAGTACCAAGATCAGAAAGTTGCCAATTTTCTGGCAAAAACAATTGTTCGTAGTGTTTTTTGCAAAATGAAACAAAGTATTGGACTGCACTCAGATAAACCGTATATGTGCCAGGTTGGAGCCCTTTTTCAACTTGCAAGTAAACTCGGTATTGGCTTATGATTTCTTCTAGTTCATACTGATCCATAGACGAATTATCATGTAATGTCACACCAGAAAAGAGCACAGAACCTCTGTTCTGAACCCCATTTAGATAGGAGTATCACCGTGAAAAAAATTGAGGCCATTATTAAGCCTTTTAAATTGGAAGAAGTCAAGGAAAGTCTTGGTGCTATTGGCATTCAAGGCATCACAGTCAGCGAAGTAAAAGGCTTTGGACGACAAAAAGGCCATACCGAACTGTACCGTGGAGCCGAATATATTGTTGATTTCCTACCCAAAGTTAAGATTGAAATTGTTTTAGATGAAAATGATGTTGATAAAGCAGTCGAAGCAATTCAAAGTGCTGCCAAAACAGGAAGAATCGGTGATGGTAAAATTTTTATTCTTCCGTTAAGTGAAGCCATTCGTATCCGTACAGGGGAAAAAGGCAAATCAGCTGTATAGTTTTAAATTAATTGCCCAACCACCACTTCTTCTTGGTATTCTAAAAATTGTACTGGTACAATTTGGTTTGTTAACACTCTGCCTGGAGAGTCAGAAAGACAAACTTTGATATAGTTATCTGTGTAGCCAACCGGCTCTCCTGTAACTCTAGGTGTTTCAAACAAAACGGGTCGTACTTTCCCAATAAAAGATTGATAAAAAGAAGCACGTTTTTCCTGGCTCAGCTGCCGTAGTATCTGACTGCGCTCTTTTTTTGCTTTGGAGTGTACTTTGTGATTCAACTTGATTGCTGGAGTGCCTTTTCTTTCTGAAAAGGGAAACACATGAAAATAAGCAAACGGCAGTGAGTCCAAAAGGTGAAGTGTGCTTTCAAAATCCTTTTCTGTTTCTCCAGGAAACCCAACCATCACATCAGTACCAATGCAAAGATCAGGTACCTGCTCAAATGCCTCCATCATTTCTATCCGATAGCTTTCTTTGTTATATTGGCGTTTCATCTCCATCAGAATGGCATCTGAGCCAGATTGAAGTGGCAAGTGCAAATAGGGTACTAATTTGTGATCAGCATTAGCCATTCTCGTTAAAAGGGAATGTGAAACAGTGGTGGGCTCAATAGAACTAATCCGAATTCTGTCCAAATCCGAAAACTCAGCCAACATATCGACGACATCTACCAGTGTTTTTAGGCCATCTTCATATGTTCCCACATTGACTCCTGTCAGCACAATTTCCCTGGCTCCTGTTTCGATTAATGCTTTTGCTTCTTCTCGAATGTTTTCGAAGTTTCTGGAACGGCCACGTCCTCTGGAAAAGGGGATGATACAAAAAGAGCACATGAAATCACAGCCATCCTGGACCTTCAGATGAGCCCTTGTAGTGTAATTGTTTTGTTGAAAGACGGGTTCTGTGAAAACTTCCCGTTTGATTTTAGGGTTAATGACCAGGGGAGCATGTCTTTGTTGTGCCTGTTTGATATAAGAAACCAGATTCAGTTTTTCTGCATTGCCAATGACTAGTTTCACGCCATCCAGTTTTTTAATTTCTTCTGCGGCCATTTGAGAATAACAACCAATGACCGCAATACATACCTTGGGGTTTTTACGATGAATGGCCCGAATCAGTTGACGATTCTTGGCATCACTGTGCTCTGTCACAGTACATGTATTGATCACACATACATCAGCAGGTTCTGAGGAAGGAACGATTTTATAATTGTTTTCTACAAAACTTTTGAGAATCGTGGAAGTCTCTGCCTGGTTCAGGCGACAGCCTAAAGTATGAAAAGAGACACTTGGATTTTTAGGCATTAATTATTCTCCGTACCCGGCTTCATGAAAAGTAACCGATTTCCAGATGTTTCCTGAGAAATCAGTTCAATGTTTTTTTGTCGTAAATCGCGACGGATTTTCCTGCGCAAACGACTTTTTGATTCTGAGGAAAACAACTCAATTTCCAAGTAATTGGGAGAATTTTTCAACTCACTGATATCTTTGAATCCTGGTATACTCTCCAGATAATCGAGAATTTCATCTTCCTCATCTTGAGTATAGTTTCTCAGTACAATCAAATAAGCAAATCCCTGATCTCCTATGGACTGATAATAATCTGTAATCTTACTGATGGCATCTTTGGCAGCCCTTCTTGCTGCCGTACCACTGGCAGTTGTGAGATCTTTATGGATATCAAATGCCCCCATGCGTCCTGTTGAAAGTTTTTTTCCTGATCCGATCACATCAGCGATTTGCCGACCAGTGCTCACATCATGAACACTCAATCTAACTTCTGCTTTGACAGCATTGAATGAACCTCCCTGTCTACCACGCTTGCCTGCGACCAATTCCACTTCTACCAAAATCTCTGCTTGTTGATCCAGGGCCAAAGCAAGTAAACTCTCTGTGGGACGGTCGATGATCGTCGCCACTTCAATGGCTTTATAAACATTATTCATCACCTGGTCATTAAACACACGAAAACCAGCTGTATTGAATTCATCACGCAACGTTCCCAAAAGCGATGGGATGGTTTGAAATTTGCGGGAAGACGCTTCGGGGTCGCGTTTATGATAAACAATCATCAATCGCTTGTTGCCCATTTTTTTATGTAAGATCCGTAGAGCGGTCAATTTGTCACGAATCCCTTTGTCCGAAACATTTGCCCGAATCTTAACTTGATATGCGGCACCATCTTCCGTACGCCCTTCTTCCAGTATTTCATAATTTGTGACAAATCCACGACTGGAGCTGAGGATCTCATCTTTGATGATTTGAAAATTTTCAGAGATGGTGTTTGAATCAATTAATGCGCCAACTCCTTGTTCTACTGCTTGCCTCTGTGCATTTTGTAATGCCTGATTGCGAGCACTACCGACATTTCCACTGTAAATTTCAGCAGACCCTATGGCAATCACTTGATTGGCATGAACCGGAATGACAGATAAGAGTAAACTGAATACACATAATACCATTTGTTTCCACATAAAGCCTCTTTTCATCAAGTAAAAGTTATTGTTCGGTAGTAGTTTGTACAAGAAATTTTATGTTTAATCCAGATCTAATATGGGTGTTGAGCCTGTTGGGGAGGGAGCAGATTTATCTTCGTTTTCTTCGAACAAAACAGGAAGCTCAACGTGTTTGAGTTGGGGATAATCTGTTTGTGTATCGACCTCTTCCTCAAGACCAGCTAATCTCTTTTCAACTTTAACCAATGCATCCGAAGGTGGCAATTGTTTACTGGCCGCTTCAATAGTCCGATCCATCAATGTATCTAAAGGATTAAAATCTCCTAATTCATGTTGCACATCCGTCCAGGCCTGTGCATATTTTTCATTAGGATTGTAGGCATTTGCCTGAGCAAAGTGGTAGGCTGCCAGTGAGAGTTTATTTTGCAATTGATAAACAGCACCTAAATTATAATGAGCGGCTGCTAAATTCAAGCTGTCTCTATTCCTGGAAGTGCGTGCATGAGTTTTAATGATGGAGCTATAGATCTGATAATTTCGCTGGCCGATCAGTTTCGGCAAAATCTCATTCAACTCTTCCAGATTAAATGAGTCATTATGCAATTCCAATAAAGATTGAATGATCCTTGGAGGCAGTTTTGCTGATTTTAGTCGAGCGTATACTTTATCTGTGAACTCAAATACTTCTGCACGGACAAAAGGTTGAGGCGAGAAGACCACATAATTCCAGATTTTAATGGCCCTCTCATAGTCTTGTATCACGGCATAACGATTACCATTCAGGATACGTGGATGTCCCACATCCGCCATTCCCAGGCTGAGTGGTAATGGTGCTGTTCCAATTTCCAGTGCCAAAGCTTTTCGGGATAAAGAAGGATTGATTTTTTCGAGAAACCTGCGAATCAACAAACGTCCCAAACGTTCCATTTCATATTGAGATAACGGCATCAACAGAATTTCTTCTTCATCAATATAACTTTGCTGGAAACTTACTTTTTCTGTATTTTTATAAAGGACTTTATTCGTTCTGGCAGAAACCACAGTAAACAGGATATTTAAATCCAAAGTTCGATGAATCGCACGCTCTTTATAAGGAACTTCCACAAAGTCAAATATTCGTTTGCGGATTCGCTCACTGGAACCTTTGGGGCGTTGAACAATATCTCGTTGAATCAATTTGACTCGATTCTGGTCGCGCAGTTCTTTTTCATTCCGAACAGAATAGACTGTCACTTTACCTGTAATAACGGCAGCATATTCTGATCCAGTGGGGTAGGTTTCCTGATAGTCAAAATTAGGAATTTTATAGATCTCCTGGATTAAAATATCTTTAAAAAAAAGTGCGTTTTGTCCAGAAAATTCATCCACATGCAGTTGGGAAATTCCAGTTAATGCATGATGGGAAGGCGGTATTTCATAATGTACTTTTTTGGAAAGACATCCTGTCAGAAAAGCAAGAAAAAGGGGGATCAGACACAGTGAATAAGGAATTGCTGGAAAATGCCTGTCTCGCATTTCAATTGGTGACATCATTTTCTACATTGATTAAATTTTTATCCTGATTGATTGTCCAAACATCTTTTGTTTCATCGCTGTCAATATTACCAGTTGCTGTAACCGTAAAAGAATTTCCATCCGTTTCCAGCGTATAACTGTATTGAGCATTTTCGCCTTGTGGGACTTCGACTCCTAATTCATTGAGAGAGGCAGCGTATTTTCGGTTCGATGAGTGATAAATTTTTTGTGCGGTATGGATGGCAATTAAGTTCGTTTTTACTTCTGTTTGGCGAGAGCTAATCAAATAGCGTTCCAGTCGAGGATAGGCAAGTGTTGCTAAAATGCCAATGATCACCACAACGATCATGACTTCAATCAAACTGAATCCCAACTTAAGATGATCTCGAACCAATGATTTTTTCATTCTGAAACCGGATAGGAATTATTTACCATTAGAACCTGTCTAGAAAAGCTGATTCGTCGTGAAAAATCGATCTCGTTGAGCGGATTCTTAAGAAAATTTAAGGCATAGCCAGTCTCTTTAACGCAAATTTTCTCAAAACAGACGCCAATGAGGCGGTTTTACATCAAAATCAGGTTTTTCAAACAGGTTCTTAAACAATAGTTCAGACAATTTAATTGGACGCAGATACACGCTGATTGATCAGAGCGGTCCGATGTCTCGGTTATCCGCATTCCAAAACTATTAGAAGTATTGCTTAAAAAGAAAGTGTCTTTACAGAAAGTTGAGCCAATTCTACAAATGCATTTGGAAAAACTCCCAGATAAAGGACTGCAATTGCAGTGCCTAATAGTCCAGATATCGCAAACACAGAAGAAAGGGTGGGGGCTCCATCACCTTCTTTTACAGATTTCAGAGGCTCTTTCATATACATGCAAACAATCACTCGCAGGTAATAAAAGAGAGAAACAACACTGTTCATGGCAGCAAGAACGGTCAACCAAACCCAGCCGGCATCCAATGCCGCATAAAAGATTTGAAACTTGCCCACAAACCCGGCAGTGAGTGGTAAGCCCAGCAAAGACAACATAAAAATGCTCATCAGGAAAGCCATGACCTGCTCTTTGGGTCCATGAAAAGCATATCCTGTAAAATCATCATAAGTTTCTAATGTCCTTCCCTGGGACTGGATGGCGAGCACACCAAAAGCGCCAACGCCCATCAGTGCATACGCCAAAGAATAGAAGATGATTCCGCTGATTGCTGCTTCTGATCCAGCAACCACCGCAACCATGACATATCCGGCATGAGCAATGGACGAATAAGCCAACATACGCTTGATACTTTTTTGCTGTAAGGCCATTACATTTCCAACCGTCATGGTCAACACCGCAATTAACCACATCAAGTTATCCCATCTTTCTGCATAAGGAATACCTGTCAGGAAAATACGAATGAGCATCGCAAAACCAGCAGCTTTTGCCGCAGCCGACATGAATGCAGTAACAGGAGTGGGAGCACCTGAATAAACATCGGGTGTCCACATATGAAAAGGCACAATGGCCACTTTGAAGCCAACTCCAATGACGAGTAAGGCTAAACCAAATCCTGTCAATGGATTGTCAAAAACACCATGCTCTTGTAAATGAGCAACAATTTGAGGTAGTCTGGTGCTGGCTGTCGCTCCATACAGGAGAGAAATGCCATATAGCAAAAATCCGGTAGAAAAGGCTCCCAACATCAAATATTTCAAGGCCGCTTCATTGGATTTGGTCGATTGACGCATCATTCCTACCAAAATGTAGCTGGAAATGGACATG
Source organism: SAR324 cluster bacterium (assembly GCA_028282505.1). Classification (GTDB taxonomy): domain Bacteria; phylum SAR324; class SAR324; order SAR324; family NAC60-12. The sequence continues at coordinate 13,187 of JANQHV010000411.1, read as the reverse complement.
ATCTCCAAACCAATAAAAATCAGGAGCAAGTCCGTGCTGGATGTCATGAACATCATACCGATGATGGCAAACAGGATTAGCGCATAATATTCCCGGAAATTCATTTCATTTTCGGCAATGTAATGCCACGAAATCATGATAGTGATGATACCTGTGATCATATAAATGATTTCGAATAAAATCGAATACTCATCAGCAACGATTGTATTAAAAAAACCTGTATAATTTTCTCCAAATAACTGAATTTCTGCTACAATAGCAATACATAACCCCAGAACAGAAAGAACAGCAGCAGTCATGCGATATTTTGTCTGACTACCCACCAGGTCGACAATTAATACGAGGATAGCAACAAACGTTAAGATTAATTCAGGAATAATGGGAATCAAATCACTGACTGCTGCAAATGTTATCATAAAGCGCCTCTTGGGGATAAAAGTGTTATTCTACTAATCATTTTAGATAATTGCAGAATCTTAAGTCAGGAAAGTAAAAAAAGACAAGTCCAATGAAAGCACAATCTTTGATTTATTTTGTAACAATTGGTTGGTTATTGCTCCTAGGTAGCCAAACTGTCTGGGGTACAAAAACCATTCCATCACCAGAACACCGCTTAATGGCACAAGAATATCAGGTGATGAGCCAGATGCGTCACAAATTGAGAAAGTTGCTGGAGCGTCAAGAATTTGAGGAGATATTTCAGCAAGGCAATGATGTGTATACCAGTTTTCAGAATCTGGAACAATGGCTTCAAAAAATGGAAAATCATCAGGGCACAGAGGAATTTGAACAATTGTTCACAGCCTTAGAAAATTTTGAAACACATATGAAAGAAATTCTGCAAAAACAAACAGAACTGACAGAACAATTCCCAGAATCTTCCTTTTCACAAAATATGCAATCCATGCCGCTATCCACCTTAATGGAAGCGTTAAAAGAGTTATTAAAAAACAAACAATTTCAGGAAGCCCGAGAATTATTAAACCGCATGCTGGCAGCATTTGACCAGCAACAACAAAGATTGCAACAATCCATTGCTCAGTACAACAGCACTCAATTTGGGGATACAATTCGTCAGTTGAATCAGCTTTCAGACCTGACGGCACAAGCCTTGGAAAAGGAAAAACAAGTGCGATCCCAACTGCAAGGCAAATTGACGCTGCCTCAATTACCTAAAAATTTGAGTCCCAACATTGCCAACCTGCAAGATCAGGTGCTCCAGTTGATTGAAGCGATGCAGCAAAATTTAAAGCAAATGGACACATCCCCCTTCCTTTCTTTGGACCAATTGGATTTGCTCATTCAACAAAGTCAACAAGCAGCACAACGAACCATGCAGCAAATTCCATCCCATCCTGTAAGACAGGTGGATAGTGCCGCCGGGTTCACTCAAATTCGACTCAAGCAAGTTCAAATGCAGCTTTCCAGCCTACAGCAACAAATACAGCAATTCACTCAGCCTCAACGGCAATCACGGGGAAATCGACAACAATACTGGTCAGAAAAAGGAGTACGCCCTCCTAAATTTGAATACCAGTTTCAAGTTGACCCACAATACCGGGATCAAATCCAGCAATTGAATCAGGAGAAACAACTTCCTTTTACTCCTCGCCAGCACCAATATCTTCAAGAGATCATCAAGTAGAGGTGTTTTCGACTTCCTGGAGCATCGCTTCTGCTTGTTCCTGATCATGATCAGCCACCAGTAAACGCACTCCCATTGACATTTGTAGTTGAGGATAAGCACCTCCACAGTCATCTTTGTGGACAACCGCTTCTATTCCCTGTGCCTCTAAATGCGCAGAGGCAATTCTTGCAATTATCTCATTGGAAAAGGTGCGTATTACTACTGTTTTTTCCATATTTATTTTTATGTTGCCAATATTGTTAATAGTTCTGGGAAGATGATAGACGTAAATTTATAGAATAATGTGATCTGTGACTTTGTAAAAACGAAAAACCACAGATTGTCAAATGATCCAGTGTATGGAACAATTTTTGATTTACTTTCAGCTTACCACCATTGAGCAGGCTTAGAAACTGTAATCTAAGAAAATTCTACCTGGAAAGGAGCTTAATTTGATCAACCCAATCTTCAGATTACTAAGCCTCTGCCTGTATTGTGTATGGATACTCTTCTCATTTGATGTTCATGCTGCCAACTTGGAAGATTTTGTAGGAGGTGTCTCTACAGCAAGAATCACCACCAATCCAGCTTCTGTTGGTTTGATCAACCGGTTCCATCTTCAATATGACGGAGCGCAATATGAAGCTCCAGAAACCACAGGACAAACATTTGTCTCTGATTCCGAATATGAAGATGGGGTAGTCACTCAAGGCTCCATCATCTTTGCGATGCCTGTAGAAGATTGGTTTTCTGTTGGCGTTAAATTATCTGGTCAATATGACCGTTATGACAGCAAATCGAATTTAGTAGAAGATATCAGTCGCAGTAGTACTGAAAAGATCACTCGTATTACTTCTGGTTTTTTGATTGGTATGCCTTTCGATCTATTTACCATTGGGGCCAGTTTCAATCGTCATGACATAATTACTGAGAAAGACATCAAATTTTTTAATGTCACAGGAGATAATGCTGATGCTAAATTTGATGGAAACGCAGTGATGGACTCCATTGATGTTGGCATTATTATCCCAAACATCTGGGATATCATTGACCTAGGCATCGCCTACATTCCTGCCAAACAAGGAGTGATTGAGTATGATATCAAAAAAGGAAACACCAAAATCGAAGCAACCGAAGATTTTGAAGAACCAGGACAAGTTATTTATGGGATGGGATATTCATACGAGTTGGAAAACTCCATTTTTCAATTCCTGGGAGATGTAGGCAACATTGCCAAAGTAGAGAAAAATTTTTTAGGCGAGGCAGGAGAAGGAGGAAATACGAAAGGAGGACTCATCCGTTATGCACTGCCACCTTTAATTGATATCAGCTATGGCGTGCGGGAGGAAGAGTTGGCAACTCTCACACTACGAACAGAAACGGTGAGTCTCCAGTTGCCAATTTATATAGGAACCATTAAAATTGGCACACAAACCATTAAACTCTCTGACGATGAAGGAACCGTGACTGAAATCACTATCCCAAAATTTTCATTCAATGTACAATTTGGAGAACGTGTTGGTCGAGCTTTAGAGGTCAAACCGAAAACCAAGAAAATTACATTTATTGATCGTTTGTAAAGTTGAATCTTATTCTCACTATGAAAATGAACAAAAGAATTGCCTGGATCACACTATGGTTAAGCTTATTATCATTCATGATAGTCACTTGTAGCTCTGACAAATCAACCTCTTCAGACCCCCCATTTACTTCGTGGATGTCACTCTCTGAATTTGACAGGGCAGTGTTTGCTGAAATCCAAAATAATCGATACCCTGCAGAAATCCAAAGCCGCAGTATCGATGATGAAATTGAATATCGGGCTCTCTTTGCAGACTTTTCAGCCCCGTTTGCATTTTTTGCCTACACTTCACTAACAGCAGCACAATTTGAGAGCAAAAATGAGACTCTTCCCCTGTCAGGTTTCTTATTACAGGATGTAGAGCAACTTGCCTTCTCCAACACTACCCTCTTTAATGCTGTCTGGATTGCCACCAATGGATTAACCAGCAAAGCACTCAATCCTTCACCGGGCCAAGAGTCAGCCGCCGCAGCTGCAGCAATATCAGCAGGTACCACTGGACTGAGTTCGGCCTGCAGTGATGTTGCCGATTCAGTAGGAGGTATTTTGGTACAAGTAGACGATACCGAATGTGTCATCATGGAATCCAGTGATAAAGCAGAATGCCGCAGTACCAATACCTATGCAAATTGTGTTAATTTCACTGATGCTAAAACAACTTGTACAGGAGGGACAGCGTCTGGGGCAGACCCTTATTTACCCAGTGCAACCGAATTGGAATGGATGTATGAGCAGGCAGGAACGGGCTCACCGGTCAGTAATAATAACTTTTGTGTTGATAACAGTGGTGCTTGTACCGTATCGACAGGCTTTCCAACCCACTATTGGTCCAGTAACACACTCACTGGTTCTCAGTCCTTTGCAATCAATTTTGCAACAGGAGAATCCATAGGAAAATCAAACTCGGATACACTCAGCGTACGCTGCGTGATGCGTCTGACTCCGTGAGGGTTGAATCTTCAACGATTGAGAAGGTATTTTGAATCAGCTCGGTCGCTTTTTCCGGATTTTTGGCAAAAATGGCATCTCTGATTTGCAGCAGATGATCATAATAAGGAGATTGGTAATCTTTACAGAGTTCTACCATTTTTTGGATTTGTGTATCCAGTCGGCTGGTCATGAAATAGGGAATTTCAGAAAGTGCTTGAAATTCTTCCAGTATTTGTTTCCTGAGTTGATCGGATAACGGAGGTAAACCTTGTTGGGCAGAACGAATGACCACTCCTTCCGTATTTTGACGAAGAAATTTAGAGAGAACAGGAATCAATTTATTAAACTCAAGGGGTTTGGTCAGATATCCAGACAGACCTGCTTGAAGAGCAGTTTGCTGATTCTCTTCAAAGGCATCTGCTGAGAAAGCAACAATCGGAATATTTTGAAATGCTGGATTGGTACGAAGCTTTTCAGTGGTTTCCAGTCCGCCCATACCAGGCATATGGATATCCATTAGTATCAGATCAGGAAGGCATTGCTCCTTTTCCAACGCCTCCACCTTGGCAATTGCAGTTTGGCCATCTTCTGCCAGATCGATTTTCAATCCCAATTCACGAAACAAGGTCTGAATCATTTTCTGATTCATCAGATCATCCTCAACTACCAGGATTTTATTATCTGGTGAGAAACTGCGATTGTACCACTCTGCTGAAACAGATTCTACAGCCTTGATTATCGTTTTGGTTAAAGGAAGTGTCACCGAAAATGTAGAACCCTTTCCTTCCTCACTTTCCAACTCAATGGTGCCTCCCAACAGTTTGACCATGTCTCTGGTAATCGCCAAGCCCAAGCCGGTACCTCCAAAACGTTTACTGATAGAACTGTCGGCTTGTTTAAATGCCTCAAAAATTGTGTTTTGGTGTTGTTGGGGAATACCAATGCCTTCATCAATTACCTGAAACACTAAATGGGATTGTCCTTGTGTTTTATACAGCATCGCTTTGAGTCGAATACTCTTCCCTTCAGGTGTGAACTTGATGGCATTGCTGATCAAATTCATCATGATTTGGTTCAGCTTGGTCCGATCGGAAGAAATCATTTCAGGCAACGCTGGATCGAACTCATAATTGAATTGCAAACACTTCTTATCAGCCTGTGCTTTATTAATCTGAAATACGCCTTGCACCAATAATTTTAAATGAATCGGCTCTTCTGTGATTTTTGCCTGACCGGACTCAATTTTGGCCAAATTCAAAATATTATTGATCAATTCTGATAAATGTTGACTACTGATTTCAATATTCTTTAAATACTGCAAGTCCTCCTCTGGCAAGAAACGAGCATCAGCACGCTTCAATAAAATTTGACTAAAGCCCACAATGGAATTGAGGGGAGAACGGATTTCATGACTCATGTTTGCCAAAAACCGACTTTTCGCATGATTGGCAATCTCAGCCTGTTCCTTGGCAACACGCAACTCTTTTTCTAATTGTTTACGTTGGGTGATATCATGAATGATTTTTAATTTGGAAATACTGCCATCAATATTTTGAAAGGGGGTGTCCACATAATCATATATCTTAGTGCTCCTTGCGTATTGCACCTCTCCACAAACCGTATCACCTGACAAAACTTTGGGATAACTGCACCAGGGGCAAGGGGATTTCAGTTCATGAAAATATTCATAACATTTTTCTCCTCTCCAAGGACCAAGATCTCTAATAATAACAGGATTCAAATATTCAATCATATAATCCTGATTGATGATGTGCACTCCATCTGTCATGGATTCCAAAATACTCATGAAGCGATTGCGTTCATGCTCCAATACTTCTTCTATTCTCTTACGTTCCGTGATGTCTCTTGCGATCCAAACAACCGTCCTTTGTTGATCAACACGCTGGGAGGTCAAGGATGTTCGGCCTTCATACCATCGTATCCCAATAGGCAGAGTGATTTGATATTCCAAGACCTGGTTGGTTCCTGTATCCAGAGTTTGCTTGATCGTATTCAAAAAGAGAGAGGCGTCCTTTTCAGGAAAGAATTCATGGATATATTTGCCTTTCATCTCAAGCAAACGCTTATGCCGAGGATTGTGTTGGGAAGTCCAAATATCAATGTATTTGCCCTTTTCATCAAAAATAAAAACAATGTCTGGAAATGCGGCTAAAAAACTGTGTAAACGCTCTTCACTGGTTTGCAATAATTCCCTGGCATGCTCCCTTTTTTTGGTTTCTGTTTGCAAATTTTGATGGGTCCTGGAAATCTTAATAGTAAAACCGATAACCAGTATCCCCACGACTGCTAAAAAAATAAGCAAAAGTTCATATTTTTGCTCTTCTGCCAGAAAGAAATTTAAGGGAAAAACCAGCAAAATCAGTAAACAAAGCCATTTTCCCCAGGCTCTCAAAAATTGATATGGCTTGTTGTATTTCATATTTCCTGTCTCTTCTTTCCCATAGTTTTGATAAAAATGGGCAGGATACCGGAAATTTTTAATTACTACAGGTGTTTAAATAAATTTTAAATTCAATTTTAACATAAAAATATCATTCTGTATATCAAAGTTAATTAGATTGTATTGATCTCTTCTCAAATTCTATATCAATTTGTTCTTGCAACAAGACTTTAATCAAAGACTGGTAAGGCATGTCTCTTTTGTTTGCCAACACTTTGATGGAATCGAGCATCGCTTCTGGAATTCGAATAGAAATGGTTTTGGTGGAAGATTTAAGTTTCGGGAACATCACGTTCTCCGCCTGATTGATATCAAAATAATCGGTAGCATCATGATCCGCCCAAAATTCTCTTTCCTCTTCTTCATCTTTGAATTTCGGAATTCTTTTTGACATAGATTCTCCTTTCTCTTCTACTCATCTCACGAGCAGAAATTACACTGATTTTTGTTTTCCTGACCGTAAAGACAACAGTCAGCAAACGTTTTTGATCGGATTGGGACAATAGCACAAATCGTGGCTCGTCAAAATCTTTTTTCTGGGTTGGGGGAAGAACGAGAGGGTTGTTGAAAAACACCTGTTCACATTCTCCCGTAGAGACCTGATATTTTTCCCAATTCTTTATTGAATTCCTTTCATCCCATGCAAAACCATCGCAGTTTGCTAACATGATCCTCCTGTATTACATAATTTTAATATATATAAATATCTAGATACATACTTTTTCACGAATAAATCCAAAAGCCAAGCGAGGTTTCTCACCGGAAACTTCAAGTTTTCTTACCCTTTTGACAAGAATTTCAAAACTAAAGAAACAATCCCTAAATTCCAAAAGGTTTAAGATGAGCAAGACCGACAAGATGACGAATGTGACAAGAAGAAATTGATTGATTCCAAGTCGGAATATTGAACAAGGTCAATCATTCAGTCATGGCATAACAGAATCGAAGATTTTTGTATATGGGGAAGGAGTACCTATTTTTCCGGGGAGATTTTTTTAAATAATCATTTCAGGCGATTAGAACTCTCGTTGAGCAGGGTACATTGTAAAACTTTTGATTTATTGATTTTCCACTTAAGTCCAGTATTGGTAATATTATTGAATAAACTTAACGCCTTACTCATATTCTGACGCAGAGCCGTTTGAAGATCAATATTGGCTTTCAATAAATCTTCCTTGAGACTTGGACGAATAAAACCTTTATCACCGATTAAGAGTCCATGGATATTTCGTGTAATTTCGTAGAGAGAATCACGTTCATCAACATTAGCGGCAGTCAGTGTGATTCCTGTAATGATACCATCGAAACTCATCACCATATTGCCTCGAAGTCCATAATAGGTTTCATCTTTAGCCGCACAATGTCCATAAGCAGCAACATCTGAAAATAATTGACATCAACGAGCCCGCTTAAAATGGCAAACGGGCGCTGCGTCCATTCCCACGTATTGGCTTTGTCAAGAATCCAGCAAATTTGTCAAAGTTGCTCTGACTGGAGAAGGTGCTGACGAATTATTTGCAGGCTATGATTATTATCGCCACATTCCGTATCCACCACTTTCCACCTCTCCTGTTTCATGGAAACAAAAAATAAAACAATACTTTGGTTTGAATACTCCTCCGTTGGAATTGCAAGGCATGCCTGATCCCATTTCTGGATTTCCTTTGACGATTCCATTCCCGATGATTGCTCAATTGTTAGTCCCTGAATGTTCTCCTGAACACCTGTTGGTTGCATACCATCGTGAAATGACTCAAAATAGTTCTGTTTTTCCCAATCATCTCCTTGCTAAAGCACAATATTATGATGTCAAAACTTGGCTCCTCGATGACTTACTGATGAAAGTGGATAAAATGTCAATGGCGAATTCTTTGGAAGTCAGGGCTCCTTTTTTGGACCATCGTCTGATTGAGTATAGCTTCACTTTGCCAGACGAATTAAAGATTCAAGGAGATATTGTGAAATTGTTATTACGAGAGAGTTTTACAGATTTGCTACCAGCTTCCATCCTCAATTGGGAAAAACATGGATTTAATCTGCCAATGCATATCTGGCTCAGAGGAGATCTCAAAGAACTGGTCATGGATACATTAAATCCAAATACATTGCGCCAGGGGGGCTTGTTGAATGCGAACGTGATGACATCGGTTCTCGATCAATTCATCAATCACAATGTACCCTGTGAAAGACTGGTTTATTCATTGTATGTCTTTCAGCAGTGGTGGCATGCCCTACAAAAGCGATAGAGACATTTTGAGTGTCATTGAGCAACAGCCAATAAGTGTATAAATTCTCTCCGAAATATTTTCTGTTGAGAGGGATGCTTCATGTGTTTCCTTTATCATTACCAGACAACGTTTATCATGATGAACTGAGTTGCTACTAAAAATTCGGACATTGTCAGCATAAAAGCTAATGTATTTTTCGTTCCTGCCAACCCATCTGAAGAACAAAAAAGTCGATATTGCCTTTGCTTCTTAACAAAACATATTTCCAAATAGCAAAAACATTTTTTTTGTATATGGGGACGAAGTACCCAATTTTCCGGGGAGATTTTATTTCTCAATAATTTCAATAAGTTGAAAAATAAAAAATTTTATATTTTCTTCCCCCTAATTTAATTTTTATGATTCAAATAATATTTTCATCATTACTATTTTTTTCAAAAAAATGCATTTCCCCGACAAATTGGGTACTTCGTCCCCATATACGAGAAGGTATATTTTTGTTATTTTAAATTCGTTTTTTTAATCATTCAGTGAAAATCATCTCTCATTTGTTGTTGAAATTTTAATGTTAATTCTATTTTTTCAAGGAGTATCATGAAACAATTTTACCTTAAATCTATATTAAGTGTTTTGACAATCTTTTTGGCAAGCTATGTTTTCGCAGAAGATCTTCCTCATACCTTCACCAATGGAACACCAGCCGATGCAAACCAAATTAATGCAAACTTTGATGCATTGAATGCAAAAATTAACGCATCCAACAGCATTGTTGCGCCAATAGGAAGTATTATTCCTTGGCACAAATCCCTCAATCTCAGTATTACCCTTCCTGAGCAATGGGTAGAATGCAATGGGCAAACAATTAGTGACACAGATAGTCCTTTCAATGGACAAGCAATTCCTGATTTGAATGGAGAAGGTAGATTTTTACGGGGAGGAACTACTTCAGGAGAATATCAAGAAGATCAAATGCAAAGTCACAAACATAATGACTCCGGGCACCAGCATCAGAATTCGTTACCAACAGGTGGTGCAGGGAGTGCTAATCCGGGCGCTGCATATAACTGGGCCGCACAAACATATTATTGGTCGTCAGATATTAGTTATGCTAATTTAGGAGATCCCACTGACTCAGGAACTGGGGCTGGAGAACCTCGTCATGGTGATGAAACACGGCCAAAGAACATGTCTGTCGTATGGATTATAAGAATAAAATAAGTGAAACTTGTTTTTTCTTTCCTCACCGTCATTTAATGTTAACTCACTAAATAACAGGAACAACGACATGTCCTTAATCCAAAAGAAAAATTTATTGTGTTTCAAGTTGGCATGTTTTCTTTTTCTGTCCCTTGTTTTTTCCCAAACAGCGCATGCGAGTAAGTTTTGGAAATCAATTCATATTTTAGATCTGAGGGAAACAGAAATAGCAACCATGCACCTGCAATATAATTTTCAGAAATACGACCATGAATATCTGCAAATTCTAATAGGTGCAGAAAATGCCAAAAAGAATAACGAATTTACGCTCATTCATGAAGAACCTGCCTCCTCGGGAGAAAATGAATTAGAGTTTGATCTTGGTAGTTATATTGGCCAAAACATAGCAGTTCAGTTTCGTCTAAAAAAAGGGAGTAATCCCGCAAAAAAACAAAAGCCATATAATGATCTGCAAATCACAATCACTACGGATGCAAACATCCTGAAAGAAGTGGGTCGATGGTCGTTCGATAACAATCTGCTTGATTCTTCAGGAAATGACAACCATGGTGTTGCCCAAAATGGAGTAGATCAATATGTAAATGGTTTCGATGGCGGACAGGCCTTGGTGTTTGATGGCAATATGTATGTTGATTTGAATGATAATACGTCATTATCACCTCTTGCCTTTAATTGGCATGAGCCATTTTCCATTTCATTATGGCTCAAGCGTAGTGAGAAAAAGCCAAAGAGGAACATTATTGGTAAAATAAATACCTCTAGTAAGCCGAAAAGCGGCTGGGTGATGTTTTTCCAAAAACAAGAAGTCTACTTTAACCTACGCTATAAACCTGGAAAGCGTGTGAAGGCAAAAACAGAAGGTATCCCGATTCCCTACGATCCAGAGTTATCAGGGGACTTCCATCATATTGTTGCAACCTACGATGGAAGTGGACAAAGTAGTGGAATCCATCTGTATATTGACAATACGCTCAATACCCATATTGTAGCAGATGATTTGAATGGAAAGAGTACCCAAAGCAACCTTCCTTCTAGCAATATTGGAGCACGTGATAATAATCATGGTGCTGGTCAACCTTTTAAAGGATTGATTGATGAAGTTCGTATTTTTCAAGGGGAATTGAGCCCTGTAGATGTGGAATGTTTATATAATAATCCAATTACCTGTGATCCAATTGCAACTTCCAACGTTTTGGTGTGGGGTGATGGAAATTGGGGAGAAAAAAACTGGTCTTCTAAACTTTTGGTAACTGATCTCATATGGGGACAAGGGAATTGGGGACAACGGAATTGGGCTTCTCAATAACTATTGGCCATCATTGTACGGCACCACTCCGGAATCTCTGTGCTCTATCGAAGGGCGCAGAGCATGGAGCGATTCAATCCATATGGTTGATGGATTTCCCTTGCCCGTTTGCCATTTTAAGCGAGCTCGTCGATGTCAATTATTTAGATGTTTCTGCTTATCGACATTAATGAGTTCATCGGCGAGCGAAGCGAGTCCGTTGGAACTCATTATTAATCAAGGCCTTGCCTGCGGGGCCTTGATTAATGTGCGGCTAAAGATGGAATCCATTATGGACTTCGAGGCAATATGGTGATGAGTTTCGATGGTATCATCACAGGAATCACGCTGACTGCCGCTAATGTTGACGAACGTGATTCTCTCTACGAAATTACACGAAATATTCATGGACTTTTAATCGGTGATAAAGGTTTTATTCGTCCAAGTCTCAAGGAAGATTTATTGAAAACCAATATTGATCTTCAAACGGCGCTGCGTCAGAATATGAGTGAAGATCGTGATCCTAATTTCTTGAGACTCTTGAAAAAAACTCGACGTCTTGTCGAAACTGTTATCGGTCAACTAGCTGAGAGATTCTACATTGAGCGTACTAAAGCTCTGGATCTATGGCATTTGACCCGCCGAATTGCTCGAAAAACTTTAGCCCATACAGTGACTACTTTTGTTAATAAGCAATTGAGCAGAGAACCTCTCCAATTTGACGGATTGGTTCAGGCCTAAAAAGTTGCACACGGCGTAAAGAAACCATTACTTGTGAAAAAAATATTGAGGAAGTTCATATCACAACCCTCCTGGATGGTTTTGAGGAAAGCCGAGTTCGGCAAGAAAGAATACAAAGCAAGTATCAACGAGAGCACACGGAAATTGTTTTTCAACCCAAGATCATTGTCGCCCCTGAACTAAAACAGGAAATGCGACAAGCAAGCCAACAGGAGGTTCATCAAAACGTTGAGGTGGATTTGAATGTTCAGGTGGATTTACCAGCTATCCAGAATGACTTTGCTGCTTTGAGTCAATTGATGGGCAATGCTGATCCAAACTTGAAAGAAGAAGTGCAGCGCATCGAAGACGGTCTGGATGAGGTCAGTGCGGAGGACAATAAAAAAGAATTGAAGAAACCAATGAATAAAATGAAGCGTTTTCTGGAAAAAGTCGCTGATGAGAACTCTGATTATCACAAAGCCATTAAAGGGGTGGAAAACGTTATTACCCTGGTACGGAAAGTGACCAAGCTTTATAACAAGTTTGCCCCGTGGTTGTCATTGCCCAAGGTTCCTGATGTTTTCTAGTTCGTTACTTATACACTGTAACGCCGTGTGCAACTTTTTCTTATAAGTGATTGATATTACTATAACAGAGCATGTCATACCGGACTCGAGACGGTGGGGCCGCTATCGGATCCAGAAAACGTGTGTAAGCTCCTAGATTGCGACCGGGCTGGCGTTCCAGGCAAGCCGACATGTCGGACCACCGGAATGACAAAAAAAGTCGCACATGACGTTAAGCTTAGGGCATCACCAAAAATCCTTTCACTTGTAGTGGTCGCCTAAGAACCTGTTTGAACAACCGATTCTGCTGCAAAGCTGCCTCATTGGCGTCTGTTTTGAGAAAATTTTCGTTAAATAGGTCGACCATTGGCCTTAAATTTTCTCAAAAATTCGCTCAACGAGACCGATTTTTCGTGACAAACCATCTTTCTCCAAATAAATTCTTAGTACCGCTAATCAGAAATAAGCATTCAAATTCTTGTTGTCACAGTCTTACTCTTAATCCTAATCTTAATCTTAAATCTTTGGGAATTTAGGGATTAAGAGTAAGAACAAGATTAAGATTAT
>JANQHV010000342.1 GCA_028282505.1 SAR324 cluster bacterium | reverse complement strand
TATCAACCGAAAGCCCGGCGTTTGTATGGCAACATGATTGTCACTATACCCAGAGGCTCTCATCCTGCCGACCAGCTCCTGTTCGCACTTCCCATGAATCGGTTTTTAGCTCCTGATCCCAGAGGGCCTGAAAAAATTTTAAAGACTCCTATTTTCGCGCTCGATGAATTTCAACAACTGGAAGACAATCCCTATTTTCCTGAAGGATTCAGTTCAGGCAAAACAATCATTCATACCGTGTCTGATGGTGATGGCACACCTTTAAAGTACAGCATCAAAGACAATCCAGAGGTCCGTGTGGGGTTCAATACCAGACAGGGGTTACTTCAGGTCCATCTGGAACGTCCCCTGCCGCAATCCAAAGTATGGATCGAATTTGAAACTCATTTACCCCTCCGTTTCCAGGAAGGACTGGTCGACACAGAGTTAATGACAGTCCAATGGCATCCACAGTTATTATTCTTCCACAATAATGTCTGGGAAATCGATTTAATGAAACCCTCCTTAGGGACTTATGAAGTCATCTGGAATTCTTCTGAAAAAGGAATTTTGATTACTACTTCTGGTGCTCATAAAGTGACAAAGGGGCAATCGGTTCTGCTGCCATCAGTTCAGAGGCCCTTAAAATATTTTCCTTTAATTTTTTCTCCAAATTACCAGCAGGGGCATACAGAGTCTTCTACAGGGATGCATGCGTTCTATTTAGAGCCTGATCACCGTTCTCGCTCAAAAGTGCTGCAAGCATGGACGAAGGAGTTCATTGTCTTTGTTCGTGACCATTTTAAACTGCCTTTGCCCTGGGAACACATTTTTGTGGTAGAAATACAGGGAGATGATGAACAAATCCGTGTGGTGAACAATATGGTTTTGGTGCCAACACCACACTACAAACGCGCAGGGCTGATGGAGCGGAGGATTATGGGTTTTTTTACACGGGGACTGGGGGAACTGTGGTTTGGAGAAACCGTTTTGCATCATATTGATACTCAGTTATGGTTAAGCCGGGGACTCACGGCATTTCTCAGTCTAAGGTTTTATGCGTATTCTTACGGATCAGATGCTGGAATTTTTGATTTTATAGACTGGTTGAATCCACGTTATCGTGAACATTTTTACGAATTAATGGCCCGGGAAATCCCTAAGGAACTCCAAACCCCCATTATTTCTTCTGTTCATAGCAATGATGATGGTTCGGAAGTGTCTGTATTATTGCGCACCATGACATACAAGGCCGCTTTAGTTATTTCCATGCTCGAATACATGATAGGACAAAACTCGTTTCAAAAAGGACTGGAACATTTTTATCGCAATCATCGCTACCAGATCATCACTGAACGTCATTTTCGGCAATCGATGCAAATGTATTCTGAACAACAGCTCGACTGGTTTTTCGAACAATGGTTTTACACCACCAAAGAAATGGATTATGCCATCGGGCCTCATGTGTCTCAAAAGTTGCCAAATGGTCTCTATGAAACACAATTGACGGTTTTGCGCCTGGATCAGGCCATCATGCCAGTTGAGGTTCAAATTAAAACAGAAAGTGGAAAGATTTTGAAGAAACGTATTCAAGGACGCAAAAAGCGTGAAACGGTGAATTTCATTTCTGATACACCTCCTGATAAAATATCGCTCGATCCGGACGAACAACTCCTGGAACTAGAAAGAAGGAATAATCATTCTTTCACCTTTCACCGCATTCGTTTTGCGTTTGATTGGAAAAAACAAAGAGAGGTGATGACGCTGTGGAAAATTCAGGTAGACAGTAACGCAATTGATGGCAAGCAAGTGTGGGTTGGACTGGATAATGATCTGAGTCGTCTTTATTCCATTCAGGTCGCTCCTGGCTATGGAGATAAAAACAAACGATTCCTTTATCGTCTTGGATTAACTCGAAAACAATTCTGGTACAGCAATCTCCAGTTGAGTCTGAAAACTTCTGAGTTTAAGGAGATTCGGACCCAGGGAATCTCTCTGAAATACGTCACACCCAGTCGCAAAGAAAAATTATCCTACACCCTTTCCACCAGCCTCAAACGAGAAGTCCTTTTTGGTGGATCAGATAGCTCAGACTCTGATACCGATGAAACTGGAAATACGAGCAATATTACTGTCAAACACACCGGACATTATGGTGTTAAGAATATTTATTTTCCTTCCTGGTCTTTTAGTCTAGAACAACCTTTACACCTCTTGGGCGCAGATTTCAGTTATACTCTTTTGAAGAGTCGGATCACTCATCTGTTGAATATGGGATTTCGTCGACGTTTGCGTTGGAACTGGATTTTTGCAAACACTTTTGGAACTTCCCCAGGAAATAAAAAACACCA
Organism: SAR324 cluster bacterium; assembly: GCA_028282505.1. Classification (GTDB taxonomy): domain Bacteria; phylum SAR324; class SAR324; order SAR324; family NAC60-12. Next base: position 3,129 of record JANQHV010000342.1, on the reverse strand, counting down.
ACTTGGAGGGCCTAAAGTCTTACGAGGATATCCACAAAAAACCAGTTTACGCGATGACCGGATGCTGGCCATGCGGCTTGATTTTGAATTTCCTCTCCTGACCAAAGCTCAATGGGGAAACCTTTCGTCTCTGGGTGTGCAGGGAAGTCTTTTTTATGACACTGGTAAGCTCTGGTCAGACAAAAATCCGTTTCATCAATCACCCCAAAGACAGAATCTGGGGGTGGGGCTCTTGTGGAAAGTAGATGCGTTGGCTTTGTTACAGACCCCATTGAAAGTAGAAATTGCTCATCCGTTCAATGATCAGGAATTCAAGAAACCAAAAATCATTTTGGGGGGGGTGTTGAGTTTCTTCTAGACTATACTTCGCAACTGTCGCGAATAATTTTACCACTAATGAGCATCGTGGCAGACTTCTTTATTTGAATACTTTTCATCATTCAAGCTGCCTACCTTTTCAGGTTTTTTGCTGTTGAGAAAAGCTATATTTAAAGATCCAGGAAACTGACATTGTTCAAGGCCGCTCCTCTGAGGTCAGCACCACGCAAATCCGTGTTTTTTAAAGAACAATTGTCTAAACAAGCAAAGCTTAAATTGGCATTTCTCAGATTTGCACCATCAAGATTACTCCCTTGCAAATTGGCCCACAATAAATCAGCCTCTTCCATGTGAGCAGACTGGAAATTCGTTTCTCGCAAGTCAGCATTTTCCAAAACCACTGCTTCCATATCTGTCGCACTTAAATTGGCTTTTTTGAGATTGCTGCCTGATAAATTCAAACCACTTAAGTTGTCAAAACTGAAATCAGCAGGTTCTCCTTTTTTTCCACTAGAGATCAACCACAGTTGATGGTTTTCCAATTTTTCTAAAATCATGTGTAAATCAATCATATGCTCTCCTTATTCCTCAGTTTTAATGTAATGTGTAACTTTATTTGTTATTTCCTGTGACCTTTATGCCTTCCCCTGCCTTTTATTTCTATTTTGTTTCATTCTACCCAAAGGTTGGATATAAAATAGTAACGACGGGAGCGTTTCTTTTTTAAGACATAAATACTCGAAATCAACATCAACAAGCCAGAAAACAATCCTAAATAAGGTCCAATGGATACCGATTTCGGCATGCTATACATCGTGAATAGAATGATGCCAATAGTCAGAAAACCGATAATCACTCCGGTCACTTCGAACCATTTCCTCAATATCGCCAATATCACCATGACTAAACCCAGGAGTGGAATCAATCCCACAAGAGGAAATTCCTTATACAGAACGGTTCCACTCAGATAAGGTTCTTTCCATGGCAATAAAAAAGCGACAAACAGTCCAACCGTTGCTACAATCATAAAAAATTTATTCATCGCAATCATTTTTATTCTCCTGTTTGGTTGCTTAGTCTTTAGCCATCTGCTGAATGTTTCTGGTCAGTTAATAGTTTCTCACAACAAATTATGGTCTGTTTACCTTCCCACCTGCTTGATTCGTAACTGTTTTTCGAGGCGCAGGATTTCCATAACATGCCCCGAAGAAATAACAGCTTTCTTTAGGGTCGCTTCCAGAGCAGTGTTGTTCGTTTTATGCGCTTCGTTAACTCCCTTCAAGTAGGTTGATGATTCTGAACTCACTATTTCAGACCATGAATTGCGACGTTTGTTCAATATGTCGAGAGCTTCTTCCGTATTTTCTTTGTCAATCAGTGTTTCAATAGCTTGTCGATCTTTTTGTAGAATGCTACCAGAAGCAACGGCTTCCATTAACGTCATTTTGAGGGCTAAATTTTCCATTTTGTCTTCTCCTTTGTTTTTGGGGTTTAGATGAAAGTATGTCTTATTCCTTGATAAACATGATCTTGTGTGGTTTTGAAATGCCTTAATACTTACTACAATGGATACACGTTACCTCCTTTGTTCTTTACTGTGAAACTGGCTTTCAAATGACACAACTTTGGATAAACAAGAGATCAAGGAAGTAACTTGTTGATCCTCCGATGCAAGGGATTGTATGAATGTTTTCAACTCTTGAATCTTTTTTTCAGAATACAATTGAAACAGTTTTTGAATAGTGTGATTGTGCTCATCTATTTGTTCTTCTAATAAATGCGAAAGATAGAGCACCAATTCACGGTAAGCCATGAGGTTCTTTGAGAAAAGCCTGGTAGAGTGAAACTGAAGGAATTGATGAACTAAAAATTGAACTTTTGCCTTCAAGATAGAGATGTGTACCGGTTTAATGAGAATATCGACATACCCCAATTCTTTTAGACAGTGAGGTCCCTTATCCCTGGCAATTTCAAGAGGAGCGGCAGTGAGCAGCAAAACAGGAATGTGCTGGGTCTCTTCGTGGCTTCTTAAAATTCGTGTAGTTTCTACACCGTCCATGATGGGCATGTGGGCATTCATGATAATTACTGCAAATTTGTACTTTAAGCTCAAGGCTAATGCTTCATTGCTGGAAACTGCTTTAAAGATATGGAATTGTTCATTTTTTAAAACTTGTTCCAAAGGAATCAGGTTTTTTGGTTGGTGGTCCACTAACAGAATTTTTCCAGAATCGTATTGTTCCCTCTCCCACGGATTGATTAGCTGCTCTTTGGGGAGATCACAAATGGCTGCCTGAGTTTGCTCAAATAAAGTCTCCATAAAAACCTCTAGTAGATAAACTGTGCCTTGACAGAAATTTTAACATTTTTCAATTTCACAATTTCCAGTATGTTCTTTAACAGGCTCTTTTCTAACATTCCCAATCATTGATTTTTATGAGATTTTCAAGTTTTCGAATTTCTGAGATATAGCGTGAAGACATAACGGTCTTATTTAATGATTCTTCCAGGAAAGGATCATTTCTTCCAGACACGGCCTGTATTTCCTTCAAATAAGCAGATGCTTCGTTAACGACTATTTCTATCCAAAAAATCCTGCGTTGTTTTAAAAGATTTAGTGCCTCTTCTATCTTTTCTCCTGCAACCAGTGATTCAATAGCCAACTGATCTTCCTGCTCTATACTTCCAGAAGCTGCTGCTTCCATTAATGTCATTTCAAGTGCCAAACTTGTCATTTTTCAGTCCTCTTCTTTTGATGGTTGATGGAATCATATCCACTTTGTGTGTTTCCACTCAGTACAAGCTTGGAGT
>JANQHV010000303.1 GCA_028282505.1 SAR324 cluster bacterium | reverse complement strand
AGACTGTTGGGAATGGATATTGCCATCTTGCCGTTTCATCTTTGTTTGCCTTTGCTGGAATCTACTTTATTTTTGATGATCAAGCGTTATTTTCAATAGTAAAAGAATAATATGAGGTAGTCGAGGATTCAAGGACACTTTTCTTAGGTTGCTTTCTTGATTGTCATAACTTTTTCAAATTCCTTTGGAATCTTCTTCTTGACTGTTTTAGTGTTATAATATAACAGTTTTTAATGGATTATACTGAAATTACAAGAGTAAAGAGGGAAATGCCCAGGCAAGGAGATTTAGAATTTTCAAGAGATAGAGAGCTAAAAGGTTTAATTCGTTCCAAGAACCTTGATTTGCTCAAGAATTTTGCCGAGTATAATGAACAGCTAGGAATAGTGGAGCGTGACGTACCCGCAAAGGCTGAATCCTTTTTCTCAGAGCTGATGATGCGGGTGGAGTTTGGCACGGGTGGGAAGGTTTTTAAAGAGTCTGCGTTTGAAGATATTCGGGAGATTTTGAAACAGGAGATTCCCGTCGAGATACAAAGGAATACCTTCTATGAGCGTTGGCTTCTTGACATGACAGAAGTCTCCAGATCATTCTGCGAGACACTAGGTCAAGATTCCACTTGCTTCTCGATTGGTTCACAGCGAGGATGTGTCCGTTATCATATAGACAGTGTTCCACTGCGAGTATTGGTGACTTATGCTGGAAAAGGAACAGAATGGTTACCGGATGAGGCTGCCAACCGTCATGCATATAGGAATGGAGAGCCGAATGACAAAATCGTGAAAGATTGTTCAGCAATTCAATTTATAAATCAATGGGATGTTGCTGTGTTTCGTGGAGGACCGAAGGGGCTGCTCCATCGCACACCGGATGCTGCTTTGAACGGTCCATCCATCCTAATGAGGCTTGATCATCCTTTATTCTGGGACAGAGTACTAAAGCATCATTATGAAGAAAATCAAAACTCCTCAACAAAACAACATCATAGACAAAGCAAAGGCATTTTGTCTTCAACAGAAGAAGCGGCTGACTGAGCCAAGAATGGAAGTCTTCAAGATTGTTGCAACAAGCCGAAAACCCTTGGGTGCCTATGAAATATTGGAGAAATTAGGAAAAGTGATTGAATCACCTAAGCCTCCAACGGTGTATCGTGCAATTGATTTCTGGCTGCAGAACGGGTTTGTTCATAGAATTGAGAGCCTGAATGCTTATGTTGTATGTCAAGCGGATTGCAGACATAGCGGTAGTCAATTTATGATTTGTGATGATTGCGGCTTGGTGATTGAAATCCCTGTGAGTGAGTTGCCAAAAGTTATAAGAGATGGAACAGCACAAAACACTTTTACACCTTCAAGTTGGAATGTCGAAGTTCACGGGCTATGCGGTCTGTGTCAGTCGGCATGAACTGATAGAAAAAGCAAAGGTTCACTGAAGGGCAAACCGTCCAAAAAGTGATTGCTGTGATGAACCCTAAGAAGAAACTTGTCAACATTGTTGCGAAATAAAGGATTAGTGATGCAAAAACTCAAGAAGCGAAAACCAGAAACGATTCTGATCGGAGAAGACCTGTATATCCTTTGGAGGGATGGACATGAAAGCCATTTAGACTTTTACCGTTTGAGGTGTGCCTGCCCGTGCGCGCAATGTGTGAATGAAGTGACGGGAGAACGGCAACTGGATCCACAAAGTATCTCGAAAACCGTCACCATTCGCAAATGCGAGTATCGAGGTAATTACGCAATACAAATTTATTGGTCAGATGGACACAACACAGGAGTATACTCATTTCGGTATTTGCGAGAGCTCGATGAAAGTAATTTTGAGTGCTTAAATATTCCAGAAACTTTGGTGTCTTAAAGATTGTTAACCCAGTATTATGGCACTAAGTGCATACCAGTTTTTTTATTCAACTCAAATATTATGGAGAATTGCTGTGAAATCAAAAGGAATTATTTTAATCGTTATGATATTATTTACCCTCTGCTTAACTTTGGGACCTTCAGGAATCCTTGCTGCCTCGGATGGCAAAACGTTAAAGATCTTAAACTCCTATAAGTGCGCAAGTATTGATCCGGCTAAAGGTGGTTCCCATTGGTTATTCGATTGGGCTGCGACGGATACTTTCATGAAAGTAACGGAAAATGGTGATACTGTGCCCAATGTTTTAAAATCATTGGATCGTCTAGATTCACTCCGCTGGAAATTGACCCTGCGTAAAGGAATCCGATTCCAAAATGGAAAAGAACTGAATGCAAAAGCCGCAGCGGCTGCCATACAACGCCAGTTGGACAAGAGCAAACGTGCTCAGCTCCTTTTGGGTGGTAGCAAAATTGAAATCACAGGGCCATTGGAACTGATTATAGAAACACCAAGCCCCAATGCCAGTGTTCCCAATGCATTGGCAGCAAGAAACGCGAGTCTTTTTGTCTATGAAGCGGAAGTAATGGAAGCCGCAAATGGTGATATGTCCAAAATCGTGGGAGCTGGCGCTTTCACAGCGCCTTATGAGATTGTTTCCTATAATCCGGAGTACTTTAAGTTAAAACGAAATAATGATTATTGGGCAGGAACGCCAGCGCTGGAACAAATTGAAATTCAGGTGGTCCCAGACGAACAAGCGAGGATTAAAGCTGTTCAAAGTGGTGAAGCCGACCTTGCTTTTTACCCACCGTTTGAAGCGGCCTTCACTCTAAAACATAAAAAGAATGCTTATTTCAAAGTATCTGAAAAAGCCCTGCAATCTCTCCTGATCTACATAAATTTAAGAAAACCCCCTTTCGATAATGTCAATATTCGCAAGGCATTCAGTATGGGAATCGACTACCGGGAAATTGCTGAAGATGTCAGTGAGGGAATATTTGCCGAAGCAAAAGGGATTTATCCATATGATTTACCTTATGCTGTAAAGAACCAACACTTCGATCCCGAAAAAGCAAAACAACTACTGGATCAGGAAGGATGGAAACCTGGAAAAAATGGCATACGGTATAAAAACGGCAAACCCTTAACCGCATCAATCCTGTTCAACCCCCGTGGTCCTGAAGTGAAGACGGTCAGTATTGCTATTCAAAACCAACTATCAAAAATAGGGATGGATATTAAACTGGATGTCCGTGAAGATGCCAGAGCTTTTCAAAAAGAAAATTTACTTGGTTGGGACAGTTCCATTGGTTTGACAGGCTCTCTCTCCGGTACTGGTGACTACGTTCAACCATTCATACGACGTTTTACGACAAAGGGTGACTGGAATTTTGGCGGAATCAACGATCAAAGGATTGATGAGATTGCAGAAAAACTGCAAACCACACTGGATGTGTCAAAGCAATATGAATTGTTAGACCAGGCGCAGAAAATTTTGGTTGATGAACAAGTCTATATCTTATCCAGTACTTTTAAGAAATTCATGGTTGTGACATCACCAGAATGGAAAAACTATCAGGTCTCCAGCTATCGACGTCATATCACCTGGGAGACAGCTCCTTAGCGCAATCGTTTCCACCAGATCATGACAATATTTAGTTTTAATTCACTGAATGGGAGACTTACTCAGGCCATATTGGCACTTCTAGGTGCCAGTATTCTCATTTGGGCAATTATGCCATTGGCCCCTGGGAATCCTGCAAGAAGGATTTTGCAGGCACAGGGAATCGTTGAGCCAACGAATGCCGAAATAGAGGAAATGCATAAAGTTTTAAACTTGGACAAACCGCTCTGGAATCGATTTCTGATTTGGCTTTCAAATGTCGTACAGGGGGATTTGGGTCTTTCCTGGCAAACAGGTGAACCGATTCATCAGGAGTTCTTCAAGCGATTGCCGGCAACGCTCAAGTTGGCAGGCACCTCATTTCTTTTGGCGATGTTGTTGGCGATTCCTTCTGGGCTTTTAGCTGCCAAATGGCACAAACGATGGCCCGATACCATCTTAAGAATACTCAGTCTCTTCGGAGCGGCTGTGCCGTCTTTTGTCATTGCGCTTCTATTTATCCATTTCATGATAATCGCATTGAGGTGGGGGCAAGTCGTACTTGACGGGAACATGAATCAAGTCTGGATTCCAGCACTTGTGCTGGCAATTGATATTGTTGCGACCTGGTCTCGACTGCTGAGGGCAAGCCTTTTGGAAGCAAAAGGGCAACCCTTTATACTGTCAGCCGAGACAAGAGGCGCATCAGAAAATCGAATTCTGCTTTGGCATGCCTTTCCAAATGCTTCGATTCCTTTACTGCACGCAATGGGCATTACTCTTGGTTCATTGCTGGGTGGAACGGTAATCGTTGAAACGATATTCACCTGGCCTGGACTGGGGCGCTATGTGATCGAAGCAATAACAGCCAGAGATTTGCCCATTATTCAAGCTTATGCTTTATTCAGTACGATCTGTTATGTATCGATGAGTTTTCTGGTTGATGTGGCTTCATGGTTGATCGATCCAAGAATTGGTCATCGATGGGAATAGAGACCGTGCTCGTCTTCAAGAAAAATGAGAAAACTATTTAGCCAACCGACTCAAATTATTGGGTTGATAATCCTCGTCTCAATTTTTGCTATAGTCATTTTAGGACCATTATTCATTTCCTACGATCCAGCCGGAGTAGATTACTCTTCAAAACTGAAACCTCCCACAGCAGCCCATTGGTTGGGAACCGATCAGTTTGGGCGGGATGTTTTGTCCAGAGTCCTTGAGGGTGGACGTCGTTCATTAGGGGCCGCATTGCTTGTTGTTGGAGGGGTTTTGATTATCTCGGTTTTTCTGGGACTGACGGCAGCACTGTCTGGAGGGGTGATTGATCAGTTTATTACTCGAACCATTGACATCATTCTGGCGCTTCCTTCTTTGGTTTTTGCCCTTGCGATAGTTGGTATTTTGGGGCCGGGATTTGGAAACTTGGTTTTGGCAATGGTTATTTCGCATTGGGCATTCAATACCCGATTGGTTAGAAGTTTTGTTTTGACGGCTCGAAATCGCCCGGACGTCATCGCTGCCTGGGAGGCTGGAATGAGTTGGCCCCAAATAATTTTCGGCCATATTCTCCCGGAAGTGATGTCCAAGCTTATCATCGTTTTAACCTTAAGATTGGGCGATATCATTGTCAGTATTTCCGGACTGTCATTCTTGGGCTTGGGTGTTCAACCTCCCGCAGCCGAATGGGGAGCTATGCTTTCACAAGCCAGGTTGTTCTTTGAATATGCCCCATGGCTTTTGCTCGCTCCTGCAAGTGCTAT
>JANQHV010000228.1 GCA_028282505.1 SAR324 cluster bacterium | reverse complement strand
GGACCTTCCAATGCGATTGCTATCATCACTGTGTTTTACGGTTTGTCCTTTAAAATGTGTTTCCACATTGCCGAACAGAAATTACAGGGCAAATATTTGGATAGTTGATATTTTGAGAAAAAATTAGTAAGGAGAATGGAAAATCAGAGATCTCTTAGTACACTCCTTTTGAAAGCTATACACCGCTTAGAACCTGCTTGGACGGTTTGTCTCGAAAAATCGATCTCATTGAGCGGATTTTTGAAAAAATTTAAGGCGAATAATGAGCCTGTTTAACGACAATTTTCTCAAAACAGACACCAATGAGGCAGTTTTGCAGCAGAGTCAGTTTTTTCAAACAGGTTCTTAATCTCAGTTGATATACAGGAATATCCCCTTCCCTTCAAATTTCGTCAAAATGACCCACCATGAAAAGTCTAGCCCATTTTGACCCACCTTTCAAAATTCTTATAAATTTCAAAAACTTAGATATTTAAGCCCGTTTAAAACAGCATTCATGTGTGTCATTTTGACTCTTGTTGATAGAGATTGGACTGCTTCTCTAGTTTCTCGTCTAAACGAATGGCGGTCGATCCAGAGGGTGCTGGCATCATCTGAAGCAAACGGGAGTAACCTTTACGATCTCCTGGGTGATAAAGAAAATAAGGATTTCTCTTCTGATTCTCTGTTGAGATTGAATAGGAAAAAGAATGGCTTTTAATTAAAAAAATTCTGACTTTTTTCTATGGCATGCAAATTGGAGAAGTAAAGATGTTCTAAAAGTGTATCCAAAACCGTAAAGTATCTTACTCTAGGTCATTCTCGTGATGGCATTTCTAGATACATTTATCTTTACAATCCAAACCTCAACTTGAACAGGAGTTAATATGAGCGCAGTTACAGGCTTGCAAGTTATAACCAATCTCTATTCATCCGAGATTCAGTTCACAAACACGGAGTCTTCGGGGAACAATCGAAACATTGGCTCCGAGGACACACAAACGGTCGGTAATGCCTGGATTCCATGGTGCGATAGTGCAGATCAGTTTTCTGCACACCACATGCAGATTCAATCTAATAACCTGATCCTCTACATTTGGCAGAGTGGTCCAAATATCCATTGTTCAAGTGATGGGTGGTCGGCCAATGCTCCAAATATTCAAGGTAACTCTAATATCAGTCAAAGTGTCGCATGGATTTTAGACACCAACGGCCAACTCACACAAACAAGTTATTCGTAAGTTCAAAACGTTACGGAACTACTCAATTGTTGGGACAGCAATGTTGTCGTCATCGACTATTTGTCCTGTGTTCCCGGCAATGGCGTAGAGTTAGTAAGGACTGGGTGTTTCCGTTCAGTCCTTATACCAAGTATTCGTAATGGAAGACTCATCCAACTAAAGATTAGGAGAAAAGCATCAAATTCTTATTTTGTACCTTAGAAGAAGGAGGTTCGTATGAAAACAAATATAGCAGTAGCAGCTTTGGTTATAGTAGGTTTGTGTATTGGATGTGATGATTTCCTCTCAAGTGATCAAGCCTCAGTTTCAACTCACACTCAAAAATTTCAGTCAGCTAGCGCTAATAATATAATAAACAGTTATGGAGATTCACTAGCACGTATTACCATATACAATAGTGATGCCTCCACTGTCCAACAACCGCATGAATTACAACACTATCAATGGGAAGTTTTCAACTCAGACCAACACAATCTATCTTTAGTAAAAACCCATAGTAATTTAGCAAATCATGAATACATTGTTCAACGCAATATGAGTCTGCCGTCCCATCAAAAGTTCGCACTCTCTGAACTTCCGACTGATCAATATTATTTTAGAAATTTACTTGAAGACGCAACGAATGAGCTGGGTATAGATAACCATTCACAACTCAAGCATATTTCTATTTATAAAAACGACAAAGGAAAATTTGTATATTCTTTTACACTGAGAAACGTTCAAACCACTACATCAAGAAACATTCAAACCGCCGAAAACAATTCTAAAGACAGCAGTTGTATGAGCATCAACTCTGAAGACGGAAGTCATACCACTGATTCAAACTCAGACTGTTCTATATTGAGCTTTTTTTCAGCTAATGAAACAATTATACGTAGAATTACAAATCCTGATACGGGTGAAAAATTTGATGAAAATATGAGTGACACCTATCTTGGCTATAAAATAGGCGAAAGTAATATCACGATAGTGACCACGACTACTTACCAAACGATGGAAGGGTTTGGTTTCATGTTAAACGGCGCCAGTACCTACTTGATGGCATCAATGGATGAGGATACTCGGAAGAGTATGATGGATAGTTTTTTTGAAACCGACTCAGATGGTATTGGCGTGTCGATGCTTCGAGTCAGTGTCGGAGCAAGCGATTTGGATACGTCTGTTTATACCTACCAAGATTCTAGTGACAGCTCATTTGACATTCACGCTAGTGAAGATTCAAATAGCTTTTTACCGATGTTACAATCTATTTTGGACAAATACCCAACGGATCAGAGTGAATCAAAGATTAAAGTGATAGCCGCTCCATGGACTGCTCCCACTTGGATGAAAGGCTCTTATAGTTATTCTGTCAATAGCACGCTTGATGCGGCTGCGTTAATACAAACGTTTATTACGTCATTCTGTTCAAATGATTACGACCCCGCATATATGAGCGGATACCTTGAACCTGAGTTTTATGAGGCATACGCCGGCTATTTGCTAAATTACGTAGACTCTATGGAAGAAAACGGCGTTCCCGTATATGCTTTATCAATACAAAACGAGCCTTTGCATGTTTATAATTATCCTTCAATGTATATGAGCGCAGCCGATCAAACGAATTTTGTCAATGTACTAGGGACTCTATTCCAGAAGAACCAGGTCACTACAAAAATATTAATATTTGATCACAATCCTAATTCACACGATGAAATAGATGGCGGTCAAAGTGGCACCGATTATCCTATATCAATCTTGAGTGACAGTGATGCCAACCAATACGTATATGGTTCAGCGTTTCATCTTTATGGTGGGACGATAGATCAATTGAGTGATGTTTACAACGCGTTCCCAGATAAAAAAATATATTTTACCGAGATATGGACCGAAAACGGTAGTGATTTTTCTGACGATTTATCTTGGCACATGAATAACATCATCATCGGTGCACCAAGAAACTGGGCCAGTGTGGTCCTGGAATATAATCTATTGGCGACACCAGAATATACTATAGAGTGTACTGACAACGGAACATATATGGGGCCCACACTCGTTGTGTCAGATATTTACATAGATAGTGGTAAACTTAGTTCTCCAGGCAATCCAGTAATTGATGTTGTTAATTATATTTCCATTTTTAAAGATCATATTGCTGGAAGTTGTCCTGACTGTTTGGGGGCAGGCACGGTTTCCAGTGATTTTAAAGATATTCAGTACAATGTGTCCTATTATCTGATCGCGCATTTGTCAAAGTATGTTAGACCAGGTTCACAGAGGATTCGTTCATACATAAATGAAAATGAAAATGACAACGAAGTAGACGATGTTCTTCCGAATGTCGCTTTTTTATCAGAAGATGGAGACAAAGTTATTTTAGTCATTTACAACAATACCGATGATGAACAAAGTTTTAATGTCCATATCGGTGATGATGGCTTTCATTCTAAGTTACCTGCAAAATCTGCTGGAACCTATGTCTATGATCTAAATATGTAGCGGTATAATTTCCTAAAATTTCCCAAAAAGTCGCTCGTTTTAACAAATTTTCGTGACAGTAAATATTTTTAACACAGCTTCTGGGCTAGTATTTTTATTACTCTTAAACGATTGATAACCATGCTCCCCCTGTTTTTCATTCCTGGCTTAGCCGGATTTGGATGGTACCTTCACGCCTCATTGGGTTTCAAACATCTTGCTTTGTTTGCCATTGGCATCGCCTTGGGGGTGACTCTGTTCAAAGGAGCATTTGGCTTCACCGGAGCGTATCGCAAGGCCATCACGGAACGAGACATTTCAGGAGTGACTGCACAACTGTTGATGATTGCGATTGCGATTGTTTTGTTTGCTCCGGTTTTGGCAGAAGGACAAATTTTTGGAAATAGGGTATCGGGAGCATTGGCTCCGGTGAGTGTTTCCATGGCCTTGGGCGCCTTCATTTTTGGAATTGGGATGCAACTGGGAGGCAGTTGTGCGTCGGGTACCTTATTCCTGGCCGGTGGTGGAAATGTGAGAATGATTTTAGTTTTGCTGTTTTTCTGTGCGGGTGCTTTTGCGGGCAGTTTGAATTTACAATGGTGGGGCCAGTTGCCTGGTATCGGAACCATTTCTTTAGGCAAACAGTACGGCTGGTTCACTTCCACCTTCGCCCAGCTCAGTGGCTTGCTGCTCATTTATCTATTGTTGCGGAAATTTGTTTGGCAAAACAGGAAAGGGATCCGTCAAACCGCCAAAGGTATGTGGCCTTTGCTGCTTTGTGGTAGTTTGCTGGCTTTGCTGAACTGGGTCACCTTACTGGTGGCTGGACACGCCTGGTCGATCACCTGGGGTTTTTCACTCTGGGGAGCCAAATTCATGACGCTGCTGGGGTGGGACCCTGCTCAGAGTGGATTTTGGAGTGGCCGCTTTCAAACCAATGCTCTGCTGCAACCCATCTGGGCCGATAACACCTCGCTGATGAACATCGGTATTCTCGCCGGGGCCTTACTGGCTGGTTGGATGAGCAAAAAAATAAAACGTCCTGCTCCCATTCCATTCATGTCGCTGTTGGGAGCCATCATCGGTGGTCTCATGATGGGCTATGGGGCACGTTTGGCCTATGGCTGCAACATCGGGGCTTTTTTCAGTGGGATTGCGTCTTCCAGCCTCCACGGCTGGGTCTGGATTGCCTGTGCCATTCCCGGTAACTTCGTTGGAGTCAAACTGCGTCCTTTGTTTCGATTGAGTGTGCCTTAAAGCTACCCATCTCAGTTGAAACAAGAATTTGATGAGCCCACGAAACCGAAAGGTCGGACCCTCACAAAAAATCGGAACGCCGACCGGACGAAAAATCTATTGTTGAGATCTTTCCGGTTTTGCTTGCTACAGAATGTTAAATTGGCGACAAGCTAACGGTAGCGCAGCATCGGCTGACCGCGCCTTACACGGCGGCAAAAAAGCCGGCACGTAGGCCGGCGCTACCATAGTGAACGACATGATTAATTTCGGTCACTAATAGCTAAAATTTCTCTCACGTTCCTTATTTTTAATTATTTTGCAGAAAAATAAGTGTCATGTCCTCTGATTTCACGAATTCCTCAAAAGCTCCAGCACTTCAGCAGGAACGTCCTGCCCCGTTTGTTCTTTGAAAAATTGAATGAACCCCGCTTCTCCCAATTGCTCATAGACCTTTTTCATTTGAGCAAGCATCGCCTCAGCCTGCTCTGGCTCATCCGGCGCTTCCAGTTGCTGACGGATCAGCCCTGCCACGTGAGAGCGAGTGGATGCATCGTCAATGACGGTGGTGAGCCAGCCTTCCCACGATCCAGGCTGTTGAGTGGCAACTTGACACATATCATCCAGAGCTTGTTCCACATAGGGAGCTTGCAACTGCGCAAAGATGAGAAAAGCACGCACAAACAGAACAAATGCGGTCTCATCCTCTTCCTGCTGGAATGCCAGATTTCCCATCTGCCCGAAACTAATCGCCATCCCATTCAGATCTCCAAGTTGTTCTTTGATATCGAGTGATTTTTTGTACAACTCTCTGGCTCCCTCATAATCCTCCTGAGCTTGTTGGATTGCCCCTATGTTGTGATAGCTTTGTGCCATCCCACTCAGATCTCCTAGTTGTTCTTTGATATCGAAGGATTTTTTGTACAACTCCCTGGCACCCTCATAATCGCCCTGATCTTGTTGGAGCCATCCCATTTGATGATAGTTGCTAGCCATCCCGCTCAGATCTCCAAGTTGTTCATTGATATCGAGTGATTTTTTGTACAACTCCCTGGCACCCTCATAATCGCCCTGATCTTGTTGGAGCCATCCCATTTGGTGATAGTTGCTGGCCATCCCCTTCAGACTTCCAAGTTTTTCTGCAAGATCGAGGGATTTTTTATACAACTCCCTGGCTCCCTCATAATCGCCCTGATCTTGTTGGATTGCCCCTATGCTGTGATAGGTTTGTGCCATCCCATTCAGATCTCCAAGTTGTTCATTGATATCGAGGGATTTTTTGTACAACTCCCTGGCTCCCTCATAGTCACCTTGATCTTTTTGGATCATTCCCATCTGGTGATAACTGTTGGCCATCCCACTCAGATCTCCAAGTTGTTCTTTGATATCGAGTGATTTTTTGTACAACTCTCTGGCTCCCTCATAATCGCCCTGAGCTTGTTGGATCATTCCCATCTGATGATAGGATTTCGCCATTCCACTTAAATTTCCGAGTTGTTCAAAAATATCGAAGGATTTTTTGTGGAACTCCCTGGCTCCCTCATAATTGCCCTGATCTTGTTGGATCACTCCCATCTGGTGATAACTGCTGGCCATCCTCTTTACATCTCTCAATTGTTCAAAAATATCGAGTGATTTTTTGTACAACTCTCTGGCACCCTCATAATCGCCCTGATCTTGTTGGATCATTCCTATACTGTGATAGCTGCCTGCCGTCCCACTCAGATCTCCGAGTTGTTCAAAAATATCGAAGGATTTTTTGTAGAATTCCTTAGCCTCTTCATAATTGCCCTGCTGATAAAAAAGATTTCCATAAGTATGCAACCATCTGGCCTGTTTCTCCAGTTCGTTCTCGGTGGCTTCCAGCATGGTGCGGCAGACAATCTTGCTCATTTCCCAATCTCCCCAAACGTTCAACTGATTTTCCAGAGGAATGGCAACCTCGTCGGCCCGTTCCATATCGCCGGCTGCCAGAAAATGTCTCCATGCTTCGATGGCATCATCCAGGGAAATTTGTTTAGGTTCACACAGATATTCTCCAGCCATGATATTGGCCTGTTTCCAACGCTCATCGCCCATCACCTGCCGGAAATAATCGGCGGTCCAGCGATGAACGGTGTAGTGTTTTCCTTCTTGATGGAGCAGGGAAAGCCGGATCAACCGGTTCAAGGTTGGTTCTATCGCCACAGAGAGTTTCTCTTTTTGGGCCAACCAGGTGAAGGCGGATTGAGGACGAGGCCCCTGGAACACACTAAAATTATACAGCAGTTGGGCCTCTTCTGCGGAAAGCCGGGTCAATAGTTGATCGACAAAACAATCACGGGCCGCCAGGGTCACAGAGGCCTGGATGTCTGCGGAAAGGTTTTCTTGTTTTTGGATGGCATCCAGTTCTTGCTCATCCAGGCGGTAGCTCAGGCGCTTTTGCACATCGGCATACGTGAAGGTTCCGTCTCTCAGAATGGCATCGAGAAATTCCAGGGTGCGTGGATGGCCACCCAGGGTTTGCAACACCTGAAGACGCTCCTGGAGAGTCAAAGATTGCAAGCCTTGCAGCCGCTCCATCAGTTTTCTGGTTTCCGCCAGAGACAAAGCACCGAGCTGCAGATGAGTGAAATTGCGGTGCTGGTTTTTGAGCAATCTGAAGGGATAGCGGCTGGTGATCAAAATCCGGGTTTTGCCCGAATAAATCAATTCTGCTAAAAATGAGGACAGCGTGGAATCACTCAGTTCGGGAAGTTCATGATCCTGGCCGATGGGGGGCACGGAATCGTTCTCTGCAGTGATCAGATTCTCCTCAAAATTGTCAAAAAGAAAGATGGAGTG
>JANQHV010000646.1 GCA_028282505.1 SAR324 cluster bacterium | reverse complement strand
TTGTCCGCTCAGGCTCAGGTGCTCCAAAATGCCGTTGATTTCTTTCAGATTGGCCAGGAGAGAAGAATTGCAATTCCTGCCCAGGTTCGACCATCTCTTCCGATTGCTGAACCTAGAAAAAAAGTTCGCTCCCAAGCAACCAAGGTAACGATTCCTAAACACATTCCGAAGCCTCAGGAAATGACATGCTCTTCTCCACAAAATTGCTGGGAATTTAAAAAATGTGGTAGAGAAGAAGGAGGAGTCAAAGTTAAGGAACTGGGAGTTTGTCCTGCGGCAGCCTTTACTCGATCAGATGGATATTTGGGAGGAACTAATGCAGGCAGAGGTTGTGTCTATGTGACAGGGACGTTTTGTGGTGGGAATATCCAGGGCACCTATCAAGACAAGTTGAAAAACTGTGAAGAATGTGAGTTTTATCACCTGCTCAAGCAAGAACATGGCCGGGAAATGAGTGTGGGACGATTTAACGAGTACATCCGAAAACATGCACCAACGGTCTGAACGATCAACTATCAGCATATCTCATTTTTCATGAACAACACTCAAAAAGGAATCCTGCAAGTCAATCTGGCCGCTTTATTGATGGGAGGAACCGCCCTCTTTCCCAAATTAATCGCCATGTCTGCCTTGTCGATTACCTTTGGCCGTTCTCTCATCAGCGTACTCATTTTATTCATTTTTTTGAAATGGAAGAACAGGCCTCTTCGACCAGCCTCTACCAAAGATACCTATTTACTGATTGGACTGGGAGTGATACTGGCAGTGCACTGGGTGACCTATTTTTATTCGGTACAATTGGCTTTTGTCGCCGTGGGTGCTATTTCGATGTTCACTTATCCTATCATCACCGTGTTATTGGAACCCTATTTTTTTCAGGAACGTCTCCAGTTCCAGGACATCGTCATGGCGGGCATCAGTTTTTTAGGTGTTTTTTTGATCATGCCCGAATTCACACTTTCCAATCAAATCACTCAGAGTATTTTGTTTGGAGTGTTTTCAGCCTTTTTGTTTGCCATTCGCAATATCCTCAGCCGTAAATATGTCAGCCATTATCCAGGCACCACAATCATGTTTTACCAACTGTTGGTGGTGGTTCTTTGTTTATTCCCATTCCTCGATGAGAACATCACTACTATACAGAAACAAGATTGGATGTTTCTCCTGATTTTAGGAGTTTTCTTCACTGCCTTGCCCCATTCCCTCTTTGTGGGTAGCCTGAGCGTACTCAAAGCAAAAACTGCCAGCATCATCACCAACCTGGTCCCTCTCTATGCCACCATCTTTGCGACAATTTTTCTATCGGAAATTCCGACCTGGAGGACTTTGCTGGGCGGCTTTATTGTTGTTTCTTGTGGAATTTATGAATCGCTTGCTCACCCCAAAAAATAATTTACTCACTTGTCACTACAGCCATTCTCCTGCGTACCTCTGTGCCTGATGCTTTTGTGCCTTGTGTAAAGTTACGAGTTTTTAATGCGGTGGATCAAATCGTGAAGATAAGTCAAGGATTGAAGGGGGGTCATGTTATTCAGATCGAGTTCTTTGAGTTCTTGAATATAGGGAGAGTCGGCAGCAAAAAAATCCAGTTGAACATTGGTTGCAGTCGGATGGTAAGAGGGAGTGGATTCCTCCAGTGTTTCGGGAGGAGGGTTGTCAGAGGCAGAACCGGAAACTGCTGGTTTGGGCAGGTGTGCTTCCAGAGAGGAAGATTCGAGTTCATCCATCACTTCCATAGCACGATTGACGATGCTCGCTGGCAAACCGGCCAGTTTGGCCACATGCACCCCATAGCTTTTATCGGCTTCTCCTGGAACGATCTTGCGCATGAAGACGATATGGTCTGTTTCCTCCTTCACCAGAATATTGAAGTTCTTGACCCTCTGTAGTTGCTGAGCAATAGCGGTCAATTCATGGTAATGGGTGGCGCACATGGTCAAAGAGCCTAATTCGTGGAGGTGTTCCACAATCGCCCAGGCCAGGCTTATTCCATCAAAGGTACTCGTGCCCCGGCCAATTTCATCAAGAATGATCAAGCTTCGGTCGGTAGCACTATTGAGAATCGCTGCGGCCTCATTCATTTCCACCATGAAGGTGCTTTCTCCACGACTCAGATTATCAGAGGCTCCCACTCGAGTAAAGACACGATCAACAATAGAAAATTCTCCAGAATTGACGGGAATGTAGCATCCACACTGGGCCATGAGGATATTGAGAGCCACTTGCCGCATGACCGTTGACTTGCCTGCCATGTTGGGCCCAGTGATCAACATGATTTGCTGATCGATGTCGTTGAGTACCACATCATTCGGCACAAAGGGTTCCTCAAAATCAATTTGTTCAATGACAGGATGCCGGCTTCCAGAAAGAATCAACGTTCGTGGACCATCCAGAGGATGTAAAACAGGGCGTCGATAATTATTACTTTCAGCGACATAGGCAAAGCTGGCCAGAGCGTCAATCACCGCAATATCCTGTGCGGTTTTTTGAATGCGGGCAATCTGAGCAATGAGCAATTGTTTCAATTGTTGGAACAATTCATATTCCAATTCACAAATACGTTCTTCTGCGCCTAAAACTTTTTCTTCCAACTCTTTTAATTCAGGGGTAATGTAACGTTCGGCATTGACCAGCGTCTGCTTGCGAATATAATGATCGGGGATTTCCTGGCGGTACGCATTGCTGACTTCCAGATAGTATCCAAACACTTTGTTGAACCCTATCTTCAAGGTTCCCACTCCTGTTGCCTCCCGCTCCTTCTCCACTAACTGATTGAGTACCTGCTTGGTATTTTGAGAAAGGTCGCGCAGTTCGTCCAATTCTGCTGAAATACCATCGGCCATGAAGCCGCCTTCTCGCAATTTGGTAGCAGGGGCTTCTAACAGTTGTTGTTGGAGCAACTCCAAGACGTCTTCCAAAGGATCAAACTCTGCTACAATTTTCTTCAGCAGGTGAGATTGAAAATGTTGAACGAATTGTGGCAGTTCTGTGACGGGCACTAAAGATTCTCTCAAGCCAAGCAGGTCATTAACCCCCACCACAGGCAGGCTGATCCGTCCAGCGATCCTTGGCAGATCCTGTATGCGCTTCAGTTGCGTGCGTAGCTCTTCACATAAGATAAAATTATTATGAAAGTCTTCAATGCTATCATAGCGTTGATTGATGGCATCTAATTCCAGCAATGGTTGTCGTAACCATTGCCGCATCAGCCTGGCCCCCATTGCAGTCGCCGTTTGTTTGAGCACTCCATAGAGAGTATGGGATGGATTGCCGCTATGACTTTCAAACAATTCCAGATTGGAAATCGTTGTTTCGTCCAGGAGCATGAATTGGTCGAAAGAGTGCTGCTTGATGCTGGTCAGGTGACATAAATCACAT
>JANQHV010000128.1 GCA_028282505.1 SAR324 cluster bacterium | reverse complement strand
TATCAACTTGAAGGACGTCGATACCATTGACTCTTCAGGAATCGGTCTGACCATCGCATTGTTCAAACAACTAAAAGAAAGCCAGATGCCTCTAATACTTTGCCAACTGAAAGAATACGTTTTGGAAGCTTACACATTAACAGGACTTAATTCTGTTCTAACCATTTGCTCTACTGAAAAAGAGGCACTGAGTCATATCGAATCATCATAAACAAAGAGGGGAAAAGAGAACCTTCGATATCAAATATTAATTCTATTCATTCTAAATCATTCTCATTATAATTTCTGCTTACCACATTCCCCAAATCCTACTTGCTAGTATTTGATAAAAGGCTCTCTAATAAGAAAATTCTCCCAGTGATTCATAAGCGGCCCATTCGCTTCCCATGATAACTGTTTTTGTTTGGTTTTGTTGTGGTGGAAGAACAGTAATTTGTCCTCCTTTTTCCAAAAAATTTTTAATGGCAACTTCTATAAATTCGTGATTGACATTCTTTTTTATATGATTGCTTCTCATTAGATACTCCAGTTGTAGATTGTATGAAATACTATAGCTTTTATATAAGGTAGTAACGCTTCACTCAAAAAAGTTCTCTTTTTTTCATTTTTTGAGTGAATCCAGTAAATTTTATCAAATGATTCTCTATAGAAAGAAACCGTAGAATACCTGTAAATTTGGCCGAGAACGTGCAAGGATAACGAATACATGCTATTCTAAAAATGTGATTTCACATGTTGAATTGACCGTTTAATCCCAGAGGAAATTTATCATGGAAAAAAGTGACGCATTAATCGATCAATATCTGGCTGAAGCTGAAAAATTAATGGATAGTCAGCTTTATGAACGATCCATGATTGAGTTCAGTAAAGCACTGGAAATCAACCAGGCTGCTGTAGGGCGTACACTGGAAGGAATATACCAACGATGCATGGCAGAAGGAAATTATGCTGGATTGATTGCAGTAGGGTCCAATTTACTTGCAAAGCGACCTGAAAATACCGAAATGGCCATTTTACTCGGAAATGCCTATCGTAAAATAGAAGATTTTACACAAGCAGAAAAATTATATGAACATTGCCTCCAACATGATCCTGATAACCAAATTGCGGCTTATAGTATAGCGGCAACCATGGCCCGCAGCGATCTATATGACAATTCTATCATTTCTGCAATCTCTGAATTCGAATCCATGACTGATTATAAACTCCCTGATGATGAACATGGGGAGCAACAACTCCAGGATCTTCAGAGAGAAATCTTACAGCAAAAACAAACGCCACCCGCATCAGAATCAACCACTTCCCAGTCAAAATCAAAAGAGCAAGAAAAATCACCAGAACCAGAATCAACAGAGCAGGAAAAACCAGCAGATTGGAAAGAAAGTGTCGAAGCCGAACTGCAAGGAGATCAAAAAGAAGAAGAGCAAGAGGAAAAAAAAGAAGAAGAGCCAAAAGCAATAGAGATCAACCCGATAGAGATTTTTAAATATGTCCGATCCAAAATAAAATTAGAATCGGCAGAAGGATTTTCCTTGATTCGCAGTTTAGGACTTTACTGTTTGCGAAATGGCATGCCTGATCTAGCCTGGAGAGCATTCACCCGTGTCTCTTTTGTGAAACCAGAAATTGAAGATTTGCATGCTTTTGTGGCACTGGCTAATGCTCTTCGCAGAAAAGGTAAAACAGATGAAGGGAAGTTGATTTCTTTTTTGGGTAAACATCCTTACAATCGATATACCACTGTTAATTTAGGTTTCATGTACCAGCAACAGGGAAACCCTCTGCTGGCAAGAAAGTATTTCATTCAAACAAAAATTTTATTAGACAAGTCAGAGGGGTATTATGACATGTCTGAATTTCGTGCACTTGGTGATAAATACTATCAGGAAGAAACCTATGCAAGTGCACTAACAATTTATCAGATCATTCTGTCAGAAAAGGAAACGGTCAAATTGCTCAGCCAGGTTGGTGATATCTATATCAAACTGGAACAATACCACGATGCCTTGGCCGCTTTTCATAAAATTCAAACGATTTCGCCAGACAACAGCGAAGTAAGAAAAATTTTTCAAAAGCTGAATCAGACATTTTTACAAAAGGCAGAAGTCTTAATTAACGAGCGTAAATTTGCTGGTGCCAAAGATTTTTTAGAACTATCAGGTAAAATCCAACGCACGTCATTCGTTGTTGAACGTCTGCTGGATGTGTACAAAATGTTAAAAGATGATCCCAAGATCAAGTTATTGAGAGAGGAGTTAGCTGCCATTAAAGCAGAAGAAGTGGCACAGGAAAAAGAAGTACACCGCCAGAAAAGGATTGCAGAAGCCCGCAAGCTGAGTCGTCGCCAACCTCATAAGGCCATCGAATTCTATGAAGATGCCTTGAGGCTAAAACCCGATCGGGAAGTTTTTCTAAAACTCGTCAGCCTTTATCAAAAAACAAAACAACTGGGTATGGTGGAAGATCTGACACAGCGCTTTAATAAAATGGTTGAATTGGAACAAAGAAGGGCTCAATATGAAGAAGATTTGAAGCGAAGTAAACGGGCCGCTCAAGAAGATGAAGAATAATTCTATCAAGAGTCACGAATGATAAATACCGACATCAAAAATCTATTCAAGCAATACTGTTACGACCATAACATTTTATCAGAAGATGCGACAGAACTTGAGAAAACCATCCGTGCTTTCACAGAATCACTCACTCACGATTTAACTCGTGCTTTGTATTTGAATAAGTTAACGGACCACCCAGTCGCGTTTCCAGACCCTATCAAGGAGATTCAACTCCTCTTGAAACAGTTTGTTGTCGCAGATCCATATTTGAAAAGTTTACGCGATCGGCCATTCGCCCTGGGAGATGACCTACAAGAGTTGCTCGAAGTAGAACGTCAGTGCTATTCTCTGGTTCGAGATCCCATTATCCAGGAACTACTAAAGAATCCTACAGAAGAAGGACTGCGTCAAGTCATTCACCGCTTTGATCTGGCAGAGTGGAAACAACGAATAGAACATGTTCAATCATTGACACATTTTGATCACATTTATGATGAAGATTTGCAAAAATTCCTTCAATGCATGGAGGAGGGACAAAACCCTAATCAAACTCTGGAGGAACATCAAAAACTGCTGAATGCCATACTTCCTATTGTGTACCGCCTGGTACGGCGGGGCGAAGTCGGACTGGAGCTAGTGGATCTTGTCCTCGAAGGCCGCTTTAGCTATTTATGCTTTGTACAGATTATTGCCACCAAAGGAAATAAATTTGATGAGGCTCTAAAAACAGGCATGATGATCAGCCGCCTGGATATGCTACACGAGTTTCAATTTTTGAGCACAAAATTGTTCCTCGTATTGCGAAAGCAAGGGATACGAAATATCAAAAAAGAACTGCAAAACAGGATGTCTTTGGTGCAATTGCTCATGGAATTGCATCAACAAAAATGGATTGCTTCTAAACAGATTGAAAGTATTTTAAAAACCAGTCGATCCCAACAAGTTGCCCCTCTTCTGGCAACTTTGGAAAAATTTAAAATAAAGAAGGAGGTTGGTTTAATACGTAATAAAATCAAAGGGGCAGAACAAGAAATCAAAATGGTCAATCAACTTTCTGAATTGTCCACATCTCTACCCATTTTAACATCCTTTTGGAAGGAGCTGCTCAAGGGAAAATCCTGGGAAGAACGAGAAGACGAACTATCGGTAAAGGAAATTGGCAATTTATTGAAAAAATATACTAAGCAACTTCCCACAAGGCCCTCAATTCCTGTACCAAGACCAAAGCAAAACCAACAACCCTCTGATCAATCTCAAAGGATCTCGGTACAACAAGCAAATACCAGAACTGCTGCTGCAAAGCAAGAAAGTCCCTCAGTACAACCCATACCATTTGCTGAAAAAATGCAATCCCTGCAACAGCAACTCACTCAAGCATCCCAGATACAAAAGGAGATCACGGATGGTGCTGATACGGATCAAGATTCTCTGACCTTGTTGGGAGAACGATTATTATTACTTCCAGAAACAGTTCATCTGTTTCAACAGAAACTGAAGATGTTGCAACAAAAATGGGAACAAAAAGCATTGCGAGCCCAAGATCATCCAGAAAAACTATTGGACAAGTGGGAAGAAGAGATCCAGCAAGGTATGAAAATTGATACCCATGCTTTCAAGTTGTTAGAAACCTTGAAAACATACGAAGCCAACTGGCAACTCACTACAGAAGAGCAGTCTAAAATAAAGAATATGAACCAACCCTTCCACCAAAGAAGCTTGTGGGTGGACAAATGTTTTCAAAAATACGCATTACTGGAAGAGTTAAGGACACAAACTACAGATGCAACCCGTTTAAATAATTTGCACTATGAAACAGAATCACCTCTATTACTTTATGTTCTACAGGATATATTGAAACAGAATTCCTTTTATTTTGAAGGAAAAACACTGTCTGTTTTGACAAAAGTTTGTCCAAGTACTGGAGCCAAACAACTGGAATCCAGCCGTCAATTAGTGAATCGCCTTTTTGAAAAATCACTCCGTCCTGGTTTATTAATCAATCTCGTATGCTGGGGTGTTTTGTTGATCGAACCAGAGCAGCAAAATGAAATCGAAAAGACATTGGCACAAACACAGGAGCATAGTCAAACGACCAAGTGGAATCATTTGAAATCTTCTTCTATTTCACTCGATCTCATTCAGAGAATATTACAATCTATTCCAGAACCTGTTCTTGCGAGCATAGACCAGGAAGGAAAAGAGATTGTTTCCAATTGCAAAGAAATACTGACACAATCTGATGAGACATCTATTGAAAATATTTCAGAAGAACAGATTGAATATTTGTTGAATTCGTTGATGGTAACAGAGTATATTCTTCACATTCGAAGGTTGGTAGAGTGTTTTCAAAAAATAGAAAACGCGGTGAATGATCCCACTTTACTCAACACCGAAAATTTGCCCAGCCCCTCCAATATTGCTGAGCGTTTTTTTCATATATTAGAACTGGAAGACTATGAACAACGGCTTGAATTGTTAATTGAACAAGTTATTTCCATTTTTTCTGAAGATGATCCACTCGTACAGCATGGAAAAAAATTGTATCAGGATGTAATCGGATTTGAATTTTAACATCATTCCTCATAAAATCCTTCCTTCTATTATCAGAAATCTTAATAAATCTATTATTTCCTATTGTAATCGATCAACATTTCGTAAAAATAAGTGAATGTCTCAAGTTTTAATAGTCAACGATAATTCAAAAATTACTACGAAAATTCGAACATATCTGACGAATTTTGGCCATCGTTTTCTGTTGATATCTCAACACCGGTTTTTGTTTCCTGCTTTGGAAAAAGAATCGTTTGATTTGATTTTAATGGGACATAACCTACCGAAAATTAATGGTCTGAGTCTGTTGAGACAACTGAAGCGCCATCCACAATACCGAACCATTCCTGTTGTCATGTTGACAGATAAAGCCGATGAACAACTATTAGTCGACAGTTTTGAAGAAGGCGCTATTGATTTCATCAAACTGCCTATGAGTAAGCTAGTTTTTAAGGCACGAATTAAAACAGCTTTGGCAGCTAGAGAATATGAAAAATATCTGGAAAAGCGGGTAGAATCACGCATTGCTGATTTACAAGCCATTAACGAAAAACTGCAACGAGAAATCAATGAGCGCAAACAAAAAGAAAAAGCGTTGCACAAATCACAACGAGAATTATTATACACCAACCGGGCTTATGAACGTTTTGTCCCTCGTGAGTTTTTGAGGCATCTCAATAAAAAGAATATCATAGATGTGGAGCTAGGAAACAATGTGGAACAAAAGATGTCGGTTTTATTTGCTGACATTCGCTCATTTACCACAATCTCAGAAAGAATGACTCCGGAAGAAACATTCAAACTTCTCAATTCTTATCTCAGTCAAATAGGTCCATTGGTCCGGAATCATCGGGGCTTTATCGATAAATACATTGGTGATGCAATTATGGCACTTTTTGATATAGAAGCCGATGATGCAGTGAAAGCTGCAATCGCAATGCTTCATAAACTGTCAGCATACAATGTTGGTCGAAATAAAGCAGGCTACGAACCATTACAAATTGGTATTGGCATCAATACGGGAGATTTGATGTTGGGAACCATTGGTGAACATAACCGCATGGAAGGCACAGTAATCAGTGATGCAGTGAACCTGGCTGCTCGTCTGGAAGGATTAACAAAATTTTACGGAGCTCCTTTACTTATCAGCGAATACACTTACTACCGGCTCAAAGATCCTTCACGATACACAACTCGCTACATTGATCGCGTTCAGGTGAAAGGAAAAACACAACCTGTTGTCATCTATTCTGTTATGGATGGAGAACCAATGGAGATCCTGGAAAAAAAAGTAGCAACAGCTAAGCTTTTTGAAGAGGGTTGGCAATTATACCAGGATCGGGAATTTAAAAATGCAGAAACTTTATTTCAACAATGCATCACTGAAATCCCAGAAGATAAAACGGCCCAGATTTATCTAGAGCGTTGTCAACATTTTCTGAAAGTGGGATGTGACGAAAACTGGGATGGGGTTACCAGCCTTGATATCAAATAAACCAACATTTTCCAGATTCTCCGAATCATCCCAATTTTCCTTCAATCATACTGGAGCCTGGAAAAAATATACTCAAACCACCACATACCAATTCTTGACCGTGTAAAAATTATATGACTCACTTCAAATATACTCATGGTGGTGATATTTTTGGAATCGCCCGTCAACTCGGAGTTGAGCCATCGGAAATTATCGATTTGAGCAGTAATATATCTTATCGGGCTCCAGATTTTATCTACAAACTGCTGCAACATCATTTAGAGGCAGTGCACCATTTACCAGAGCCTTATTCCCAATCCTTACTTCAGCAATTAGCTGAACAGTACCAACTCCCTCCATCTCATTTCATTTGTGGTGCAGGAACAACCGAACTGTTGCAATGGTTGGGATATTGTTATGCGTCCAAAACAGTCTTGATCGTACAACCGACCTACTCCGATTATGAGAGATGCACTTCGTGTTACGGATGTAAGATAAATTATTTGATTCTAGAAGAAGAGCACGACTTTGGTTTCAATGTAGAAACATTTTGTAAATTAGCAACAAACGCTCAGGTTGTTTTTTTATGTAATCCCAATAATCCGACTGGAATCTTACTGGAGAGAGAGGTCATTGCTTATCTTGTGAGACGCTTTCCAGACACTTTGTTTGTCGTAGATGAATCTTATCTGCCCTTTGTTGAAACAAACACTCCTTTTACTTTGGTGGGTCTGGATTTGCCCAATCTGGTTGTGCTTCGCTCTATGTCGAAAATTTTTGCAATTTCTGGATTGAGAGTTGGGTGGTTATTTTCTCCTAATCTGGCCTTGAATGAAAAAATCCGAGACTTGATGTCCCCATGGTCTGTCAACTCTTTAGCACAATTGGTCGCAAAAGAACTGGTTGGTGCCAATACTGCTGATTTGGCCCGCCAAATCCAAAGGACAAAAACAGAATTCATCAAAGAAATCGTTCCAATCCCAGGAATTCAACCATTTCCAGGAGAGACCAATTTCGTGTTGATCAAATCCCATCAGCATACTTCTCACGAAATCTACGACACCTTTGCTCAGCAAAAAATACTTATCCGAGATTGCAGTAACTTTGTTGGATTAGATCATTCATTCATCAGAATTTCTGTAAAAGAAGAAAGCAGCATGCAACTGGCAGTTTCTGTTTTCAAACAACTAAAAAGCAACGTGTTATATCGGCACAGTGATTAGCAAATGGAAAGTAACAGACAATCGAGCAGTTTGGAAAGACAGGTGAATGACTTTTATAATGATTCCCGTTGGTTCAGGGGAGGGATAACGATTTTCATTGGTCTGACATCCATTTTTTTGTTTCTCAAAATTATAGAAACAGAATCGTCAGAATTTGGAAGTGAGTATATCTTCTCTCTAATTAGCTTAACGTTAATTTTTGTTGTTTATTTTGTCATTTATCGCTTCTTCCGATTTTGTTTTTACGCTTTGAGATATGACTTGAAAGAATTACAGCAAGGGTATCTCTGGTTGCTTTTCATTGTTCTACTCGCACTTTTGCTTCGCAGTTATAAGTTAGACTACGCACTTCCTTATTTGTACACACATGATGAAGGATTTTTTCAACGACAGGTTGAACAAATGGTTCGGCACCCGGATTACTTCAGTCCCAAGCGATTAGTTTGGCCCAGCATGGCATTTCAACTCGCTGCTATTTCGACAACAATCCAATACATTTTCAGCTCTTTTACTCTGCAAGAAATCATTGTTTACATTGATGCTTTATACAGTTCTCGTTGGTTGATGGCATTACTCAGTACTCTTCAAATCATATGTTTGATGGCAATTGCTGTGAAGTTGGCCAATCGATCAACTGCACTGGTCGTTGGTTTATTAGCGAGTGGTAATTTTGCCATGTGCCACTTTGCCCATCAAGGAAGAGTTGATCCCGCAGTTAGCTTTTTTGTCACTTTAAACATTTACTTAGCACTACTTTACCTGGAAAACAGGACGAATCGAATGCTGGTTTTGTGGGGTTTGAGCTTGGGTTTTGCTGCAGGAACCAAATATCACGTCGGCGTGTTGGCAATCTGTTGTGCTATTTTGATATTTCTCAACAATTATCCAAACATTGTTCAATCAGTAAAACACACTATGATTTTGGCTCTTAGTTCAATGTTTGGCTTTTGGATTGCGATTCCATTTTTACCATTCCGGTTAGATCAATTTTTAGACGAAATTCTAAAAATTTTTGTTCATTATCAAGGTGGTCATTTAGGCCATGAAGGTTCTTTTCGGGAGAACGCCATTTTCTATTGGTCCTATCTTGTCCAAGATGGAGGTGGTTATCTGATCTTATTAGGCTCCTTGCCAGGCTTCTTTTTCATGCAAAAAAAATATGGCTGGAAAATTCCAGTGTTTTTAGGTTCCTATATTATTATACAAGGAGGGATTTTATTATGGCAAACCACACGTTTTGACCGAAATATTTTACCGATCATTCCTCTACTTTATTTAGGAGCCGGGATCACATTGGGAAAAATTGGAGATTTTTTGTGTAGGCAGGTTCCTCCATATATAGTGATCCAAAAAAGTTTTTTCAAAATCCCCCTACCCTCCTTTGAAAAAAAGGAGGAACTTCAGGAAAAAACTTTTCTGAAGCACTATAAAAAAATAGTGATGTATGTAATGCTAGGAACAGCCTTTGCTGTGGTTGTTCCTGATATGAAGAAAACATTTATTTATTACAACCGGGCTGATGGTCCAGACACTCGAACAGTTACCCGATCGTGGATTCAACATCATATCCCACCCAACGAGACTATTTGGATGCTGGGTCCCTTGGAAGAATTTCCACAGCTTTTGCCCAATCATCATGTGCAATATGAAAGAAAATTTTTTACACAACCAAATTGGGAAACGCTCCTCAACTCAAGTGGATATGTCCTTTTGTCGTCTGAACACATTCGACCTTTTTTAAAACCTCAACCATACCCCAAGACCCATCAAATTTATCAACAGTTACTCACTCATCTCAACAAGAAAAATCCTCATGGACCTTTAAAAGAAATCATGCAGTCCCATCATATAGTTTCTGGTCCGAAAATCTCTATTTATAAATTATGAGGATTGGGCTCTATCCTCCAGCAAATGGTTTTCCTACTACATTTTCAAGTAACTGCAAAATAGATGGGTCAGAACCTACATATAAAACAACGAGCAAGTTCCTTTTATAAAAATAAGGGGTATCAACCCAATCAATGTGACAAATCATTCCTCCATGCCCAATGTTGTAACCATCTGATGAAATACTATTCGCGATATCTTTAACATCTTTTATAGAACTGTATTCAAAGACTTGAACCGTTTGGCCATTGACCGTCAATATTTGTGATCCGATTCCAAAACAATCATCTAGAGATCCTTTTTGTCCCACTTCCACAGAAGCTCCAGTCGAACGTAACCGATCAACGAACTCTATTGTAGCAGTGCCATCTCCTTCTTGGAATTGATTTTCTGGTGCCGCACAAGCAACAATTAAAATGGTTAAAAACAATATGATCAATTTGTGAAATGACAATATCCGCTTTAACATGATGTCCCTATTCAATAGTATTTGTTTGGTTTTGTCAGAAAGTAATCAACTGTACAAAGAATAGGGTAACCATATTGAGAGTCAAGGAATGAGAGGGTAAAATAGGCAAAAAGTGTTCACTTTAAGTATTCATTTTATAAATCAAACCGGAAGGCTTCTGCTTGATAGTCTGATTTTAGTACAAAATCATCCGATGAACACACTTCTTCATCTAAAATCCGAACAGACCCAACAGCCTGATCGATTTCGTTTTTTTGTTTCCGTTTGTTTTCCCCAGAAAAAAACCTTCCTTTGGTGACAACTGCATTGTCGACGATGACTTTGACTTTGACCTGTCCCTCCCTGGTAAACCCATCCACCACACCGATATAGGTAATTTCAAACCATTCTTCAAAAAGAGAATCCTGCAATACAGTATTCAGCATGTCCAGATAGTTGATCCCTGTTGATCCTGTCAGAACAAAAGTTTTTTTGAAACGCACAATTTGTCCGATCCGACACGCTCCTCGTTGCAGCCCTTTTTGTTTAGCAGTTGTCTCAATCATAGCTGCAATGACAGGAGCACCGAGACCAACAGACTGAAGAATTTTCACATCTCTTGGCACAGAAAAGTTCCGGTATACTCTATCAGACGCTCTAATTTTAGCAGCCAGTACCAAATCATCAATCTGGTCTGCTTTTTTGTAGCGAATCAAATCCTGGATGGTCATCTTTTCTGGGCCAATTGAAAAAAACTCTTGAATGAGCAATGCTTCTTCAGTTTGAGTTGTACCAGGGTATTTATCGACAAATGCTTTATAGGCCTGCACCGTATTGATTCGTCGGGCATTTTCAAATGCTTGTTCTCGTTCTTGATGAGCCTGTCTTAACTCTTCAAGGTTTTTTGCAGGAATAGGATACCCTTTTCCCACAGCTCGCTGATACCATTGAATTGCAAGCTCATAATCCTGTTTGACCCCGTTTCCGTTTTCGTATAGTTGTGCCAGAGCAACTTGTGCTGTAATATGGTCTTGTTTTGCAGCCGCAAGATACCATTTAGCGGCCTCTCTATAATCTGTTCTACCACCGAGACCCGTTTCGTACATTCTTCCCAGATTATTCTGGCTTTGTGCATCTCCGTGTCTTGCTGCCCGTAAATACCACTTCAATGCCTCCTGAAAGTTTTGTTCTGTTCCTCGTCCAGCTTCATACAAAAACCCAAGGCTGAATTGAGCGTTTGTATTTTCCTGTTCTGCTGCTCTTTGATACCATTGGAATGCTTCTTGTAGATTCTGTTGGACTCCCATTCCTCCTTCGTACATAAACCCTATATTGTTTTGAGCAACAGCATGTCCCCCTTCTGCAGCTCTGAGAAACCATTGGAATGCCATTTCCATATTTTTTTCGACAGTCGTACCCGTCAAGTACATCAATCCCAGGTTAAATTGAGCTTCTATCTGATTATTTTCAGCAGCCTGTAAGAACCATTGCAAGGCTTCTTCATGATTCTGCTCAACAACTATACCGTCCCGAAACATTAAACCAAGATGATACATGGCACTGGCT
>JANQHV010000126.1 GCA_028282505.1 SAR324 cluster bacterium | reverse complement strand
GTCATGTTGGCCAATCCCATGACAATTGACATGAACGATTCCATCGCATTTGCGTTTCATCAAATGGAAATTGCAAACCGTCAACACCTTCCTATCCTGAAAAATGGGAAGCTAGCAGGAGCTACTTCCACTCAGCGCCTATTATCCTATGTAGTGGGGCGTTAAGACTAGATTCCGTGCAATGCCTCATGTGCAGAGTGATTGTTCCGTTAAATGGTCAATGGCAAACTGCTTGAATTATTTTATAATTTGAGCAGATGTTTTATTTTCTATTGACAGAATAGAAAGAATGCTGTAAAAATATCCATTTTTGCTGGCATAGCTCAATTGGTAGAGCAGCTGATTTGTAATCAGCAGGTTGTAGGTTCAAGTCCTATTGCCAGCTCCAAATTCTTTTTGGAGGCATGTCTTCCATCAAGTCAAGCTTGTGGGGAGATTCCCGAGTGGTCAAAGGGATCAGACTGTAAATCTGACGGCGAAGCCTTCGAAGGTTCGACTCCTTCTCTCCCCACCACAAAGTGTATCAGAAATATCTTTTCTGTAAAATTTTCAGGAGTGCAGGCCGCCAGAACTCTAGAGCCGATTGTCGTCAAACATCGTGCTTCATGTCATTCTATCAAATGGCAAATCAGCCTGGGTAGCTCAGTGGTAGAGCGTTTCCTTGGTAAGGAAGAGGTCGGCAGTTCAATCCTGCTCCCAGGCTCCATTCTGTTCCAATTTTATTGAGGATCCATGGCATCAGCAAGAGACACTATTCAGTTAGAATGCAAAGAATGCAAGCGTCGAAATTATACAGCGTCTCGTAATAAAAAGCAGAAAACGACACGCATGGAAATTAAAAAATATTGTAAATGGGATCGGCGCCACACCGTGCATAAAGAAACGAAATAAAGCTTTTAGGGAATGAGATATCCCAATGTGGGTGTCACTGACAGGCCAGTAGCTCAGCTTGGTAGAGCATCGGTCTCCAAAACCGAGGGTCGCAGGTTCGACTCCTGTCTGGCCTGCCATTGAATGCTTTTTTGGAGTGAAAGCTTTTTGATTTAATGAATTTTTGACTATTCAAAACGACGATGTTTAAGAGAATTAAACAGTTTCTGGATGATGTTCGATCTGAATTCAAGAGGGTTCAGTGGCCTACCCGTGAAGCTACTCTAAAATCTACTTATGTTGTGTTGGGACTGACCATTTCTGTCTCTATTTTTTTAGGTATATCTGACATTGGGTTGTCAGAGTTGATGAAATTGCTGATTTCTAATTAAGGTCTCCTAATGTCAGAAGAAGAAAGAGCAGAAGAACAACAAGACGAATTGTCCCAAGAGGTAGTTGAAGAAAAAACCATCAGTAATCCTAATTACAAATGGTATATTCTGCAAGCCTATGCCCAATATGAAACACGGGTAGAAAAAACGATTCGAGAAAAATTACGGATAGAAAAGTTAGAGCATTTAGTCGAGCAGATTTTTATTCCTGCTGAGGATGTGAAAAAAACCAAGGGTGGAAAAACACGCACGGTCAATCAAAAATATTTTCCTGGCTATATTTTGATTAAGGCAGATCTCACTCCTGAATTGTGGCACTTGCTCATGAATACACCGCGTGTTTCTGGTTTCGTAGGGGGAACTCAAAAAGAGCCTTTACCGCTTGATGAAAAAGAATTAGAAGAGATATGCAGCCAAATCGATAGTGGTGCACAACAGGCGGTATTGGAGGAAGAATACATCATTGGCCAGAAAGTTATGATTACCGAAGGGCCATTTAGCAATTTTAATGGAGTGATTGATGAAATCAATCGCGAGAAGAAAAAGCTGAAAGTATTGGTTAGCATTTTTGGACGCCCCACTCCTGTTGAAGTTGAATTTGATAAAGTTAAAAGTGCGTAATTATTTTTTAAGATATTTTTTAATACAAAATTATGGCAAAGGAAATTTCAGGCTATATTAAATTGCAAGTGCCTGCTGGTAAAGCAAATCCATCTCCTCCCATTGGCCCTGCCTTGGGTCAGCATGGGGTTAATATTATGGAGTTTTGTAAAAGTTTTAATGCCCAAACCCAAGGTCAGGATACCATTATTCCAGTAATTATTACCGTGTATACAGATCGTTCGTTTTCTTTTATCATGAAGACTCCCCCTGCATCTGTCTTGATCAAGCAGGCTTTGAAATTGGAAAAAGGATCGGCGACTCCAAATACAGTAAAAGTGGGTACATTATCTGTCGATCAACTGGAAGAAATTGCAAAGGTGAAAATGCCTGATTTGAATTGTTATGATTTGGAAGCTGCAAAACAAATAGTTGCTGGTACCGCAAACAGTATGGGTGTGGAAGTGGAAGCATGAATTCCATGTGAACCATACCAATCTTATCTTAAAACACAAATAGATTGGTGTTTTTTAAATAGCAGAGGATTTGATGAAAAAGCTCACAAAACGACAAAAAATATTCCAGGAAAAGATTGATAAACAGGCTTTGTATCCATTGGATGAGGCAATCAGTTTACTCAAAGAAACCCAGGGAACAAAATTTGATGAGACAGTGGATGTTGCAATAAGACTGGGAGTTGATCCCAGAAAAGCCGATCAAATGGTGCGTGGTACTTGTTCACTGCCACATGGGCTTGGAAAACAGGTTCGTGTTTTGGTATTTGCGAAGGGTGAAAAAGAAATCGAAGCCCGTGATGCTGGTGCTGATTATGTTGGGGCAGAAGATTTGATTGAAAAAATTCAAAAAGAAGGATGGTTTGAATTTGATCGAGTCGTTTCTACTCCAGATATGATGTCAAAAGTTGGTAAAATTGGAAAAATTCTGGGACCACGAGGTTTGATGCCAAATCCTAAAGTGGGTACAGTCACATTTGAAATCGCCAATGTCGTAAAAAATATTAAAGCTGGTCAAGTACAATTTCGTGTCGATAAATTTGGTAACTTGCATGTTCCCGTTGGCAAAATCTCTTTTTCCGTTGAAAAATTGCAAGAGAATATTCAATCTTTTATTGATACGGTGAATCGATTAAAACCTTCTACTGCAAAAGGTGTTTATTTAAAAAATATTTCGGTTAGTTCTACAATGGGACCTGGCCTGAAAGTGTCGCTGGGCCGTTGAAAAATAGAAGAATTTATTTTTTCAACGCTAAAATTACATTTCATAAGATGATTGTTGAAGACAGCAGGGGCCTGTGAACGGACTGGTCGCAAACAGGCTTAAAATGCTACCCCGCCGAGACAAAAACTTCCTTTGTTTTTCCTTCCCCCTCTTTCTTTACCAATCTCTACATTCCATGCCAGTTGTGAAATGATTCAATAACTGGATAATCCATAATCGTTGAAAAAGGGAATTGTTTTCCCTTAACACTTTCCATTTATGAAGTGAGGTATTTGTGGATAGAGCAACAAAAGAAGCCACGGTGGCAGAATTGAAAGAACTTTTCAATAGTGTTGCTTCAGCTATTTTGGTGGATTCGAATGGCCTGACAGCCAACAAAGTAGTTGAGCTCAGAAAAGATCTGAATCAATCTGACGCTAAAATGCGAATTGTTAAAAATACATTAGCAAAAATTGCTTTAGAGGGGACACCCTTTGAACCAATGAAAGATCAATTTCAGGGTACTCGTGCATTGATTTTTAGTTATGAAAATCCTGTTGGGCCGGCAAAAGTAGTGCACGAATTCAGAAAAGAAAATGATAAATTGCAAGTGCAGGGAGGATTGCTCTCTACTGAGGGAAAAGTTTCTATCTTGAATGAGGCAGAAGTGGAGGCATTAGCAAGTCTACCTTCTAAGGAAGAATTGATTGCCAAACTATTGTTCTTATTGAATGCTCCGATCACGCAATTTGTTCGTACTCTCAATGAGGTACCCGCAAAATTTGTTCGTACTTTGTCCGCAATTGCGGATTCCAAACAATAATTTAATCAACTTATAATTAGAAGGAAAACCATGGCTGAGATCAGCAAAGAGCAAGTAATTGACTTCATCTCAAATATGTCGGTCTTGGAATTGTCTGAGATGGTAAAAGAACTGGAAGAAAAATTTGGTGTCAGTGCAGCAGCAGCAGTTGCCGCAGCTCCCGCAGCCGGTGTAGCTGGTGGTGGTGAGGCCGCAGCAGAAGCAAAAACCGATTTCGATGTGATTTTGACATCATTCGGTGAGAAGAAGATTAATGTTATCAAAGAGATTCGTGCTATTACAGGTCTGGGTTTAAAAGAAGCAAAAGAATTTGTTGAATCTGTACCAAAACCTGTAAAAGAAGGTATCCCTGAAGAAGAAGCGAAAGAAATCAAGGATAAACTTGAAGGAGCTGGTGCTGTTGTTGAAATTAAGTAATCAATAAATCGATGCTATATTTGCACTAGCAAGATAATATTCGTACAACTTTATAGGACACTGATAAAATCAAGATCAAAGAAGATTTAGGAATCTATGACCTAAAACTCTATACATGATTTTAAAATATGAGAATCTGGAGTTAAAATTTTTATTATAAAATCAGTACATTATAAAAAGTAATTTGTCATACGGACTTGATCGGGTATCCAAAAAACGTGTATAAGCACTTCTAGATTTCAGGTCGAGCCCGGAATGACACAATATTTTAACTTCGGATTCACATTAAAATCTTTTAAATCTTGAAAATCAAGCGGACTGCGCAAGCTCCAATAAACTATCTGAAGTATTGAAGGAAGAGAGCGGCATGGCTAAGTTATTTCTCAATAAGATTCAAAGATTCGTAATTTAGCACTGCGGCTGCGTGGATTTGATTTGACTTCCTGAGCAGAAGGACAAATAGGCCGCTTGGTAATTTGTTTTCCGAGAGGGGATGAATTACAAATACAATAAGGCAGATCTTTTGGACAAGTGCATGGATTTTCCCATTGACGGAATTGGTGCTTGATCAGACGATCTTCGAGCGAATGAAAAGAAATAACAGCAAACCTGCCCTGGTGATTTAGATAATTTATTACAGTCTCCAAAAGAGTCTGTAGCTCTTCTAATTCTTCATTTACCGCAATGCGCAATGCCTGAAAAACCAAAGTAGCTGGATGGAAACCCTGTCGTTGAAAACGGCGAGGTATAAGAGATTTTACGTATTCTGCTAACTGTTGGGTAGAAGTAAATCTTTCTGTTTGGCGTTTCTCCACAATCCCACCTGCAATTTTCCGAGCAAATCGTTCTTCCCCATATCGTTGAAAAATATCTGTCAGTTCTGCTTGAGTTGCGTTATTGATCCAGTGATCTGCTGTTGGACAGTCTATTTCAGGATTCATACGCATATCCAATGGGCCATCCTGCATAAAAGAAAACCCACGTTCTCTTTGATCCAGTTGTAGGGAAGATACTCCAATATCTGCAATGATGTAATCAAATTTACATCCCATATCCGGTAAGATGGATCCTAATTGGGAAAAGGATACATGATATAATTGTATCCGTGATAAATGTAAGTGGAGTTTTTTTTGAGCTGTGGTCAGCGCAATTCGGTCACGATCTGCGGCAACTACCTGGGCTTGATCAAACCGGGTAAGTAAAGCATGACTATGTCCACCGGCTCCTAGTGTACAATCTAAAATTTTTTTTGTGTGGTGGGGCGCATGGTCTTGGATTTTCTGTTGAAGCACAGGAATATGTTGAAGGGACATAGCGTTACATAACGATTTTTTGATTTGAGTCAGGATCTACAATTTATATTCCTCCTACTGTTAATTCAGAAACAAGGACTGTTGGTAAGCCAACGCCAACAGGAACACTTTGTCCGTCTTTGCTGCAAGTCCAAATGCCTTCACTGAAAGCAAAATCATTACCAACCATCGTTACTTTGGACATCGCATCTGGTCCATTTCCAATAAGAGTGAAATTTTTAATAGGGTATTTTTTCTGACCATCTTCGATCATATAAGCAACGGTTGGCACAAATACGAAATCACCATTAGAAATGTCAACCTGCCCCCCATTGAATGATTCACAATAGACTCCCTTTTTGACAGAATGGATAATTTCCTCTGGGTTTGATTCTCCACTGGCCAAATAGGTCGTTGTCATACGAGGAACAGGATAGTGGGCATAGGATTCTCGGCGGCCATTGCCGGAAGCTTCTGTTTTAAAGTATTGCGCACTGATGCGATCATGCATATATCCTGTGAGAACTCCTTTCTCAATCAATACACTTTCTTTAGGTAAATTTCCTTCATCATCAACATTTAGAGCGCCACGGTCGTTTTCAATTTGTCCTGAATCATAAATGGTGCATAATTCAGAGGCTACTACTTCGCCAATGCGTCCACTGTAAGCAGATGTGCCTTTTCGATTAAAATCAGCTTCAATCAGCGCGCCTCGCCGCCCTGCGCTTCGTCGTCGCGCTCGTCGCCACGCTCCCGGCGGCGACCTTCTACGGCGCGACCTTCCCCGCCGTCGGTGCCGCCGCGCTACGGACGAGCGAAGGGCTCGGCGCCGCGGGCCCGGTGCTCTACGCGCTGAATCTGGTGGGCGCCGCGCTCGGTGCGGCGCTCGGCGCCTTCTGGCTGCCCGGGCACGTCGGCGTGCCCGGGGGCTATGGCGTG
>JANQHV010000093.1 GCA_028282505.1 SAR324 cluster bacterium | reverse complement strand
TCGGTTATCAGCTTTCAGCCTTCAGCACATATGGACAATCCTTTGAATTGTCGATTTTTAACGCTGATCGCTGATTGCTGATAGCTTGGTAAGATCAATGAAAAATTTCATAAATAGTTAAAAATTCAATAAGGTGCTTTCCAAGAATGAAGGAAGATTATGAAAACTATTTTCAAAAAGGCTAATTTAACATCGGTTGGTACGCTGATAAAGCAAATTCGAAATGTGGTATGGAAACGTTTTTCTCAGCAACCAACCGAAATAATTCAAAAGTTAGCGGCAACCAATGCATTTTTATTGTTGATCTCTTTTTCAAGCATTTCAGCTCATGCAGAGCAACGCACTGTCCGCATCGGTTTAAATGCAGACATGAGTTCTGGCTCTGCTCAGGCTGGACAGGCGATTCAACAGGGAATTCAACTGGCTCTTGATGAAATAAACGGTGCTGGAGGGGTGTTAGGACATCGGGTGGAACTGGTGGCCAAAGATCACCGTGGCATTCCGGCACGTGGGAAAAGAAACATGCAACAATTTGCATCAGATCGTAAAGTCGTTGCGGTTTTTGGTGGCCTACATACTCCTGTGGTATTGGCAGAAAAAAAGCAACTATTTGATACAGGGACTCTCCAGATTCCATATCTGATCCCTTGGGCTGCGGGGACACCAGTGACCAATAATCCCTGGATTTTTCGCCTTTCTGTTCGAGATGAATATGCAGGAGGGTTTTTAATCCAAAAGGCACTTTCTCAAAGTTATTCCAAGGTAGCTCTCCTGTTGGAGCGAACTCCCTGGGGACGAAGCAACGAAAAAAGCATGACAATGGCTTTGCAGAAAGAAGGATTATCTCCCCAGGATATTCAATGGTTTGCTTCGGGAGCCGAAGGATCTGATATATCTTTCAAGCTTTCACAAATCTACCAGAGTGGGGCTGAGGTGGTCATGCTGGTTGCCAATGCCCCAGAAGGTGCCTCAATCATTGAGCAAATGGCTTTGCGAAAGAAGGAACGCCGTTTGCCCATTATTTCTCATTGGGGAATCACTGGAGGAAACTTTCCACAACAAGTGGGAAAAGAAATCATGGACACCATCGATTTAAGCTTTTTGCAAACTTTCTCTTTTATTGCACATCACCATGACGAAAAAGTACAAAAGATTCTTTCTTCTGCTAAACGCCTGTATCCAGGAGAAGTGAATGAATTAGAAGATATCATGAGCCCTGTGGGAGTGGCCCATGCTTATGATCTGACCCATTTGCTGGCCTTAGCCATTCAGCAGTCGGGTCGTCTGGAGCGAGATTCCATTCGCAGGATGCTTGAGACATTACCGCCTTATACAGGCATTGTACGAACTTATGATCCCGCTTTCTCACCAGGGCAGGGGCCTCAACATGATGCGTTGAATGTCTCCGATTTCACACTTGCCGAATACCGCCAACTGCCTAATGGAAAATGGATTATTCATCCCCTACATGACTAGTTGTTCTCTAGAAAGTTCCATGAAACTCAGTATAAAAGCCATTGTTTCTATTGCTCTCCTCATTGTGACCTTAATTGATGTGACCTTGATTTCGATATTGGTCGTGACACAGACCAGCAAAACATTACGAAAACAGATAAACGGATACTACGATGTCAGTATTATCAGAGTGGAAGAAAAAATTAATTCTATTTTTCAAGCCTGGGAATCAGCATTTCTGAATAAAGCAAAAAACCAGTTATTGATCAATAGCTTGATTGATGAGTTAGGACGTGAACAATACTTGCCTTCGATTATTCAGGATTTATCAGGGACCGATTTTGGTACCTCAGTTCACATTGGTTTTTTTGATTTTGAATTGCAGCCGATCAAAACCAATTCAAACTGGTTTGTGGAAATGCCTCACCTGTTTGAAAAAAATACTATGATTTCTACAGTGATCGATAATGGTCAGGTATATCGAGAATTCAAAGTGCAGGACGGGAATACTTTTTATATTTTTGGTATTCCGGTGTTTTATCAAGGCAATGCCGAAGGAATGTTATTTGCGGCATTTCGTTGGGATACGGTTTGGGAAAAAATCATCAGTCAACAACCTGACGTCTCATTGAAACTGGTGTATCAGGAAAAAACTATTGCAGAAAGCCAAAATGTTGAGGAGGCTGGTATGAAAAAACAAATTGTTTTTCCAAACTGGCCTGCCTTGCAACTGCAAACTTTGATTCCAGAAGATAAAATACAGGGGCCTGTGTATCTGTTGACCAGTAAAATCATGTTAGGCAGTGTGGTCTTGGTCAGTATTATCGTACTCATCAACATATTTTTTGTGGCAGGCCGGATTACAAAGCCGATTATTCAACTACAGAATGCGGTGAACAAAGTGGCCAAAGGTCAATGGGAACGAGTCGCCTTGAAAAAAGGAAGTACCGAAGTGCTCACGCTGGCCAGTGCATTCAATCAAATGACAGAACAGTTGGAAGAAGCTCAGGAAAGTCTGAAAACAGCTAAAGAACAAGCCGAACAACAATCGTTTCTTGCTCAAAAAATGGCACGTTTTGCAGAAGCTTTTCCTTTTCCAATCATGAGTTTTACGGCTCAAGGGAAAATGGAAATTGCTAATTTATCTGCAGAAAGTGTCTTTGGGATTGAGATTTTGGCCTCCAATCTCGCGACACTGTTTCCGAGTTTGCCTCCTGATTTTTTGGAGGAGTTACAGCAAAATGCTGAGATTTACTATCACCGTGTTTCACTTCGTGACCGCTACTATATCTTTACCTTTCAGTGGCTTTCTGAATTTGAAGTCATTCATGTTTTTGGCAATGATGTGACCCAACTTCAAAAAGCAGAAGAAGATGCCCATGAAAAACAATTGTGGGAAGCACTGTATCATCGTGCTGGTGAAATCCTGCATGAAGTAGGCAATAAAACTTTGGTCATGGTAGGGCATTTGGAGGAATTGCGTTTTTTACAGGAGGATTTGCAAACCTCACTTTCTGCAGGAGTTTCTCCACAAAGTGAGCAATACTTGGAGGCTCTTTTGGAAGAAACTAATCAGTCGCAAGACACGCTCAATGTTATTCAGGAAATCGTCGACCGCATGAGTGCTAGAAAACGAAAAGCCATTGAAAGGACTTCTGTCTCCATGCGGAGATTGGTACAGGACATCATCGAGCAGGAAAAATATAAAACACCATCTGTGCAGTTTCATGTGGACTGCCCTGAAGAACTAAAAAAGGTAACCTCATTGGTGGATCCAATTCATATTGGACAAATCATGACGAATTTGCTCAAAAATGCAGAATTTGCGATCCGGGAACAGGAAGAACAACAGATTACCATTGATATGTCCACTCGAAAGGATCAGTTGGTGGTTTCTGTGATTGACAATGGTTCTGGCATTCCACAGGAAATCAGGAAGACGATTTTTGAAGATGGCTTTACTACAAAAGGCCAGGAAGGCAAAGGGATTGGATTGGCGCTTTGCCAAAATCTCGCCAGGGAAAATAGAGGGGATTTGTTGTTAGCCTGGAGCGAACTGGATCAGGGATCAAATTTTCAACTCACACTTCCAATAGAGGAGTTTACATGACAGACAAAAAATACACGGTGCATATTGTTGATGATGAAGAGCGACATCGTAAACACTATACTCGATTTTTTACACGGCAAGGCCATCATACGATCACTTCAAACGATGGTCTGAATGCATTGGGGGTGTTGAAACCACTAGAATCTGCAAAACTCCCGGATTGTATTGTCCTGGATGTCAATATGCCAAGGATGGATGGCTTTGAGTTTTGTCGACGGATCAAAGATGATCAAAAATACCAGCATTGTCGGGATATTCCTGTCTTGATGCTCACTGCTAGAACCTCAGATGAAACGAGGGATAAAGCATTTGAGTATGGAGTCGATATGTTTTTGCGCAAGACAGAAATTCGTAATGCACACTCTTTGATCAAACCCGTAGAGAACCTTTGCGAAAAGCACCAGATTCGTTTACAGGCCCTCGATGGTTTTGAAGAGTTGCGGGAAAGAGCCAATGTTGCGTTGCGCCAGGCAAGGATTCACGAAAAAGCACAAAATATGCTGTTGAGTTGCCTGGAATTGTTGCCTTTCCCCGGCAATCAACCCTTTGCCCTGATGATCTATCAAACGCTTAAAAAAACTTATGGAGTGGAAGGAGTTGTTCATATTCGAATCACTCCTGAAGAACACGTTTTCTTTACGGAACGATCTGAACTCTTTGAGGATATGGTAGACACCTATCTTCACCAAGAAAATGGCATCTACCATGGCCGAGGCCATACAGTGATTGTGGGAACAAAGATTGTTTTTTTGGGAGTCGGCTTTCCAGAAGATGAGTTCAAACGGCAAACCTTGGCAGAAATCATTCAGCAATCTCTTGAACAATTTGAACATTATATGAAAAAAAAGAAAGAATCGATAGGGAGGTCATGACCCTGAATTTTGGGGTGATGGGGGCAGGATAAGCCGAGTTCTCCGGTTTTCTGTGTCTAACAGCTTATTGGTCTTCGATTTTTGATTTGCCAGAAACCCGTCGTAGCGTGGTGTGAATGCTTTCCTCTTTTTGGCTTCCAAAGCAACTTTATTAGCTGAACCGATTCCCGCGATTTTGTTTTTTTCCTGCTGATTGTTCAAAAACAATTGCATCCGGTTGAGTTGTTTTTGGACGACGGCACTGTTGATAGAAGGGGGCCTGATATTCTTTTGTTTTTTGCTGTAATCTTCCATGAAGCTAGTGATGCGATTGTTGATTTTCCTTTTATATTCAGGATTAACAGCAGTCGTTTTTTGAATTCTTTTGTCACGTGTTTTCAGGAACTCCTCGTACTTGTTCAATTGCTTTGTCGAATATCCTTTCTTGCTGGTACTCGTCTGATTGGCGTGGGCTGCCCGACGTGCGACAAACTCATTATACCTGGGTGTGTTTTTCTTGTATCTTCTTTGCAGTTGACGCTCTTTGAGATTCCCTGTTGTGATGTTCTGTGCAGCAGCATCGTCAGGCATTCCCAAATACACAACAGCAGTCAACATAAACAATATGGCCACTGTGAAAGAGATGGAGGCAGAGTACAATTGAGTGAATTTGGAATGCATGCTTATGCCTGATTTTGTTCTGTGGTGATTAGTATCCTCTGTATGAATCCTCTTCGTTGTATCGCTTGGATTATGGCCAGACTAGCACACCAGTCAAGCAGGAATAACGAAAAGATCACACATCATGTTGATATAGTATAGTTATTAGAGTAACGAAAAATGACGAAAGTTGAAAATGTTTTTTACAATTTTAACAATTCTAAAGCCGCATGAAGAATTCTTTCCTGGTCAGGCAACACATATTTCCAGGCCTCTCCCAGGGGAACGAAGGAATCATGTCCTGTGATTCTACGAATCATGGGAAGTGGTGAAAGATGTTCCACCATCATGGACATCAATTCTTCACTCAATGATCCTGTCTGGCGGCATTCATCGACAATCAAGATGTGTTTTGAGGTTTTGATTTCCTGCACTAGGGCTTCTTTGTTCAAGGGAGCCAACCAGCGCAGGTCTATGATCTTGGTGGCAATGTGATGCTGTTCTTTCAAAATTTTTTCCACTTGCCTGGATAAATAGTAGCCATTGGCGTAACTGATGATAGTCAGTTCATCGCTGTCACCATAAACTCCAAACTCTCCAACAGGAATTGTTGTTTCGATAGCAGGGTAGGAAAACGCCCATTGAGTATCGCCCTCTTCATGCAAATCTTTGATGTTGTACAGGGCAATTGGTTCCAAAAACACCACCACCCTTTTTTGTTGATGAGCCAAAGCAACACAGGATCTCAGCATTTGCACCGCATCGGCTCCATTGGAAGGGCAGGCAACGATGATCCCCGGAATATCTCGAAAAACGGCCAGTGAATTGTCATTGTGAAAATGTCCGCCAAAGCCTTTCTGATAACCAAATGAAGCGATCCGAACCACCATCGGATTGGTAAATTGTCCCTTGG
This sequence comes from SAR324 cluster bacterium, assembly GCA_028282505.1. Classification (GTDB taxonomy): domain Bacteria; phylum SAR324; class SAR324; order SAR324; family NAC60-12. The sequence continues at coordinate 89 of JANQHV010000093.1, read as the reverse complement.
AAAAGAAGGAGAGGGATGAGGCTTCTCCACGAATCTGATCTTCGGCATTGTGAAAGTAGGCTAAAAATTGAATTTCAGGAATTGGTAAA
>JANQHV010000083.1 GCA_028282505.1 SAR324 cluster bacterium | reverse complement strand
CTGAGCAAGCTCATCACAATGCTTGGAAGCATTTTAAAAAACTGGTTTAAACCACATCAAATATCAACTCGATCAACATTACTTGTCGAGTTTGTGTATGTTGGTAATTTTATTGCTATTGTCTCCCTCCTCTTCCTTCCATTTGCTGGTTATTATTTTGGTCGTGAGATTTATAGCACCAGCCCGGTTATGGGGAACAATTGCGCATGGGAGGGCAATACCATCCAACATTGAAATTTTTTGGGTTGATGCCTGCAAAAAATGCAGTGATCAATTTCATGATTCTGGCAACATTCTTCAGCTTTTTGTTGTATCGCCATGGTAATATTTTGAAAACAATGAAAGCAAAAATCAACCCTTAATTGATTTAAAAAAGATTCCTGATTCTTAATTTTTAATTCGTAATTAAATGATGCAGTGGATAATAATTTTTGTAATGGCAATATTGGGTGCTGGTTGGGTTTGGGCACAGGATGTCGCAAAAAAAGTTCCTGAGAATGAACAAACCATTGCAGAAGGCAAACAGATTTATATAGATCGCTGTTTGTATTGTCATGGAATTGAAGGTGCTGGAGATGGGCCTGCTGCTGATTTTTTGGATCCTCGTCCACGGGATTTTACGGTGGGGATGTATAAACTTCGCAGTACACCAACAGGAGAATTGCCAACAGATTCGGATTTATTCCGTGCGATCAGTTTCGGCTTATCTGGAACGGCGATGCCACGCTGGGAATTGACGTTGAGTGAAAAGGAACGCTGGAAAGTCTTGTATTACATCAAAACTTTTTCACCCGAATTTGAAGATCCTGAGTTCAAACCGTCGGAGGTCAGTATTCCTCCTAAAGTACCCTCATCACCTGAAAGTATTGCCAAAGGAAAAAAGATTTATGACGAAAATAAGTGCTTTGAGTGTCATGGTGTTGAAGGGCGAGGGGATGGTAGCGTAGGACAGATGGAAGATGGTTGGGGGTACCCCATCCGAGTTCGTAATTTAACCAGAGGGTATAATATCAAAGGTGGTGCAAATCCAGAGGATCTGGTTTGGCGTTTTACAACAGGGATGAATGGAACGCCCATGCCTTCTTTTATCAAAAATATCAAAGGAGAAGACCAGTGGCATTTGGCCAATTATATTGCTTCTATTGCACAAACCAAACCCAGTGAGGGAGTGGTCCTCAAAGCCGTACAAACCAATCAGGAAATTCCTTTAGATATCCATGCTGAAATCTGGAAAACACTTCCCCAACTGAACATTCCCCTGGCCGGGCAGGTCATTGCTAAACCTCGTTGGCAAAATCATGCCATTGACCTAGTCGAAGTGCGGGCCGTTTACAATGAAAAAGAAATTGGTTTTTTGATTGAATGGGATGATCCCTTTAAAGATGGGGAGCATGATGAAAGTCAGGAAGTTAAAGAGTTTGAAAATACTTATGTGAAAGCTATTGAAGAAATTCCCAGGGAACCTGGAATTTTTCGAGATTCGATTGCTGTTCAATTTCCTGTGAAATCACAAACAGGGGCTAAAAAACCTTATTTCTTTCGTGGAGATACCAGTAATCCCGTCAATTTGTGGGTTTGGAAATCCGATTTACAACTGGCAGATCAAAATCCAGTTGAAGATAGCAATGCGAAAGGTTTCAAAAATGCCATTCGCCGTCAGGCTAAAGAGGATCAGCAGGTGCAAGGAAAGGCAGAGTGGAAAAATGGACGATGGCGTTTGGTCATGATCCGTCCGCGTTTTACGGAGAGTCGGAATGATGTGCAATTTGAGGCAGGGAAAATGCTCCTAATCGCTTTCAATGCCTGGGATGGCTCTAATGGGGAACATGGGTTGATCATGTCATTGTCAGCTTGGAGTTTTCTTTATCTCGATACCCCTGTTCATAAAAGTTTGTACCTGTACAGTGCTCTGGTTGTTGTGATCATCATTGCTTTGGCAGGACTCTTTATTGTTTACAGTCGTAAAAGAAAACAATAAGAACTGTCAGTTACGAACCTTAATGGTATGTTCAATTCTCTCAATGAGGTCCTGTCAAACAATGCTCGCGAAGTGTTTAAATTCGAAGAGCAGGAAAAGCTTCATGAAGATATTATTGATAGTGGGCTTGCTAAAATTTATCAATCTCACCTGGATATTGCGAAACGCATTGCCCAGGAAAAAAATATAGAAAAGGAAAACATGAATAAAAGAATAGCTTTTTTTACAGGGATAGTATTGGTTTATTCATATGTTTCCGCCTTGTGGGCAGACCCAAAAAGAGGGGAGGAGTTTTTTAAGAGTGTCGAGGGTGGAAATTGTATGACTTGCCATTATCTGGATGATAAAAGATTGGTAGGGCCTGGTTTGCAGAATGTGACAAAGCGGCATAGTGATGAATGGCTAAAAGGCTTTTTGAAAGACCCTCAGGCAATGTGGAGCTCCGACCATGAAGAAACGCTGGACTTGAGAAAACGTGTGCACAAAAAAAGAAATAAATACACCAGTTGTAAAAAACCAGAAAATATCACACAGGAACAAATTCAAGATTTAATGGATTATTTGAAAACTTTGGAAAAGTAAAATCAGAATGCATTTAGAAAAAACAATCGAAGCACTGATTCATGTATTGGAAAATGGAAATGAGGCCAATCGTTGTTTTGCTGCACAGGCATTGGGCCATATTGGCGCAAATGAGGCAGTGTCACCGCTCATAGAACGATTAAGGGATGAGGACGAAGATGTTGCCATTGATGCGGCCTATGCCCTTGGTTTGTTGAAAGATCCTCAGGCAATTCCTTTTCTGTGGGAATGTTATATCCATGATCCTTCGGGCGATGTCAAAGTTTCGGTCATTGAAGCTCTGGGAAAAATTGGTGGTGACAATATTGTGGATAATCTTATTACTGTGGTTCAAGGACGTGGGGATGAAATTGTCTGGGAATTGGATGGAGATTGGGATGACTGGTGGGATGCTCAATTGAAGGCGATTGAAGCTTTAGGCAAGATTGGCCATAGGAAAGGGGTGATGCCGATTCTCAATGCTATCGATGATGAGGAAAATCAGGAGTTGACGGAAGTTGGTTTCAAAGCATTGGCCTCTATGGGAGATGAAGGAATAGATCATTTGATCAAACGTTTTAAAATCAATATCCCTTTACATCGAAGAAGAGTTATCAAAGCATTATCAAATCACAATTCAGATAGAGCAAAACAAGTTTTTGTTAGCGGATTACAGGATTCGGATGTTTCTGTGCGAATGATTGCTGCTGATGCTTTGGCCAAACAAGAAGATCCTGAGTACGTACCTCATCTACTGGCTTTGCTCAAGGATTTACATCCACAGGCACGTCAAAAAATAGTGGCGTTGATCGAAAAATATGAGCTCACCAATTTTTTGACGAGACAAGATACAAAAAATTTCCTGGCACTTTTTCATGACAAAGATGTGTCCGTACGTCGGCAGGCTATAGAAACAACAGGAAATTTAAAAATTATGGAATTTTCTAATAAGGTGCTGGATGCTATTCATGATCCTGATGCAGGAGTCGCCATTGCGGCCATCGAGGCCTTAGGACAATTGAAGATCAAAGAGTCTGTGCAATCGTTAGCTGCGATCCTTTTGAAAAAAGAATTGGGGACACGTTATCGCAGTACAGCTGCACTGGCTCTGGGAAATCTAGTGGATAAAGAGGAAATCCCATTTTTGATCAATACCCTCAAGGATGATGATCGCTTGGTTCGCTTGAATAGTTTGATAGCCATTTCCCGGCTCGACCAAGAGCATGCTATACCTATTTTACTAGCGGCGCTACATGGAAAATTAGTTCTTCCTCCAAAAGAAGAGAAGCCAGAGGAATTGGCTGAAGTAGAAAATTCACCGGAATCGGTTGATGAATCAGTTGTAGAAACTGCGGGGGATGCAGAAGCGGAAACAGAAACCGTAGAGCAGGATATAGAAGAACTGGAAGAAGAGGAGGAACAAGGGCCACAATCCACACTTGAAGCAATTGCTGCCAGTCATAATCAAGAAACGCCTGGCAATGGCGAAGAAGCAGCAGTATTATCGGAAGTAGAAAAAGAATTTTTGGCCATTGCTGAAGAGAATATTCGGGTTGGTAATGAATTGCTCTCTCGTCAAACACTGGCTCCTCATCAAGACATCCGACAATTTGCAGCACGTCTTCTCGGAGAATTGGGCGGAAAACAGGTTGTGGAGGCACTTATTCAATCACTCCAAAGTGCTGATTTTTTAGTACAGCAGGAAGCCGCGGAATCTTTAGGTATTGTTGGCGATGTCGGAGCTATCGAACCATTGATTCCCTTATTGAAATCAGAAAATCCAGATGTTCAATTGAAAACAAGTCGTGCCTTGGGATGTTTACAGGCAACTTCTGCAATTCCACAATTGTTGGAATGCTTAGCACAGGGAAATACACTGGTCCGTATTCAAGTGTTGCAGGCATTGGGAGAAATAGTGGGAGGAAATTCTCCAGTTGAGTTGGCTGAAGTGCTGAAAACGCAATTGCAACTATGTTTAAAGGACCAGGAAATGGGAGTGCGTAAAGCGGCAGCAGAGGCTTTGCTCCAATTGAGAGATCTTTCGGTTGTTGCTGCGATTGTAGAAATGACATTCATGGATGAAGGAAATCAACGTGTAGAAGTTAGCCGACTGTTACGGCAATTTATCCCAGAACAGGCCTCAGTAGAATTTTTGAAAATCTTGACAGATCCTGCTCAGGAATATTATCATCGCATTGCAATTGAAGAATTGCAGGAAATTTATCGTCAAGAATCTACTACAGTGGTGTGATATGTTTACAGAAAAAATTCAACCTCGTTTTAGTGAAACCAATGCTGCTGGACATATTGGTTTTGTGGCATTGCCTGTATGGTTTGAGAAAGGTATCGAAAGTGTGTATAGGCTGTTTGTGCCAGATTTGGCTCCAGATCAATGGACGTTGATTGTCGTAAAATTTGAATTGGAATGTATGGCAGAAATTCACCATACGGATGAGGTTATTATCAAAACGCTGGTCCAGAGGATCGGCAATTCATCTTTTTCTTTGGTTCAAACACTCGAACAGGCAACAAATATATCAGCACGAGCAGAAACCACTCTGGTTTATTTTGATTACCAAGAAAAGAAGGCGATGCCAATCCCTGAAAGTTTGAAGAAACAACTGGCAGTACATCAGGTTCATTCTGATTGAGGGTAGTAAATTATGGCAACTCCACAATTGACAGATCGATTAAAGCAGGAAACTAGCACGCAGCATGAGTTTATTGAAACGCTGCCATATTTCAAGGCGTTGTTTGAAGGAACGCTCGCTCTGGAAAGTTATATTGCTCATCTACGGGCTCTGGCTACTATCCATGGAGTGTTGGAAGATCAGATTATGCAAACCAATGATCCTGTGCTGGGAACGGTTTGGCATGATGATATGAGAAAACTCCCTTTACTGTTTCAGGATTTGAAAGATGTAGATCCTGGATTTAGTCCGGATTTACCCGGATCTGTGGAAGCGGCCTTAGAAATTACTAAGCGGATCCGGCTTCGGCGTATCAATCATCCAATGAGCCTGGTAGGATATCTTTATGTTTTGGAAGGTTCAACGCTGGGAGGTTCCATTTTGCGCCAACAATTAGCCAGTGCTTTTGGCTTCCAGCACAACAGAGGGTTGTCCTACGTCGGCCATTATGGCAAGGAAAAACGAGTACACTGGGAACGTTTTCGGGAACGTATGAACTCCACCCATCTGGAAGCTGCGGAACAACAAGCAGTCATTGAAGCGGCCAAAGAACTATTTAAACAATTGACTCTGGTTTTTGAGGCATTACATCCTATCCAGGAAAAAGTTCCTTTTTATCATGTTACCAGTCTCAATCCAGAAGGAGGAAACCATCCCATTCCGAAAGATGCTGAAGAAATTAAAGCTGCTTTACGGGCAGGGCAGATCACCTGGAAGCAGTTTCCCTACTATGCCTGGCGCTATGGGGAACGAGGGCAGCGATATACCCGGAGCGATAGTGCTTGGCTGACAACATTGGTGAATTATCCAATAGAACGGATCAAAAACCAGATTCGGTGGCTCGGAGTTGTGCTTTCAACACGAGGAATGCCCCAATGGATGCTCGAAATTCATTTGGAGAATATGTATCAAGAACTGGTTGAGGTTCATCCTGAAAAAGAAACCATGTATGCCAAACTGAAAGAAGCAGCATCTGATTTGAAGTCCATACGCAGGGATATATTGGGTGATGAGGTTCTGGATGAACTTTCAGCAGAATTTGAAGCAATGGTTGGGCCTGAATGGAGTTGGCGCTTGAAACACATGGGCAAGCTGCTTGTCATGGCTGTTGTTGATGAAAAATCGGGGATTGATGGCGCTGTCACCAGTATTGAAAGTTGGGCTACTAATCCTTACCGATTTCCAGAGATTTTTATCACAGCGGTCCAAAAAACAATCAGGGAGGCGCGCCAACGACTCTCTCAACCAGGATAGATGCAATAGATGCAAACGAAAGCTAACCCAGATTTTCCATGGGTTCCTGGTGGAAAAAAGAAACAATGTCAAATCCTGCATCTTCTAAAGTTTTGCGTAGGAGATTATCATCATCACATAACATGTGGAATGTTACCAATTTGGTTCCCTCTGTTTTTTCTGGTGATGAAATCACACTCAATATTTGATATCCATGCTCGTTGATGGATTCCAACATTTTGTAAAGCTGTCTTGGTTTGTCTTCAAGTCTCAATTCCACCCGAGTGCAAGAACTCTCGACGTTCATGGCGTTCATGAGAAACTGCATAATGTCTGTGGTCGTGAGAATGCCAACCAGTTTTTGATTCTCTACGACGGGCAAACAGCCAAATTTACGATCATGCAGTATCTTAGCCGCTTGTTCCAGCGGCATTGAAGGATGAACGCTGTAGACTCGTCTTGTCATGATGTCTTCAACAGACACTTTGTCCATCAAATAAAACAATTCGTGAATATCCAATGTGGTTGCTCCCGAAGCTGAAGCTTTTTTAACATCTCTGTCGGTGACAATTCCGATCAGCCTGTTTTGATCATCAACCACTGGTAAATGTCGCACATTGCGCATTTTGATCAAGCGGCTGGCATCTTTGAGGGTCTGACCCTGCTTCAAAACGATGGGGTCTTTCTGCATTCTTTTTCCAACAAACATTAAATTCTCCTTCAAATGTTGAGACGATTCGATGAATGACGATTCATGAGAGTGCCTGACAGGGGGTATCGTCTCATAAATTTTTGCTTGAGTCAATATCGAACCCTTGAGCCTTCAAAAGAGTTACCAAGCATTCTTTTTCACGACTGACAGCTAAGACATTTTTCTCTCCTTAAATTGTGAATTATCAAAGAGTTCATTAAACTCTCCAAAACAATTAATATCAACAAAGCGGGAGAGTCTCCGAGTGCGAATCGAATGATTAAAGAAACCAGATTTTTTTCCAGATTGCAATAGTGAATTATCAAAATGATCGATCATTAATCATAAAAAGCACGAAGTAATTGGCTAACGGTAGCGCCGTCTTACATGGCGGCAAAAAAATCAATATGGTAAGGTTTATGTTTCATTAAATATTAACATCAATATTATGTTTCATTAAATGATAAAAACAAAACCAACTCAACCATAAAACACAATTAGTAACCAAAAACCATATGACACTGCTTAAAATCTTCACTCAACTGATCAATCAATTTAGGAGCCGGAAGAATTTTTTCCTGTAATGCAATTTTGACAACTCCTGCTTCAGGTGCTTGAATTTCAAAGTAGACTGGACACTCTCCAGGGGAAGTGAGTAACAATTCTCGCATATGATTTAAATTCTGATCGGACATATCTTCTTGGTGAGATAGTTGAAATGTGAGGCTCTTGCAAGTATTTTCACGTAACTGACTGAGTAGCTCTACATTTTCTGCAATGAGTCCTACTTCTTCATCTCTATTGGTGATTCTACCTTTAATTAAAACAGGTTCCTCTTCCTCCAACAGATCCTTCACATTTTCGTACAATCTTGTGTAGATTGGGATCTCAATAGAACCTCGTAAATCCTCTAATTTAATAATGGCAAATTTTTCTGAGCTTTTTGTCAATCGAATTGTTTTGGATATGATGATCCCTGCCAATGCGGCACTTTCTCCTTCTTTACTATTTTTTTCCTGAAGGTCATAGGTTGTCGTAGCCAGCTTTTTTACCTCAGATTCGTAACGATCCAAAGGGTGTCCCGATACATAGAATCCCAAACACTCCTTTTCATAAGCCAACCGTTGTTTCACATTCCAATCTTTGAGATCCGGCATTGGCAGATTCGTTTCGGTACTTTTTGCATCTTCTTCACTCAATAAGTCAAATAGTGAGTTTTGGGAAGGATCTTCTGCACGTTGGAACTCTTGCCCAATGTAGATGGCTTCCTCTAAAATTTCGAAGGATTGGGCTCTGTTGGGATTGAGTGAATCAAAAGCACCACACTTTACCAATGTTTCCAACATGCGTGAATTGATTTTGGTCAAGTCAACCGACTTCATGAAATCCATGATATCGGAGAATCGTTTATCATCTTTTTTATCACGTGCCTCCAAAATGGCATCGACTGCATTTCCACCGACATTTTTAACAGCATTCAAACCAAATCTCACTGCGTCAATCCTCATTAAACGTACAATCGTGTTCCATTCCGAGGACTGTTCATCCCATTCGGATAGCTGGTTTAAAACGGATTGCAAAGCATTTTCATCAGAAAATTTTTGATTCAATAAAGGTTCCAGACTTTTCAATAGGTTCTCAGAAATTCCTATGGTTTTTAGTTTTTTCCTAGCTCCTGGAGTCAATTCAAACCGCAAAAAAGAAACTGTGAATTCATTCACACTTTGATTGACATCTGGTGGTAAAACCTGAATTCCCATGTCTTTGCACTCACTGATGAAGTTAACCACTTTATCAGGGTTATTCATACTGCCATTGAGCAGGGCCGCCATGAATTCCACAGGATAGTGTGCTTTGAGGTAAGCCGTTTGATAACTGATCAAGCCATAGGCCACTGTATGGGATTTGTTGAAACCATAACCTGAGAAATAATCGATCAAATCGAAAATTTCGTTTGCGATTTCTTCGGGAGATTTTGATGAACAGCCGGCTACAAATTCAGAATTCTCCACACAGCCTTGTACAAAGTTCTGCCGCTGTTCTGCTAAAACTTCTGGAATCTTTTTACCAATGGCTCGACGCAGTAAGTCAGCCTGCCCCAGGGTAAATCCGGCCAGTACTTGAACGGCCTTCATGATTTGCTCCTGGTACACGATCACGCCATAGGTTTCCTGGAGAATAGAGGCCATCAAAGGGTGGGAATAAGCAATATTTTTGCGGCCATGTTTGCGTTGAATGAAATCTTCCACCATCCCAGAGCCTAGTGGTCCAGGACGATAGAGTGCTACAATGGCCACAATATCTTCAAACAAAGATGGCTGCATATCGACCACCAGTTTTTTCATGCCAGAAGATTCCAGTTGAAAGATCCCTGTCGTATCCCCATGACAAAGTAACTCAAATGTTAATTTATCATCCATCGGTATCATCTCGATGTCTAAAGGATCTTCCGTAGGTCGTTGTGCATTCACCAATTTCAGAGCAGAATCAATCGTGGATAAATTCAAAAGTCCTAAAAAATCGAATTTCACCGCCCCCTGATCTTCTGCATACTTCATGGTATACATCGATTGCAGTGAATCATCTTTGCCGGTGCACACGGGCATGACTTCCCGGATATCACTGTCCATGATGATCACACCTGCGGCATGAGTTCCCAGGTGAGTGGTCAGTCCTTCCAACTTTTTAGCCAGCGAAATCAATTTTTGCTCATTGTCAGAACCTTCTTTTTCGAGACTTTGCAAATCTGGTTCTTGTTGAATCGACTTTTCCAGGCTGATTCCCAGTACATTAGGAATCAACTTGGCAATTTTATCAGCTTCTGAGTACGGAAAATCCAACACTCTGGCAACATTACGAATGGCCGCTTTTGCACCCAAAGTCTGAAAGGTAGCGATTTGGCAAACATTGTTTTCTCCATATTTCTGCCGAACATAATTGATCACTCTTTCTCTGCCATTCACTTCAAAATCGATATCAAAATCAGGCATGCTGATCCGGTCCGGGTTTAAAAATCGTTCAAAAAGCAATCCGTACCGCAGTGGATCTACATCCGTGATACGGAGTGCATAAGCCACCAGGGAGCCTGCTCCAGATCCCCTTCCTGGACCAACAGGAATCCCATCATCCTTAGCCCAGTTGATGAAATCAGCAACAATTAAAAAATATCCTGGAAATTCCATTTGAATGATCACATCCAGTTCAAATTGAAGCCGTTCATCATAGGGTTTGCAGAATTCTTCATAGGATTCTTCTGGGCTATATAACTTGTACAAGTGTTCCAAGCGTCTCTCTAACCCTGTTCTCGCACTATGCGTGAAAAAAGAATCCAAAGTGTAATTTTCCGGAATCTCAAACTTAGGCAGGTAATAGGATTTATTTTCCAGAGCCAGCTCACATTGCTCTGCTATCTTAATGGTATTTTGCAGTGCTTCTGATGGTAAATGGCTGAAGGTTTCCACCATTTCTTCCATGCTTTTTAAATACAACTGGTTGGGCTTCATGGGAGGAATGTTGCTGTCAGAGACTCTTCTCTGTAATCCCATCAATTCAAGAATATAGTGAGAGTAAGCATCTTCTTTTGATAAGTAATGGCAGTCGTTTGTTCCTACCAAAGGAATCGATAATTCCCTGGCAAGCTCAATCAATTGTTGACTAATTTGGTTTTGTTCCTCTTTTCCTGTATTTTGTAATTCAATATAATAACGTCCTTCAAATAAATCACGGTACCAGGTGGCCAGTGCTTTTGCTTCTTCTATTCTTCCATTCAGCAAATGTTGGGATAACTCCCCGTCTAGTCCCGCACTGAGAACAATCAGCCCTTGATTGTATTTCTCCAGTAACTCTTGATCTGCTCGTGGAAAACCATAGTGTTTACCTTCCGTATAAGACAAGCTTGTCAGATACGTAAGATTTCGATACCCTTCACGATTTTGACACAAAAAATTGACTTGATGTGCGTTCGCTCCTCTATTTTCATAGTCACGTTTGTGCCTGGATTCCTTAGCGATGTAAAGGCCAATGCCAATAATTGGGATAAGATCTGCTTTCTTTAAGGTATGATAAAATTCCACCGCACCAAATGCATTTCCGTGATCTGTGATAGCACAACTGTTGTATCCTAATTCCTGGAGCTCTTTTGCTAAACGTTTGATGGGAACCGCTCCTCGCATCAAAGAATATTGAGTGTGTAAATGTAAGTGAGTGAATTGTTCGGACATGGTAATATTGTTAGATGATACTAATATTCTGGGTAATTTGGTCAGTTACTTGTTTAGATGGGGTTATAAATGGAATCTCGCTCTACTGGAATAAGACCTTCGCTTTCGATAATTCCTTCCAGTTGTGTTACCGTCATTGCTGGATTTTCCATGGAACCGGCCATAGAATAGATTCGAGTTGTATCACTGATGGTACCATCCAAATCATCCACACCAAAGGATAAACTCTTTTGGGCAGTTTCAATGCCCAACATGACCCAGTACGCTTTCAAATGCTTGACGTTTTGCATCATGAGTCGGCAAACCGCAAAATTGCGTAAGTCCTCTTCTTCTTGAGTTTCTTCTATGTGAGAAAGTGCATTGTTCGCATTCCGGTATTTCAATGGGATGAAGGCATTGAAGCCTCCTGTTTGCTCCTGTAATTCTCGAATTTGGATCATGTGTTTCAACCGATGCTCCAGCGTTTCCACATGTCCATAAAGCATGGTTGCATTGGACAGCATCCCTAATTCATGAGCCGTTTTGTGTATTTCCAACCAATGACTGGATGGAGCTTTACCGCCAGCAATTTTTTTTCTGACCTCTGTGTCGAGTATTTCAGCCCCCCCACCTGGTAAAGAGTCCACACCCGCTGCCTGTAATTGTCCTAAAACTTCTTTAAAGGAGATTCCTTTTTGCTTGGCCATGAAGGCAATTTCTACGGCAGTGTAAGCTTTGACATGGATTCCTGGTAATACTTTTTTTACCCGTTGAACTAACTCAGCCCACCAATCTAGATCATGGGTTGGATGCACTCCTCCCGTAATATGCACTTCTGTTAGATTTTGGCTTTCGTGTGACCTTAACATGCCTTCAATATCCTCAAATGTGTAATCCCACACTCTATCACTTATATCAGATTTCGGAGACCTGTAGAACGAGCAAAATTTACAGGAATATACGCATTTGTTGGTCGGTTCAATGTGAATGTTCCTATTATAAAAAACCTGTTTTCCATGAAACATCTCCCGGCGATAATCGGCAAGTATTTGTACCACATCCAAAGGGTATTCTTGGTATAATGCCATTCCCTCTTCCAATGTCAGTGGACGTAGAGTTTGCACTGCTTCTACAATTGATTGCAGCCGGGAGTCTCCATTGATATAATTTTTCAATTCTTGCATCTTAAAAATGTTTACCTATTTTTGTTAACTGGTAGCTGTCCAGGTAAGTTGTATCCAAACGCATCGTTTTTACTGATGGCCACAAACCCCACGAAAACCACTAAAAAAGATCTCTTAATGACGACCTTGCAGTTTAGTGATAAAAGGTGAATCAATTTATAGCAATGCAATATATCATTAGCACTCTTTCTTGTCGATATATTCCATTTTCCCATTTTCAAAGTGATAAATTTATATGTTCGATAATGTACCTTAACGAACATATAGATAAAATCACAATAATTTAGAAAAAACACCTCAAAAGCTTCTCCATCACAACAAATTCTTATTTTTTCTCTAAATTTTCAAATTTTCCAGAAAATCTTAAAAAATTAACCCTCCTGAAACTCCTGATATTCGACGATTTGAAATAAATACATAATAGAAGCTGTATCAATCTAATTTCCTTTCTAGATCGAAAATAGAGCACAATTCCAATAAATGAAGGCGAATTTGTAAGAAAAATAAACTATTTAATGAGTAAAAAATCAATGTATTTAGTATTGAGCGAATGAGTGTATTTATTGAAATATGAAAAAAACAAGACATACTTGATATTACTGGTAAAGTCGATCTGTTTGCAGTATATAGCTATATATATGCTGAACACGCCCACAGGAATAAGTAAACACAGTCTAAATCGATTCTTTGAGACTAAGTACAGAAAATCAGAATAAAGTATTCAATATCCACATCTCGCAAAATTAAGGAACAGCTTCGGCAGGCCGGCATAACCATAAAATACAAAGGACATTAAAAATCGCATGTGGATTTTACATGTCCCGTTCTACGTCGGCCGCTTCCGCATACGGCTAATTTTGCTCAATTTGAACACTTAGTGATGAATCGCTGTACTAAGGTTTGAATCAGATATTATTCCAAATGCGATTCCGGAAAGGAAAAATATGAGTGACAAAAAGTCGATATACTACATAGCAATTACTATAATAGATATAGCTCTTCTTATTTTATGGTTGGCTGCAGGAGTGGAAGTGTTAAAATATTTATTCATTGCAGCGGCTCTTCTTCAAATTCCTGTGACTCATTGGATTTCATCCCAATGGCAGGGAAATGAGTTGGGTAATATCGAACACAGTAAAGATCTTCGCAAAAAAGAACAGGGGCATTTCCCCTTCACCAATTTTTTACGTGAAAAGTTTACTATTCTCTTTGAGATAGGCTCCCATAATTCTGTTTCAACAGCCAAACTCCATCACGCACTGGTACATATTCAGGACAATTCACAAGAACAAACAACACAAGCATCTGATGTGAAAAATGCCACACAAGAAATGGCAATGGTGCTGGATAATATTGCAGAAAGGACAGAAGAAACCAGAAACAACACGATTAAGACTTTTGAAGCTGCCCAACAGGGCATGGGAAAAGTGCAAGAAAATATCGATATCATGACTCGCATGATTGAAAAGATGGATTCTACTAACGAGACACTCCATCAGTTACAGGAATCTTCCCAGAAAATCCATAAAGTCATGGATGTCATCCGTGATATTACCAGACAGACCAATCTCTTGTCACTAAATGCGGCCATTGAAGCAGCAAAGGCTGGAGATCAAGGAAAAGGATTTGCAGTGGTTGCTGATGAGGTGAGAAACTTAGCTGAAAGGACAGCAAGCTCCACCGTTGAAATATCAGCTCTCATTGAGAACACTCATTCCATCACCAATAAAGTTGTTGAGGAGATAGAAGGAGGAAATCAACTCATCAAAGAAGCAATGGAAATTACAGCAGAATCCAAAAATACTTTTGAGAATATTTTACAAAATGCAAATGATACTCAAATTCAGGCTGAAGATATTGCATCTTCGGTAGAGGAACAAAATTCGACAGTCCATGTCATCAGTGACTCCATTTCAGAGTTATCGGGAAAATCCGAGACAATACTAGCGGATATCGAAGAGTCCGTAGCTATTTCAAGAGATTTATCGGTTCAAGCAGAACAGGTTGCTAAGGAAATGTTAGCATATCATCTTGGCAATCCGACTTCCGATATTTTACATGGCATAAAAGCACTGGCGGTCAAGTTGGAAAAACTAATAATGATGGGAGAAAGTCAGGGAATTGACGTTTGGGATGAAAGTTATCAGGAAATTGCTGGAACTGATCCAGTCAAGCATTCTGTCAAATATCTAGAATGGCTCGATAACACCGATCTGCAGGTATGGCAGGATGAGTTTCAGAAAAAATATGATGCTGTCGTATTTTGTGCCTTGATTGATCGAAACGGCTATTTACCCAGGCATAACTCTAATTTTGACAAACCCCTGACGGGGGACTATGACACAGATTTAGTGGGAAACCGAAGCCGCAGAATTTTTGATGACTATACAGGATTACGTGCTGGACAAAATCAAGAGCCATTTCTACTACAATGTTACATGCGTGATACTGGCGAAATCATGTATGATCTTTCTGTCCCGATTTTTATCCGAGACAAGCACTGGGGAGGAGTTCGTGTTGGAGTGAAATAAACAGTAAAAAAATACCCGCTAGTCATTTATAGTGAGTAGCGGGTATTGAAGGAGGATCAACATGAAAATTACAACAATGCTAGCATGGATTTTTTCAGATTCCAAATACTTTCTCTCAATGATTACAGTCGAGTAACCTGCACATGCTCAATGTAGTCCAATTTTTTCAGTTTCTTAGCAAGGGATTCTACAGTAGCCTTATTTGCTTTTGCCACCCTCACTCGATAAAGCTTTTTCTTTTCTGGTGACGTATAAGGATGAAGATAAGCATCCAAATACCCGTTTTCTTTTAATCTTTTAACGAACATTTCAGCTTTTGCTTTATCGGAAGAAGTGAATACCTGTAATGTGTAAGAGCCTACAGTTTTTGCTTCCACTAATGGTGGTGCTGGTTTCTTTTTCTCAACGGCAGGTTTAGGTGATGCTGGTTTTGTTTGAGTTATTACAGGTTTAGGCGGATTGGGCATTGTTGCGGCTATGGCAGATTTCTTCTCCTTTTCTTTTCTCAACTTCTGCGCTTCTTGGAGCTGACTGGTTTTTTGTTTCAATTTTTCCAGTTGTTCCAAGCTAAAGACATCCGGACTTTTTTTGGTTTCGGCCTCTTTTTCTGAAGAGGCCATTTCAAAAAAACTGAGTTTTTCAGGAGAAAGCGATGTTGCTTCATCAGTCGATTGTTCTGGCTGTTGGGCAATGGGGGAAGACTCTAGGGGAGGACGAGAACTCTTGCCAGTAACAAACCCCAAATAAAAGCAGATTACGAGACTTATAAAAGACAACAGACTGAGCCACAGTAATTGTTTCCCCGATAATAGGACTTGATAAGATTTTTGTTTTTTATGTGGTTGCATGGATATCTTTTCTACAAAATGAATCTATCACATATATGACAAGATTGATGGGAAGTCAATGCCTGTTCACAGAAATTGTCGTTCCTTTATCCACCCACTGTTGATATCCTTGTTCTAAAGCACTGATGATTTCCTGCTTATAGCGTTCTCTACTAAAACGTTTAGCCTGCTGTATACATTTTTCCGTAGAAATTTCTTTTCCTTGCTTTTCCATCTGTATAACAGCAGCTTCTAATGATTCGACAGTTTGTTCATGGAAAAAAATCCCCGTTTCTTCTGTCACTGTTTCCAAAGCTCCTCCCTTGGCATAGGCAATGACGGGCGTCCCAGAAGCTTGTGCTTCCAATGGAGTAATTCCAAAATCGTCTTCTCCAGGAAAGATGAAAGCTTTGGCTTCCTGATACAAGAGGCTGATCGTTTCATCATCAACATTTCCCAGAAATTGAACATTTGTATTGGCGATTGAACGGCAGTAAGCTTCGTCTTGGCCAGTTCCCACTATTTTGAGTGGATATTTCAAGTTATTAAAAACTTTTATAGCAAGATCCACCCGCTTATTGGGAGCAAATGCCCCTACCATCAGGTAATAATCTTTTTTTTCACTACTAGCTTGAAAGCAGGATAAGTCGACTGGAGGATGGATAACTATAGAGTCTCTGTTGTAGATTTTGGCGATTTGTCTCTGTACATTTTGGCTGTTGCATAGAAAAGTGTGCACATTACTTGAAGACCTCACATCCCACTGCTGTAAATAAGGACGTATGCATTTCGCAATTGTGCGTACAGCCAAAGTTGCTTTTTGTGGACTGAAATAGGTATCAAATAACCCCCACATGTAACGCATAGGAGCATGGATATAGGAAATATGATAAGGATTTCCATGATGACGCACCCCTTTTGCAACACAATGGCTTGAACTCAGAATCAAATCATATTCATTTAGATTGAAACGTTCAATTGCCAGTGGAAACAAAGGAAGGTAATGTCGATATCTCTGAAAACTGTCAGGCAGTTTTTGGATAAATGACGGAATGATCCTCATTCTTTCGATAGTGGCAGACAATGTGCCTTGCTCATAAAGGAGAGT
>JANQHV010000078.1 GCA_028282505.1 SAR324 cluster bacterium | reverse complement strand
ATAGTCCCAAGGTCATGGTAAATCCAACCAGCTCTGGCGTTTTGATCGTAATGGCTGGTTTGAGGTCCGCGATGGTAAAATAGTGCCTGGATGCATGTATGTTTCTCAAGAAGGAGAGCGGTCTGGGGGCTTTATAAAAACATATTCTCCGCCTTCTGCTGGCAATATGCTGATTTTCTGAGGAACACCCTGCTCATTCAACTCTACCCATCCTATTGCACTTTTGTTGACCAGTTGTTTTGGTTCCAGTCCTTTTGGTTCCCTTGGACGAATGAACATATGGCGCCGTTTTGTCAACCAGTTCAGCAGAGAATAGGGATTATAAATCCAGCGGTTGATAAATTCAAAACAGCTCAACAAGCGGTGGGGAAACTCATTTTTAATGCCACTACAAGTGATCTGCCAGATATTAGGACTATTTTTACGAAAACGGATTTTGACGTCATAGACGAGGGAATAGTGCACGTCCCCCGAAAGAATGACAAAATTTTGAGGCGTTCTCGGATTTTTAAATATGTTGAGAATGACATTCGCTGATCCTGAATGGGCCATCCAGTTTTCTGCATCCACAATCAGTGCGTGACCAAAAAAGCTAAAGATTCGTTGGACGGCTTCAATTAATTTCACTCCAAAAATCGGAGCGGGAGATACCAAAACAACCGAAGGTTCATCCATCAATTCCTGCTGTAGCTCCGATAAGGCTTCCCAATCCATCAATCCGGAGGGTTGGGATTGTTGACCCTCTGACCACCAACGATTGGTTCGTGTATCCAGCACAATCATTTTGGGAGTTGTTGGTAAACTGAAATTCCAGTGATCAAATTGGAATAAAGCATCAATCAGCTTATCCTGTTCCCCCCCTCCTGACTCCTGAAAACACTGTTTGACGGTTTCCAGGAACAAATTGTCAAAATGCTGTGGTGCATTTCCCCATCCCTGACACAACCAGTAGCCAATCAAGGTATTTCCAATGATGCGACGAGACACGGGATGGTGATAAGCCGTTTCTTCCCAACCTCTTGTCAAATTCCAGTCATCGGTAACATCATGATCATCAAAAATCATATAAGTGGGTAAATGGGCGAGCATCCGCTGTACTTGAGCCAAACCACGGGCAAATCCTTCAATATCCTTGTGTTCTGTGAGGTAAAGCTCCCGATTCTCTTCTCTTATTTTATCTGGCTGTGAATTGAATTGTTTCCACAGTACAGGAGACCAAATCAGGAAATACATGGCCAACACTTCAGCCAGGGTAATCAAATGATTATGAGCATCGACTGACGTAAAAATGGGCTTGCGGGCACCGCCAAAAAACATATCACCCACACCGCGACTGGCGTGATCACGAGGAAGGATTTCTTCCCGCTGGTAATAACAAAATTCACTCTTTAGCAAAGCCTCACTGTCGGGAATGGTAGCTCCCTCCAGGGTTTCGGGGTACAATCCTAACAAAACACTGGCTTGATGAATGGCTTGTAGCATAGGACCTCCTACATCATCGGCATAAATCTGGTCTCCTGTCAATACTAGCAAGGCAGGCCATTTGTTGATATCATGCAGATGTTGTTCGAGTGCTTGATCAACTCGTAGGAACGCATCTTCGCTCGAATAATGGGGCTTACGACAGGAGCCATGTATGATATGGTCCAGTTGAGTTTTTACCACAAAGCTCAATCGGGTTTCTCCAGGATAGAGAAGATGAGGGAGTATTGAGGTCACACTTTGCTGACCCTTCTCTGTTTCTATCAAAAGATCGTATTCAAGAAATTCATTGACTGGCAGGAGGGTTGGAGGAGTGATATCGATTAGATAGACAAATGCGCGCTCTCCAACTTGGATTCTGGTCGAATTATCATCCGTTATCAATTGACTAAATAATAGTTCTTGATTTGTTTTTTGATAACAATCTACTTGTAGTTTCAGTGGTTGTGAACTGACTAACCACAATACCATTTGTTCTGATGTTAAGCGACGGAACAATGGTCCGGCAATGATTAATGGTAATGCTTGATTCATCATTCTGCTTCAGTAATTTCTTTTAATGATAGGCTGCTCCAAATTGATCCATCAACCCAATTAACTTATAAATTTCACTTTTGGTCAAGTTGCCATCCGCCTCAACTTCCCGGCATCTGATTTCCATTTGTTCGTTGACCATAGAAGACAGAATGATCACTGTAATTTCTGGCGTACTTTCTTTGATTTTTTTACAAAGAGTCAACCCATCCATGACAGGCATTTCAATATCTGTGACAATAATTTGTACATAATCGGTGATCGGTCGTTGTTCTTGCTCCGCTTGTTGCTTAATCTCCAGGTAGGCATTATACAGTTCTTGTCCATTAGTGAAGATCCGATGATTAGTATACTGAGCAACAGTCAGCTTGTCGACAATTCCTTCCCGAATGACAATTGAATCATCAGCCAACAATAACTTGACACGGCCTCTTTCCGATTTTACAGCTTCTGCATCGTCATCGGCACTTCGCTGACTCCCCCGTCGATCTGGAGCGATGTCACCAAAAATTGTGGTAATGATTGATTCAAAATCAAGCA
>JANQHV010000046.1 GCA_028282505.1 SAR324 cluster bacterium | reverse complement strand
AGATTAGAGTATCACTGACGGTGGAAAAGTAATGGAAGATTTGATTGGGTTCGCTATCAGGTTCATGTTGCTGCCTGGAGTCGTTTTTCAAAGATTTCTAAAAGCCTCCAGCGTACAATTGGGATATCCAGGAGCAACTCACCTGGAATGAGATAAACAGTTGTTGGTTCGGTAACTTTGATTTGAAAACGACTCGGGGTGTGGAAAAGAACTTCTTCTTCCCCAATACATCCTCCGATTGTCAAGGTTTCGATGATTTTTTCATCTACACAGAGTTCAATCGTTCCCCTAATAACCAGCAGAATAGACGATTGGATTTGTTCAGAAAGTACCTCTTCTTCAGAATAAGAAATTTGCCTCATGACTTTGGCAATCCTGTTCTGTGCGAGATAAGAAAGTCCTCCTCCAAAGATATGCGAGGCTTGCAAAAATTCTCTCCTGCTTTGCAGCTCTTCAATTTCTTTATAAACACCGGCTTTCTTCACAAATTCAATATACAAACTGACTGGAAGTTTCATGGCCTGGACAAAGTTGACAGCACGGTAGGTTTCAATAGATGGCATGCCGATCAACCCTGACATTTCTCCGATGAGTGAACCTGCTGACAGGATATTGTACATGCCCAATTGAGTCTGGATTTGTTCCACACTGCCGGTTAGAATTAAATAGATTTCTTGATGTTCCTCACCGGCCCGTATCAGGATTCTTTCTGGGTTGAAGGTGATAATTGGATTATTGAGCAGCATCTCCATCCGATGACCAGGAACATTGGGAAAATAGTTTTGTAAGTATTTGATGGCATATTGTCGATAGAAGTTTTTCTGGCCCGCAATTAAAACATCAACCATCCCAAAGGGAGCACCCGACCCAATCATTTTTTGTGATTCGGTCAGTTCCACTTCTGTATGAGAGAGCATGATTTGTTTGGAGTCATCTTCTCGGAAATCTTCTGCTTCTCCATGAATCAAACCGCCTCCTACATCCACTTTTTTAATATCCACCGGTTCCAGGTATTGAAATTTCACATGATTAAAAAATTCCTGGCTCACTCCTGGTTTGGCAGGGTCGCTCTCAATCATTCCTGCCAACGTCTCCAGCCCTACAATATCCGCCAGGTGGGCATAAGTGCGATAGCCGTTTTCTCCAAACGCTCGGAAAATAAAAACGCTGTTTTCCACTGGATGAGGAGAAAACATGGGATAGACTTCCAATCCTTCCAAATCGTTCCAGGTGTCGGACGTCAAGTCGTGAATTTCAAAATAATCATACAACTGTTTTTCATCAACGGACATCAAGGCCGATAATTTCTTGAATACCGAGTGACGCACCAGGGTGGTGGTATAGTATTTGATCCGATGGTCTGCTTGTACCAAAGTGGTCATGCCTGCAAAATGATCATCATGTCCGTGTGTGTGAAAGATGCCTTCGACTTCGTTAACACTGATACCCAGTACCGTCAAGTTGTTGAGAAGGTTGGGTCCTGCATCAATTAAGTAAATTTTTCCTTGAAACATTAAAATACTGGACATGCAAGGACGGTGGATATCCCAACCGTTGCCCTCTCCAGAATGAATGATGCCAAAGTATTCCCGTTCGATGTTATGAAAGTGAAGACGATAGGTTGGGGAGTAAGTGGTATTGGGGGGTAAATTGAGATCAACCGGTATGGATTGGTCCTGGTATTGAATCTCATAGACATTCATCTGTAAGCGACGAATGAAGACTCCATTTTGAATCTCTATTGAGGTGTTACCGACAATCCGCTTGTCCAACAATTCATCCGAAGGGCGGATTGCTCCAAACGCAAATTTTAACTTCAGGCGCATCATTTCATGGGCTTGTTCAGGAAGAATGCCAGCCTCTATAATTTCCTCTTCTGAAACCAGCCCATAGTTTCCGCGATAGATGTATTCCATTTGTGTGTTCACCTGGTCGGCAGTACCAATTAAAATGGGTTTGCTGCCGTCATTGTTAGGGTGATTCGGCAAGATCATCCCCTGGCGGTATAGCATCTGCAATACCGGAAATTCGGCCAGGTTGGCAAATTTTCCATTCTGAATGGACACATCCGAAAGCAAAATGGCATTGGGACCTGTCTCATAGATAACCCCGGCTTCCTCTCTATTCATGGTCAAGCCTCGCTTCATCATGTGCTTGACACTATCTTCCGGACATCCACAAAGAATTCGTAAATTCGCCTCTTCAATACTTATCCAGTACAGTCCTGTGGAGATTTCGATTTTTTCTATTTTTGACATGGGCTTGTTGATCAAGAGAGTATTGGTGTACTATCGCTCGAATTCATCTGTTGGATCTAAGAGGGCTTTCGCTTCGGAAACTGCTTCGGGAAATCCTCTAAAATGGAAGAAGATAAATTAATCAGACTAGAATCTTCGACCAAAAGCAAGCGTTTTCGTGTGGAAGTGCCCATTCAGTCTATCCATTTCTCTTTTCCTATTCAATTCAACTGTCATTTTTTGCAAGCATTCTTGGGATACAGAAAAACTGGATGACCAGTAGGCATGATTTTAGCATCGCCCAGCAGGATTATAATATAAGTATCCAACCAAAAACAGGGGAAATATGTCATCCAGATTGAAAAAAACAACAACTATCTCGCCGACACGCGGTAATAAACAATTGGGCTTGTTTTTCTTAGCCCTGGGAGTGGGACTCCAGTTGGCGACTACGTTACTGTAATCCTGCTTCATATTATTGAACTCTATTTTTTAAAAGAAACTCAGATTAAAATAGTATTTCAGATTAATAATTTGGTAACATAGGCCTCTGTGCTCGTTATGACAGGCAGGGGCATGCGGGCTTCCGAAGCTTCGGTCCGGCGTTTCGGTGCTACTACAAGTTTATTATCTGAAAATCTATAGTGCCTGTCATTGAGAATTCCTGCGCGTGAGGAATGAGTCATCTATGGAAGAATCATGAAACATTTGACATGCGAAGAGCGTGAAATTTTGGAAATATTGCTGGAATACAAAAAGCAAAAGAAGCACTCCCTTATTCCAAAGCATGTGAGCATTGAAAAGGAGGGAGATGATGTGATACGAGTCAATGGATTGACACAGGAACAGTGGGAGGCAGTGTGCCAGCAATTGGAAGCAGTTCGGAATCAATTCATCAATGATGGTATTTTGACCATACTAAAGCGCTACGAGCCTTCACCAGGGCAACTATCCATTGTATTTGAAAATAGTGAAAAGCCTCTTGTTGCTGACGAAAATGGAACAGAGGATTGGCTATTCAATCCATAAGATTTAGGAATGTTCCAAAAATAACTTACACATTTACTTGTCTTTTATTCCGATTTCCTGCGTTGACCCATCGCCCACGTAGTTCGACTACGCAGACGATCCATCGCCGTATCGACGGACCGCTTGAAAATCGAAAAAAATCCTGCGCAAATTCGTGTAAGTTATTT
>JANQHV010000031.1 GCA_028282505.1 SAR324 cluster bacterium | reverse complement strand
ATCCCCATTGGTTTAGAGGCGATAGTTATCTCAAAATTGGTTGGAAATGGATCTTGAGTACTTTAGTCAGACCTTTGAAAATCATTCGTCGAATCCGTTTTCATTCTTGGAAAGATCCCGATCCGGCTATTGCCTCTAAAGCGCAACATCGGAAAAGAAGAAGACGTTTTAAATTACATTATTCGCTACCCGCTCTCACATGATCGCTGGGCTATGAAAAGATGTGTCAGTCAATCAGGTTGATGGCCACAAAACTCAAGAAAAATCGGAACGCCGACCGCACTAAAAAGATTTTTTTTGGCGGTTTTAAGGTCAATGGTTAAACCTTTGGTAACGCATAAAAATTAGGCTATAGGAAAAAATTTTTCTTGACCACTATAAATTATGAAACAGATGTGCTTGATACGTAACTTTTTACCTAACTATTTTTTAATTACTATATGCCAACCTAAAAACTTTTTTTAAGGACCGTTTTATGGTATATTTTTTACATCTTAAATTTAGTAGCCAATATTTAACAAAGAGGTCAGGATGCAGACAGTTTCTGAGGCAAAAAAACAATTCAATGCTCTCATTTCAAAGCCGGAAACCACTCTAATTAGTAAAAATGGGAAACCTGCGGCTGCAGTGGTTCCTTATGAACTCTATCAAAAAATGTATCGTACATGGAAAAGACAAAGGAATGCAGAAGCCATTAAACGTGCTCAAAAAGCATTAAACGGAGAGTCACGGATCTTGTCCGAAACAGAATTGAGACAACTCATGGAAGAGGCGAAACATGGAAAGAGTGGTCCAATATGATAAAGGAGCAGGTTTAGAAATAGTAAGAATTATTAATTACGGCTATGGGCAACATGCGGAAGTGCTGGTCGAACAGGCAAGAGCTTTAAGTTATCATGCTGAGCAACTACCAGAGGTGAGAAAACTTTCTCATCATCCTCCATTGTATGAATTATTACTGGAAGCTGAGGAGTTTGACGGATTTCAATATCCAGAAGGCTATCGAATTGTATTCACTCTTAGCGGCAGCACTATTCTTGTCACAGCCTTTGAGTATGTAGAAAATTTAGAATTATGGAGCAACTTAGATGACCGCTCTATTCTTGAACTTGTTGATAAAATCAAAGATCCAGAGGGGTAGTTGAACGAGAATTTGTTGAACGCTAATTGAAGATTTCAGGTTGCCTGTTTATTTTTGTAATAAAATGGCCAGTTTGTCTTCAAAGGGGAGGGTTAGTACAATATCCAGTTTGTCGTCGTAGTTGATATCGATGATACGAATATAGCCAGGACGACTGCCGGATGGGATAGTTCCTGCCGCAATGTCTCCACGCGAGTAGGCTTTTTGGCCATTTTCACCAGGTCTGCTTCCATCTCCATTGCTTAATAAAATGGTTAAATCCAGATCTCTGATATCACCAATGACAAAATCTTGCACACCATCCTGATTGAAATCTCCAGATGCTAACTGTCCAGGGCCATTACCAACATTAATATCTTTTCGTTCAAAATTTCCATCTCCCTGACCATATAACAGCGAAATATCTTCATCCGTTTGATTAGTGACAGCAACATCCATATTTCCATCATTATCCCAATCTCCCGTGATGATCGCTTGCGGAAATTCGCCTACTTTGTGATCCCGGATTTTTTGAAAAACTCTATTTTGTGAAGATTCCGTTTCATCGGAAGAGCATGGAGTGTTTTCAAAAAAGTCAACTCGGTCTTCATTACGGCTCAAGACGGCTAAATCGGGGCAACCATCATTATTCCAATCTCCAGATGTAATTTGTATGGGATTTTCTCCAACTCCCTGATCTTCATCCAGGTTGAGTTCCTCTGTGGAGTTGAAGTCTAAGATAATGGAAACATCATCGTCGCCTCGATTGACTGTAGCAACTCCAATTGTTCCATCTGGGCTAAATGGAGCAGCTACCATGAAAACTGGAAAATCCCCCACATTAATATCTGTAGGTGTGACAGCAATTGAAAAATGGTTGTTTTCCAATTGTCCTTCCCAGAAATTAAGGGTGTCTGTTTCTGTGCTGACGGTCAGGAAGTCTTGTATGCCATCATTGTTCACATCTTCAACGAGGAGGTATTGAGGACGGTCCAAGTTGGTGGTGATAATCATGTCTGTTTCGAATAAATCTTCAGGATTGTCAGAAGTCTCCACAGAAGTACGTAGCAGAATCCGAATGGCTTCATCTTCCTGTTTTGTTGCATTATTCAGTAGGACTATATCTGCCAGTTGGTCTTCGTTGATATCTTTGACTGTAAGTGCCAGAGGACTTTTGCCAATATTATCCAGTTCTAGAGGAGGCGCGAATTTCAGTTCTTCTGTGGAACCATCGGCTCGAATGATGCTGATTTCTGTAGTAGTTGCGGTATCCTCATCATCATCTAATTCACGTTCTTTAAAACCGCAGGCTGTTACAACCAGGAAAAAGGATGTTAAAAACAATATTTGTATCAATAGGAGGGAATTTTTCTGCATATGGATATCAAGGTATGTTGTTTATGAGTGATTTAAATCTCCAATCAGAATGCTGATATTATCTGGTTTGGGTAATAAAATGCCATCCCAATTTGTAGTATGGGATTGTTGCATTTTTGTGATGGTTTTTTCCATCAACAAACTTGTACTTCCCTGGGGAGAAGAACTTTTGGTCATTTCTAAAATTTCATCTATTGTAAAATTATCCCAAAGTCCGTCGGTTGCAGCAATCATACGATCTCCAGTATCAAAAGAGATTTGGTGTGAGTCAGGTTCCGGAGTATCATTGCCTGTCAAAGCTTTGGTGATAATATGTCGTTGTGGGTGATGGAGCGCCTCTTCTGGAGATAGGTACCCTGTATCAATCCAGGAATTGATCAAAGAGTGGTCTCGACTCTCCCATTTGATACCTTGTGTCTTGTCAAGAAGAATCAGTTTCACATCTCCCAGATAACAAATGTGGAGAAGTGATTTCTCCACCCAGCATATTAAATAACAGGCGCCAGAATTTGGGGTAATGCACTCTTTTTGGATTCTGTCAGTCACTCGATTTTGAATGTTGCTAAAAGAACTGAGAAAGGGAGGCTGAATGGCTATTAATTCTTCAGCCAGTATTTCTGCTGCTTTTGCTCCATCCCCAGGTCCACCCATTCCACCAATCACAGAAAATAATGGAAATTGAGGTAGGATGACTAATCGATCTTCATTAACACTCTTGTATCCTGTCCCACGAGAAGAGGCCGCAGCAAACATTCCATTAGGCAGTTTGACTGAAAATGGTGTTGGGCTTTCATGTCGTTCCGTAGAAGGTTGACCAATGATCAGGGGCTTTGTAGAGAAACCCATTTTAGTTTATTAGTCCTATAACAAGGGTTTTTACTGATTTATACTGAGTGTTATTTATTGATATTTCTTATTACATTTCAGCAAATTAACTCAGTATGTGAATTATGTCAATTTATATGAAACTATACCATTTTATGGTGCTGTTGGACACCTATATGGACACCTAAAAAGACCCCCTCTTATTTTGAATCAGTGAATTGTTTTCCTGCCCGGCTTACTGAAGAAATCCTCCAAAATATATTCAACAGCGTATGATAAAGTAACGTTCTGTTCCTCCGAAATTCTCTTCAATTTTTTGACGGTTTCTGAGCTTATATAATAGTTTACTTTTTCCTTTGGTGCTGTTTGTCTCCTTGCCATATTTCCACTCTTTCTCAACGACCATCAAGCCCTTAATCCGTAAGAGCTAGCATCCTGTTTTTTTTCGAATTAGACCCCCATATCTCGCACGAATTACAAGAGTCATTATTGACGTATAGCCCAATAAGCATGTTTACTGAAAATCACCAAAAATCATTAAGTTGATTCTGACTTTTTTATACCATAGAATTAGACCATTAAATAAAATCTTACAATTCTAGCATAATTAAGGATTCTAAGTAAATATTTATAAGTTGATTTTAACTCTAAAAATAGAAAAAATTCTATTGTCTTATCCAAAAATTTAATGTATAAATTATGCAACATAAGAATTATTTTGTTGTATTCATTATTTTAAAAAAGAGGCCCCAATGGAAAATGCGGTAGTCATCAAAAATAACACTGAAGCAGTCAATGTTATTCCCAGACAAGCAAATAATGATGAGCAGCTGATTGAATTATGGCTGCATGGTAAAGCTCCATCCTCTCAGGAGGGTTATACCAATGACATGAAACGTTTTTTAGAATTCACTGGGAAAAGTTTGAGTCAAATCACTCTGGGAGATGTGCAACAGTATTCAGATTCATTGGGCCATCTGAAGCCAAGAAGCCAGATGCGAAAACTGGCCAGTATCAAATCTTTGTTCACTTTTGCCTGTAAGATTGGTTATCTTCCTTTCAATCCAGCAGCACCTGTGAAGCTACCCACAGTCAAAAATGATTTGGCTGAACGAATAGTCAGTGAGGATACAATTCAATCTATCATTGACAATGAGCCAAAAATGAGAAACAAACTTATGCTGAAACTATTATACTATTCTGGTGTTCGAGTTT
This sequence comes from SAR324 cluster bacterium, assembly GCA_028282505.1. Taxonomy (GTDB): domain Bacteria; phylum SAR324; class SAR324; order SAR324; family NAC60-12. The sequence goes on along the minus strand of JANQHV010000031.1, from coordinate 32,230 downwards.
CAGAACTGTGCTCTTTAAAATGGTGTGATGTCCAGGAAGGAAAAAATGGGGGCCAAATAACCGTACTTGGCAAAGGTGGAAAAACAAGATTCATTGCTTTGCCCGCGCCACTTTACCAGGAATTTGTTACTTTTGGTAAAGACTCAGACAGAGATAGCCATGTATTCAGGTCACAAAAAGGAGGGGCCTTACATCGATCTCAGGTGATGAGAATTGTGCAGGCTGCGGCAAAGCGAATAGGATTATCTGCTAATGTGTCTCCTCATTGGTTCCGCCATGCCCACGCGAGCCACTCCCTGGATAACAATGCTCCCATTCACCTGGTCCAGCAAACCCTGGGTCATGCTTCTCTCAATACAACCAGTGGTTATGTTCACGCAAAGCCGGGAGAGTCGAGCGGGATGTATTTGAATTGACAATATGAATATCGGGAGATGTTCAAGCTTGCCACCCTTCCTTGCAATCAAGGTCTGTAAACGATATACTGTAAACAAATTTTAACCCTGTTCTTCACCATTAACGAAACACACGCGATGCAAATACAAATTGCTTTAGACGACAGGCTGGTTTTCAGTGACGATAAAGCCACACTTGAGCAACAAATCAACGAAGGCTTAATCATTCGTGGCTATATCAAGGCAGAATTAAGTTTAGGTGAGGTTAAGGAAATTCTGGGTTTTCAGTACATCGAGGATGCCATGGACTGGCTACACGAACGAGGCATTGCCACAACAAGAGAACTACCCAAAAACTTAGCAGAAATCGAGCAACTGAACTACGAAAAACTCAAAACAAACCTAGTGTCCTAGCATGAATCCAATTGTTGTCTGTGACACTTCTTCACTGGTCAAACTTCAAAAAAGTGGTATCCTTCATTCACTCCCCCAAATTTTTGAAAAACTCATCATCCCTCAAGGAGTCAAAGACGAATGCAGGGATAAAGAAATTATCAAATTTCTTGAAACATCTTTCGTCAAAGTGGAATCTGTACATTCAACCCTGTTTCAAAGTCTCGGATCAGGGGAAAGGGAAGCCATCAGTCTAGCCGTTGAACTCAATATTAAGACAGTCATCATTGATGATCAAAAAGGGTGGAATAAAGCCCTAAAATACGGACTTGAGCCAATTAGCGCCATTACTGTGATCTTGTTGGCAAAAGATATGAAGCTCATTTCTTCGGTCAAAGACGCACTGGATTTGATGATTGCAAATAATGAAGGAATTACTAACAAAAGGTACAATAAGGCTTTGAAGCTTGCCAATGAAAAGCAGAATTACTCAGAATGATTGCTGAAAACACCAAGAAATAATTGAGAGAATTTCACAAGTCTGCGTGCGTGTGTTGGAAAAGATATTTTCGGGAAGTTTGAAATGGAAGAACTGATTCAGGAATTAAAAGACAATCCCAAGCGATTTTTTCGGAAAAGAGAAGCTGCTAAGTTTTTCAATAGATCCACAAGCACTATTCAGCGATGGATTGATGAGGGACGTTTAGTTAGCTTCCAGCCAGCAGGCATGCATTTAATCCCAAAATCCTCAATCATTCAACTACTGGAATCAAAACGCACTGAGTAACTTTACACACACTGTTTTTTAGTAAAATGGTGAAGAAGTGAAGAAATGCCCTTCAATGGCAGTAAATATAAGGGCTTACCCCCCCCCTTCACCTATAGTGAAGAAGTGGTGAAGAAGTGAAGAATCATTATCCATTTTGACTCACGAAGGTATACTGGCCCAGTCCCCCCATTATCAAGTATTCCTTTTGACTGGAGTTCTTTCAATTCACCCAGTGCCAAGAGCCAGCTTTTCACCTTTCCCTGATAAAATAGGTACCTCATCCCCTATAAATAAAATGCAGATCCCTGAAAAAATGAGTAGTCCCTCCCCATAGACAGATCAAATATTTTATGTGAAAATTCTATTGCATCCCCATGACAAAAAGGTAAAATGGATTATTATACTTTCTGATCCATTTACACTTTTTGATTATCTTGAGAATCTTATGCAAGAAAGATTCGTGCTTTAGCAGGCCAGGGTAGAGAAAGAAGGGTGAAAGGTCAGAGGGTGAACTACGGCAAGGCCGCTAACCTTGCCTTATGGTGCTTGCACACCGTTTACCTTCTGATCTCTCACCCTTTTTTTATGGGAAGAGTCAGGAGGTAGGCGGTGGTTAATCTCCAATCAAGGAGAAATACCATGTCTTTTGACTATCAAAAAACAGTCAATGAATTCAATGAAAACTTAAACAAACTTGTAGTGATAAAAGTTCAAATCCTTTCTGCTAAAGATACTTTAGAATATTCGAAAAAATTTGGGCAGAGTGATTCAGATGCTGGAAGTCTTTTCATCCTGGAAGAGAAAGCTGAAGTCTTGGGTAATCTGCGTGACAATTTTGATTACTGTTTGGATCAATTGGTGGAAATCATAGAAGCCCAACGCCATGAAATAAAAGTGCAAGATGCTAAAATTAAGGAAATGAATACTCGTTGCAGGACACAAAATTTGTTGGAAAAATCTTATGATGAGAATAAACAAACTATTAAAGAGTTGAAGCAAAGGCTTGGGGAGTCTGAAGATTAAATTTGAATTGATTTCCCATGGTAAAGCCAGAAGCTGTTAGATACAAACGCGCGCGGAGAATTCTTAATTGATTCCAACACGCGCGCGGACTTCTTGAAATTTCCCCGGTCCGGGACCAAAAAACTCCATGCACTTTCTTCCCTTTCGGCATCAATTTCATTTTTTTGAAAGCCTTCATTCCTCTCTACCCCTTTATTCATAAGAGTTTGATAGTTTTTAAAATATGGCTCAAATGACATCTGATTTCGTTTTTATTTAACACGATTTCGCTTTTTTCCGTTTTTTTCTGCATTTTTTGCAGTGTGCAAAATCAAATTGCTGAAAAATCCACAAAAACTTGACTCCTTTTTCCAGCCTTGAAAATCCAGTCCTGGATAGCAATCCTATCTGAAATATTCAGGATTCCAATAGTAAAACCTATCCATAATATAGAGTAATGTGTAAAGATCCAAAAAAGGAAATGAAAATGGTTTAAAAATTTCCTGGCGCTAGGAGAATGGTGCGCTCAAATTAACCCCATATTAGCAAGGCTCTGGAAGAACCTACCACGAAAAAAATAACCCTAATGGGGCAAATATAAAGCGTTCGATAATTAAAAAACGTATCAACATCTAAGCCATTTATAACCATCGTATTTCATATTCATTCCAGATTTTGGTGGAAAATAAAATACCAAGGCTTCGTACTCTTCGGAACATTTAGTCTTGGCCCATTCAACAAGCTTTTGGTTTATGAGTAATGTTCCATTAAGCACCAAAGTAATAAATTCGTATTAAATGCGTTTGAAATTACGAATCTTAAATCAGGTTCTAGCCCAGTAAAATCAAGGGATGAAGCTTTAATTTCGTATAATTCGTTAAATTCGTAAGGATATAGAAATACACACTAGATCAACTGCAATGATTTTTTGATGGAGGTTGTGGCAATGGTTTCTGTTGACTTGGTAATGAGACAAGCAGTTGCTTGATAAAAAGAATTGATTGGTATAGGCTTTCATTGTAGATGAGAGCCTGTTTAAAGAAAGTCGAGATGGGGCTATCCGTTTGATTAAAAAGGCTGGTGTAGGCCCTTATTTTAGATGAGAGTGTGTTTAAGGAGAACAGATGCTATCCGTATGGGACAGGTGGCGTTAAATTTAACAATTCAACTTTACCTAAAAACATTAGAAGTTTTGAAAGCGTGTTTGAGGGCCTTATCAAATTCCTTGGGAAACTGTTCTTTGACTACCGTTTGGACGATTTTTCCAAATGGAAAACGTTGTTGATATTTGGCACTATGAATCAGATTCAACCATTTTCTCAAAGCCATATGCCTCTTTTTTGTGTTTCCCCGTCCTCTGATTTTTTTTCTAGGGGCGTTAGTCGGCTCCACTCTTTGATAAACCCCTCGTCTCTTACCTCGATGGCCCTTTGGGGTTCCAACAAATACATCCCGCCTTTTAGACAATGAAGAAAACCTTTTGTTGGGTACATTGCCATATTGATTGAGCGGTTGAGATGGCGCGGGGGTCGTTATCCCCACCGACCACCGTTTTGGACGTCGAATGCCTCCTTCAATTTGATATTTCATGTAATTTCGATTTGATGGGATTTTAACAACAGCCTGTAAATTTTGTTTCGTCGCTCTCTCAACCTGCACTCCTTTAACTGTAAACGGGGTGGGCCTATCCAATTTTTTTGAAAGCTGTTTTTTGGCCTCCTTTTGGGCAGCAAAGGCTGTAGCATTGAGGGCATTGCGAAGTGCAAAATTCTTTTGTTTTTCAAGGTTTTTCAAGCGCTTTTGCAAATCTTTAATATTGGATTCGATTTTAATCATAGTTACTTTCAATTTTGATTAAACCACTGGCATCAGTTCCGGTGGAATTATTGTACACAGATGGGTGTTTAAACGAGAGATTCAAAACAAATTACTATCCAACCAGCCATCCTCATCTTGAGGCTGATCTCCAGGGCTCAATTCCCCATAATATCTGAAACATGTCATGCAGAAATTTCCATTAGACTCTGTCACGGGAGAGCCTGGGCAATGGGGACACATAAACCTGTGGCGATCCTCCACCCCAAGCTCTGGATTGAATTGGACAAACTGGAATCCTTGCCACTCGGTGTGGATCCAGTTTATTTTTGTGGTGGGCCGAATCACCAGGGCTTTCAACCCAAAACGTTGATCATGGTACGGGTTGTAACCGTTGGATCGTAATTGTTGTTCCAACTCATCAGGGAAATCAAAAAACATTACCTCTGGCGCGTGGATGTAGGTTTTGATTTCTATGATTGGTCTGGCAGATAATGAAGAGTTCCTTTCATGTAAAGCTTCAATGGTACTCATATTTCCTTTTTAGTTTACCTCTATTCCCAAGAATAGATGTTTATTTCTTTATCTCGAACAATACACACTCCCATGTCTTTGGGAAGGACTGGGTCGATTATCTGTAAATACTCCTCCGCCTGTTCTTTGGATTTACACTCATGCAATCCAGATCCATCTATGATGGATCGTTGAAAGAATCCTCTCAATTCAATTGATAGATCATGATGGTTTGTTTGAGTGGGCACGGATTCTTGTTTCTCCGTTAAAGATTTGACAGGGGCAGGTTCAAACAATCCCAGGCCCGCGTGAATCCATTCATTCAGATCGAGCCCATTTCCCCAAGCTTCAGAAGGATCTTTGCCTCCCACTATTGGGACTCTCAGAGAATTGCGGAATTTATCAAGCCACCACTGCCAGGACTCCTTGATTCCTGCGCTATCAGAATCCAATGAGATAAACACGCGCTTTGCTGCCTTGATAACCTTTGCTGTTTCCTCATCCGGTCTGTTTGTAGCATTACCCATGCTGATGGATGAAATAAGGTCCCTCCCCTCCTGCTCTAACAGCATGGCATCCAGATCACTTTCAACAATGATCAACGTGTCTCGATTGGTTCCATAAATCCCAGGTGCCATGCATGACCCTGACAGGGGGACATAACGAGGTTCACCAGAGGGCCGGCGAAAACGAACCCGGACAACCCGTCCATTGTTTCGATAAGGAAGAACCAAGCTTTGGGGAAACCATAGTTTTTTTCCATTACCCATGCCCCATTCCGTCCTATCTCGCCAAATGTTTTGAGGGATATAACCAAGCTCGTTTCTTTGAATTGTTTCCTCAGACAGCCCTTTTTTCTCTTTTAACCAGGTCAACCATTCGGGATTGTTCCAAAGGTTTTTCTTCGCCCAGTCAACCAACATTCCTGCATTCTCCATCCACTGGTTTGGTAAGATAGAGCACTCCTTTGGCACCCACTCAGTTTTTTTTGGCTTATATAGAGTTGATTGGGGGGGCAAGAAACTTCTTTTCCTGCAACATTGGCGGCCTCCTGGAATGACATTCCTCTAAAGTTTCTGAGGTATTGAATGGTATCCCCTTGTTTTCCACATTGCCTACACCAATAACGGCCCGAATCCAAGAAAACACAAAATCTATCTTTCCCTCCACAACCAGGGCATGATGAATGGTATTCATTAGCGGTTGCCTGTTTTGGAATGATGTTATCTTGTGCCAGTAAGTTTAAAAGCATATTTTTTATGTTTTTACGAATTTAACGAATTATACGAAACTAAAGCTTTATCCCTTGATTTTACTGGGATTGATGCCTTTATTAAATTCGTAATTTGAAACGCATTTAATACGAATTTATTATTTTGGTTCTTAAATGTGTATTTTTATTTCCTTACGAATTTAACGAATTATACGAAATTAAAGCTTCATCCCCTGATTTTACTGTGCTGGATGCCTTTATTAAATTCGCTTCCCGTTACGAATTATCACGAATTTTATTTACCCAAGTTAGTAAATCATATTAAATTCGTATTAATTTCGAAGCTTATTACGAGCTTTTTATTGATATAAATCATTGATATAAATCATTGATATAAATCATTAAAATTATTAAACTCGTCAAATTCGTTAAATTCGTATCTTATAATAAGTAGTAGGCTTCCTTTGATATGCCCCTCGTTTTTTCTCTGCATCGATTTTACCAGAAGAAATCAATTTTTTGATATGGGATTGGATCACTTTGCTTTCCAAATTCCTACCGAACACTTCTGAAATTTGAGTTGCGGTTAACCCGTCCTTGTTACTTTGCAGAGCATTCATGATTTTTTCTGAAATAGGATCGTTTTCATGCTCATCAAAGATAAATTTGGCACTATCATTTGAATATTGAATGGCTGCTAAAGCCGCTTCTAAGTGAGGTTTTGTAATCATTTTCGATTTATCCAGCAGGGCATAAATCATTGCCAATCTGACGGCATGAGCCTCTGAACGTGCGATGAGGGTGCCGTATAGACCATCAATCTCTTTGGTCAAACCCTCATATTTTTCCCACCATAATTCACGCGCATCTGAACTCCACTCCATCCCCTCAACATCTTTGGCAAAAGCAAGGATATTTTTCAATTCACCTTGAAACCTTTCTAATTGTCTGGAGCTCATTGGCTTAGGCATTGGTAAAATTTGCGAGCGCCTGGCACATACCCAAAGGTTACGGTTACCAAAGCCGTTCAACGAGTCGCTTTCGCTCAATTTTTGGTGCAGTTCATGTTGGGTAATATGGGCCGCATACCCAAAGTGGGTACCGGTCGTTTTGATCTTAGAGCTTTTGGTTAGTGGATCAACGTTTCCAGTATCATACAGGGTGCGTATGATGGCAGAAATTGAATTACCCTCGCGCCTTGCCGCATCCAACACAGAGCCAAATTCTTCAGACATCACGAACAGTCTTTTATCGTCAATACCTGGATCGGTCGTTTTCCATTCACCATCCCCATTTTTCCGGTCAACCACCCATGATTGAATTTCATCACGAACGGCATAAATCAACCCTTCTCCACTGGATAATGGCCCTGGAGAAAGGCGTGCTATATTTTCAAGATTCTCAAACAGACGTTCAACAGGTTTGGCCGATGTGCCTTTACGGGCCTTTGACGAATTCCCGACAATGACAACATATTCATTCGTATGATGGGTAGCATCTCCAACCATGAGGTGTGGAGACCTGCCAACCTCAATGCTGAAACGAACCAGGAATGTGAATAAAATAGCGGCGGGGTCTCCCTCATTATTCTGTTTTGCGAAATCAACAAACCTACCAGCAAAACCATTCAAAGCTTTTCCATCAAGCGTGGGCCAGCCCACTTGGTCAAATGGCTCTGGATCGGTATTAATGGTAGAAGCTTCCTGCTCCACAACCTGTTCCAAAACTTCAGGGTTGACTGTTATTTGTGTTTTTTTTGATCGTTCCATATCAACTTACAATCCCTCATCTAAAATTTTTTCAACCACTGACTGTTTAATGAAAACCTTCCTCCCAAACCGCACAACCGGCAATTTCCCCTGATGAATCCAGGCCCGGACGGTTGGGGTTTTGACGGGTACCATTTTAACGAATTCATCAACCGTATAAAATTTTTCCTTAATCATTCTTCCTCCTTGAGTTTCATTAGTCGAATTAGCAACCCGTGGGGTAAGGATATTCAACAGGAGGGAATTTCAACCAAGGATCTTCCCCAATAACACCGATAATATAGTCTCTAATTTCCTTGGTTTCTGTAATTCCAAAGGTACATGAACGCACGGTCGTTTGGCCCTTTCCAGTAGCTTTAGCCACATCCTTCAATGTCATTCCACGTTTTTTCAATTCTCCCAAAATATAGTCATGAATAACATCACATCGTTCTCTAACTTTTTTCATAAAATTCCTTTTCTCTTGATAGTTCGATAAATGAGTAATATTTTAATTTAGTTTTTTAATCGAAATTAAAAACTAACTCGATTATCGAATATAGTCAATAAAAATTTCATTTATCGATAAAATGGAGAAATACATGGATTATTCTGAAGTAAGAGCAAGACTTCGACAATTACAGAGTGAATTAGGGTTGTCTCAGAAGTCAATTGGTGATGATCTGGATATGTCTTCAGGTGGAATTTCAGCAGTATTTAAAGGAACGGGCAAAATCACCAAGGCGCTTGCTTTAGCATTTGAGGCTACGTATGGGTACAATTCGGAATGGATACTTGAAGGGAAAGATCCAAAAAAGATCACAACAAAGAAATTATCTCAACTAGAGCAAGCCGTCATAGAAGGCTTTCATAACTTATTCACAGATGAACAAAACCGCTTTCTTGAGGATGGATTCTTAACCAGTTTGTACAAACTGGTTCTTGATCGAAGAAACATTTTTAGAGAGAATGAAGGAATAACTTATGACTTGATAAAGAAGGCTACTGATGAGCCTGAAAAACTCACAGATGAGGAAAAGGATAAAGTACTTTTATTCAGAAACAAGGAATCCATTGAAACCCATCACAAGGAAATTTTTGAAGAATTTATTTTGAGAGAGTTTAGGCGAAAACACCAGTTTACGAAAGGGCCACATGAAAAAGATTTCCAGGTATTAATAGCTAATCTTTATCATAAATATATTTTTCAAAGTAGTGAGCTAGACAGTAGCTCAGGTCACAAAGAATCAATTCAAGGAATATTGAATGACGCACAAAATCAAATCCAAAAAATATTTGATGTCTGGAGTTAGCTATGGTTTTACTATCAGAATGCCCCAAGTGTAACATCCGCAACAGCGCAAAGGAGGAATAATGGCCCTGCTATCAGAATGCCCCAAGTGTAACACACGCAACAGTACCAAGAATAAACTGTGTTCGAAGTGCGGATATAATATCATCAAGGTCCCACACAAAACCTACTGGATTGATTACCGTGTGAATGGTAAGAGAAAGCGTGAGCGCATTGGACCAAGCAAAGTAGCTGCTGAAAATCGATTACGGAAAGTGCAGACCAACATCGTTGAAGAAAGAGAAATTGATAAAAATAAAAATGTGAAGGTCACTCTTGGGCAATTGAAAGAATGGTATCTTGAATTACCTGAAGTCAAGGAACTGGATTCCTATCAAGGCAAGAAAGCCCAATTATCCAACATCCTCCGAATTTTAGGGAGCAATCGTACCGTCAGTCAAATTGATATCGAATGTGTGAATGAATACCGCTCCCTGCGTAGTCAGGAACCATCAGCCAGACGCAAAAACCAACTCACCACACCTGCAACCATTAATAGGGAGGTTGCTGCACTCAAACACTTGTTGAACCGCGCCCTCTTCTATGGAAAAATCGAAAGTAATCCTGTAGCAAAAATTGCCATGCTAAAGGAAGACAATGTCCGGGAAAGGGTATTGAGTGACGTGGAATTTGAATGCTTGCTTGATTGCTCTCCAATCCACCTTAAACCCGTATTGATAACTGCCTTTTATGAACCCATGCGAAAAGATGAAATTATCAAGCTTGTGTGGTCAGAGGTTGACTTGAAAGGTAATCCTGGATTCATACGCCTGGCAGCAAAGCGCACCAAGGGCAAAAAATCGGGCCGTGCTATTCCACTGCACCCTAGAGTCAGAGAAACTTTGTTGCATCTTCCCAGTCGCTTCAAAGGTGGGAGGGTCTTTTTGAAAAACGGTAAACCATTTAACAGTTTTACAGACGCCTTTACTACGGCAAAAAAGAAGGCAGGAATCAAAGATTTTGTCTTCCATGATTTTCGTCATTGCGCTATCACCAATTTACGCAAAGCGGGTAATGATTACAGCACGATCATGAAAGCATCTGGTCACAAAACCATGAGCATGTTTTTCCGGTACAATCTGGTAGATGAAGAGGATGTGGCAGGTATGAAATGGAAAGGTGAAGAAAAGTCCAATCCACAAGAAATTGAAGATCGACTCATTGCAGCAGGATTTGACCCAGAAGAAGTCAAAAAAATGCTCAATCAACAAAATGGGAATTCTGGTTCAAAAATGGGGTAGTTCGAGGAACGGTGGACACCTATATGGACACTAAGGCTATTTTTTGAAAAAATGGAATATCCTGGATAGCTTATAAAACATAGTGTTTTGGGGATTGCTTTAGGCTTCCCTCTTTAGTTTATTAGTCAGAGAATGGTTTAAAATTAAAGGCAATGATGCTACGACTATCAGTTGCTGGGATAGCATCATGTGTTTTCTGATTCTGCAATCTGTTTTGCATGCAAATAGCGTTTTTGGAAATGTAATTTTAAATGCTGATAATCAGCTTCCGACAAACGTCCTAATTGAAATTCTTCCTCCAAGTCGGTTAAAGCAGATAACAAGGCATCTTGCTCATTAAAACTGGATGATGTTGTTTCTTCAGAAATGTGTTTTGTTATTTTCTGAAAATAAAGAGGATAAGTAATGACAATGATAGTAATAATCAATAAGAAGATGCTGAATAAAATAGTCATGGGCTATTCTGAACTGGTGAGAGAGGTTTGGTCAAGTACCAAATTTTCGAGCAAGTCTTTTTGTTGATCAATAATTTGGAGTTTCCCATTCAAGAAAAGTTGAACACCTTTTGCGTTGCCAATGGTTAAAACATATTGTTCGTTTGCCTCAGAGGAAAATTCTTCGCCGGATTGGAGAGATATCTCAATAGGATTATCATTGTCAACCGTGATATCCAACCAGGTAGTAGCAAGGGCTTTGATAGAGAGTTGCAGTTTTTCTGTGATAACCGTATTTTCTGTGTCAGAAACAGGTTCTACTGTCGGAGGGGCCATTACGACTTCTGGAGTAGAGGGAGGCTCTGGTTTCTCTGGCTCTGTATTGGCAGAAACCATAGGCTCAGCAGTTGTTTCTTGAGAGAGTTCGACAGGAGACGATTCTTTTTCAGGTGATGGAGTCGATGGTTCATGAACTTCTTCCTTTTTTTCAGGAGCAGGAGTTGGCTCAAGCTGGGCAATATTTTCTTGTTGAGGCTCAGACGTGTTGAAAGCTTCATTGAATAAACCATGCATCTGGTCGAGGTTGGCAAATGTGAAATAGCCAGCCACAAGAATCAGCAATGATAGGACAACGAGAGTTAATTTTTTATGCCAGGAGGATGAATCCAACTGCGGTGGAAGGCCAGGGGCTTCACGGAGATTGGAATTTTCTTGAAGCTCTGGGATTTTATCAAATTCTTCCTGCAACATCTCGTTGTCTAACCCCAACAGCGTGCTGTAGGTTCTGATGAAACCACGCATAAATACAGGAGCAGGGCCTTGTTCTAACTGGCCTTGTTCAATTTTTTTCAAGATTTCTATATTGATACGGGTGGTTTCTGCAACGTTTTCCAGCGATAATTGTTTTTGCTCGCGTACTTCTCTTAATTTTTGCCCAAGCTGCTGGAGTCCGTCACTATTTTGCTCAGTTGCCTCAGTCATTAATTCATTCATGGGAAAATGGGTTGCATTTAGTCTGTCGAAAAGTCATCATTGCTTGCTTTTCACGGGAGATATTTGCCAATGATCACGTCTAAATCTGATCGAGTTTTTGCTGGAATCAAATCAGGTTGAGTAATAATACCATCTTGCAAGGCGGAGCCACAAGAACATGGACGCTCTGCAGGTAGAATCTCTATCGTACGCGCCAGAATTTTTTTTGATGTTTCAATATTATTGCGCATGACTTCCAGGATTTGGTCAATCGTGACCTCTTCTTCTGCATCGTGCCAACAATCATAATCAGTGGCTAAGGCAATGGTGGCAAAACACATTTCTGCTTCTCGGGCAAGCTTGGCTTCCTGAATATTGGTCATACCGATGATAGATGCTCCCCAGGAACGATAGAGATTGGATTCGGCTTGTGTGGAAAATGCGGGTCCTTCCATACACACGTACGTTCCGCCTTTGTGATAAGTAGCAGAGACATCTTCAGCTGCTTGAGCAACAGTATCCAGTAAATCAGAACAGACAGGATCTCCAAATTGAACATGGGCCACAATGCCATTGCCAAAGAAGGTAGAAATTCGTTGTCGAGTGCGATCAATGAATTGATCTGGAAATACGATGTGTCCTGGTGCAATTTCTTCTTTCAGGCTGCCAACGGCACTCACCGAAATGAGATGAGTCACTCCTAACTTTTTCATTCCCCAGATGTTGGCACGAAATGGGATTTCTGTCGGTAGTAAACGGTGTCCTTTGCCATGACGAGGTAAAAAAACGACATCAGTATCATGGAGTGTCCCACTTACAAAGATATCTGATGCCTCTCCAAAAGGAGTAGAGATTTGTTCTTCCTGGATATTGGTCAGGCCTGGTAAGTCATACAGCCCACTACCACCGATTACACCAACTTTCATAATTTGCCTTGGTTATGTGTGAAAGTAAGAATAAGAATTTTCTTCAAAAAATTGAAATATATGCAAGGTTTTCAGTAAAAATCTCAAGTCAAATCCACTTCTTCCTCAGGGTACCTCTTCTTTCGAATGAGTGGAATACATTTCCAACTGATAGCCGTGGCGGGCAACAAAATCAGGAAAGCTGATCTGGGTAGCATAGCTTTCCTGATACAATAAATGCATGGCGGCACTGATGATGGCAGGAGGGTATTTTTTGATAGAAAATCCAGATGCCTCAACACCCAAATCTTTGATTAATTCCGGATAAGGTGCAGAACTGTCCACATGTGTTTCTAATAAAGATTTTAGTTCTTGACAAAGTTTGTCATAGACTTGATCAGAAATCACGGATTCTCCTAACTGATAATATAAAAAAGAGTGGATCAGGAATTGACGAATGCGCTGCTGAAGTAAATCGTTGCTCATGATATGACTTTCTACCAAAGGATTAATGAGAGGTATGATATTGGATATAGTGACAGAACTCCCTGAAAGGAGTTGGTAATGTTCGTTTTTTATGAGTAATCAGGTAAAATTTTCTATTCATCTTTAAATTTTTGATTTTGATTTCTTTGAGACTTCCTTCTTGGAGTTCTTTTTGAATAGCTATTCTTGAAAGAATTGAGGCACCTAATCCTTTTTGTAATGTCTGTTTTATTGCATCAGTGGAACCCATTGTCCCAATCACTTGTAATTGTGCCCTGTCGATTTCATGCTTTTCGAAGAAAAGATCGACATTGCTTTGAGTACCTGATCCTGCTTCTCTGAATACAAAAGGGACATCGAATATTTCTTGGAGGATGATTGTGTTTTTTTTCAGTAGTTTTGCAGAACAGGCAAGAATCAGTTCATCTTTGATAAATGGAAAATGGTATAATTTTTCAGGTGCCATGACTGCTCCAACAATACCCAGTAACAATTCATGATTTAATACCATATCTGTGATTTTTCTGGAATCTTCTATAATTGTTTCAAAGAAAACTTTGGGGTTTTGTTTGTGAAATTCCAGCAAGATTTCTGGCAAGACGTAGGTTCCTGGGATAGTGCTTGCTCCAATAATGAGCTTGCCATGAATTTCATTGTTTGTCGAAGAACCGGTTGCAATGAGATCTTCTATGTTTTCCAGAATTTGTACCGCTTTGGGATAGATAGTATCTGCTTCTCTGGTTGGGATAATTGTACGTCCCAGTCTGTCGAACAACTTGTATCCCAGTTCATTTTCCAGGTTTTTGATATGCTCGCTAACCGTGGGCTGGCTGATATAAAAATGTTCTGAGGCTTTGGAAAAGCTCCTATTTTTATAAACAGAAACAAAAATTTCTAAGTATTGTAATTTCATCAATATTTCACAAGTTATTGGATTTTTCTATGGAATACTTGTTCTTATCAAAACAACCTATTTGACATTCCTATACTATATATTGGATAATTCTATCAATGATTTTTTAATCTTACTTAGTCGAATTCACTATCTTTGGATAATCTTTTATCTCAGGAGTAAAAATGAAAAAATTGATTGCAGGTTGTTTGGTGATGTTATTATTCAGTGCCTGGGCTCAGGCACAAACTCTTCGTTTCACTGCAATTCCTGATCAGAATACTGCCCGTTTGGAGCAACGTTTTGGAAAGGTGGCCCAGTATCTTGCTAATCGTCTGAAGGTCGATGTCAAGTACATTCCTGTTAAATCATATAGTGCTTCAGTCAATGCTTTTAAAAATGATCAGGTGCAGTTAGCTTGGTTTGGCGGGCTTTCCGGAGTTCAAGCTCGTCGTGCAGTACCTGGTTCCCAGGCAATTGCACAGGGAGAGGAAGACCAATATTTTGAAACTTATTTCATTGCACATGCCAGTACAGGGTTTCAACCTTCTGATGAATTTCCTAAATCCATTGCAGGCAAAACATTTACTTTTGGTTCAAAAGGCTCAACTTCGGGGCGTTTGATGCCGGAATATTTCATCCGCCAGCATTTCCAAAAAGCACCAAAATCCATTTTCAAACGCGTTGGTTTTAGTGGGGATCATTCCAAAACGATTGCCTTGGTTCAGTCTGGCAGTTATCAGGTCGGCGCTGTCAATTTCAAAGTCTGGAAACATGAGTTGAAGGAAGGAAAGATAGACACCAGCCAGGTTCAAATCATTTGGAAAACTCCAACCTATGTGGACTATAATTGGACAGTACGTGGAGATGCGGATAAAAAATTTGGTCAAGGTTTTACCAGCAAATTGCAGGATGCTTTGATTACCATGCATGATAAGACGTTGCTCGATTCTTTCCCTCGTAAACAATTTATCAAAGCAGACAATTCTATGTACGCTACTATTTTGGAAACGGC
This sequence comes from SAR324 cluster bacterium, assembly GCA_028282505.1. Classification (GTDB taxonomy): domain Bacteria; phylum SAR324; class SAR324; order SAR324; family NAC60-12. The sequence goes on along the minus strand of JANQHV010000031.1, from coordinate 17,086 downwards.
AATAGAAGTCGGAATTATAGAAAAATAGTATGTTTCGCTTACAAGATGTCAGTGTTTCATACAAAGATACATTGGCTTTGAAAAACATTACCGTTCATATCCAGGAGGGAGAAAAAGTCGCTCTCATTGGACCAAGTGGTGCAGGAAAAACGACACTGCTCTATACCTTATATGAATTGGAAAAGCAGTCTTCCGCATTTGTCCATCAACATTATGCGCTGGTGCCTCAATTATCGGTTTTCCATAATGTCTATATGGGGCGTTTGGATCACCATCGGACAACTTACAATTTGTTAAATCTGCTTAAACCACAAAAGAAGGAGATCGAGAAGATTTATCCCATTCTTGATTCTTTGGGCATGGCCGAAAATATGTTCAAACGGGTAGGGGCATTGTCTGGTGGACAACAGCAGCGCACGGCCATTGCCAGGGCTATGTTTCGGCAGGTGGACACTTTGTTCGCCGATGAACCTGTCTCTTCTATCGACCCCCATCAAGCGGGAACGGTGTTGCAGTTAATCACTCGTACCACAAAAACGGTTATTCTTTCTTTGCACTCCGTCGATTTGGCACTGCAGTTTGCTGAACGCATCATTGGTATGCGCCTTGGCCAGGTAATTTTTGATATGCCGCCTGAAAAAGTCGATGATCGTCTGCTTTCTCAACTGTACCAACCGTGTTAAAAACAAGCCTTCTGTTTGTCTCAATCGCTTGTGCGTTTTTTTTTGTGGCAGATTTGGAGGTAACTACTCTGCATCCCTGGCAAGAATTACAGCGCTTGGCTATTGGGGCGGTGACTCCTGATTTTATGGCAGTTTATGAAGTCAAGCAAGCGTTTCTCAATACGGTGATTTTTGCGTTTTGTGGAATTTTTCTTTCCATTGTCATGGGCTCGGTTCTGGCGTTTTTCTTTGAATGGAAACCAGTCCGATTGTTTTGCGCATTCATTCGTGCAGTTCATGAAATTTTTTGGGCGCTTATTTTTTTACCAGTCGTTGGACTGAATCCACTCTGTGGTGTTTTGGCGATTGCGGTACCGTACACCGGGATTTTTGCCAAGGTTTATGCCGAAATTCGACAAGAATCCGACCACTCCCCACTGGCTGGTGTTCCATTTCAGACTCATCCCATCAGTCGTTTTTTTTATGGCGTTTTGCCGGTTATCTATGCTGATATCAAGCACTACTCGTCATATCGTCTGGAGTGTGCGTTACGCTCCAGTGCAATTCTAGGATTTGTCGGGTTGCCTACGCTGGGATTTCATTTAGAAACAGCTTTTCGAGAAGGACTGTACTCAGAAGTGTTCGCAATCCTGTATTGCTTTTATTTCTTGATTGCCTCGTTGAAGTATTGGGTTAAAGAAAAAATTTCCTGGCTCTATGTGGTTTTGGCATTTGCCTTCATTTCCAAAGAGATTTCCTTATCCTGGGGCAATGTCACCCGTTTTTTTACATATGAAATTTTACCCTGGCCCATGCGACGGGAAGGAGTGTTGAGTGGTACTCAGGATATATCATTTTCCTGGGATCAGGTTTGGGGCTGGGGACAGGATATTCTTCAAACAGAAGGGTTTGCTGGAGTATGGGAAACTGTTGTGCTGACACAGATTGTGTTGGTGGGGACAGGTGTGCTGACGCTGTTGGCGTTTCCATTGGTTTGCCGGCATTTTCAACAAGGGTTTCCTAAGCATTTTTCCCGTTATATTTTGATTATCATCCGAACCACTCCGGAATATATTCTGGCCTATGCATTTCTTCAACTGTGGGGTCCCTCTATGTTACCCGCTATTTTGGCAATTGGTCTGCACAATGGAGCAATTTTAGGACATTTAACAGGACAAAATGCTGACCTGATTCAACTGAGAGCCGATGCTCCCAAAGGGAAAATCAATCGCTATTTTTTTGAAGTATTGCCCAGGGTGTATGGGCAATTTCTGGCTTTCCTCTTTTATCGCTGGGAGGTGATGATGCGGGAGTCTGCCATTTTGGGAATTCTGGGGATCTATACCCTTGGTTTTTATATTGATAGTGCTATTTCCGATGACAAAATGGACAAAGCTGTTTTTCTGATTCTGATCACAGCCCTCTTGAATATGATCATTGACACGACATCCCAGATAATCCGCAAACGATTGAAAATCTCCACCAAACTGGTTACTTCTAGTTGATAGGTATTTATGAATCAAAATTTGTTAAGTTGTTGGCAACATGCTATAAAAAAATTAGAGACCTCTCTTCGTCGCGATATGAAAGAATTGGAAATCCAGTTAGAACATGATCTTACGGTACGACTTGGTGGCATGCTGGTTATTGGAATAAGTGTTGTTGCCACTCTTGTCAAATTATTGTAACACTCCTTTTCCTCTTTGTTGTTCCCCATTTGTGATCGAATGGCAAAAAACATGAAAAGCTGGCCGACTACTGTGGCATTTGTCTGGCTATTCGGTCTGACCTGGTTAGCATATTATGGTTCCCTGGAGGGGCCTTTCCATTTCGATGACCAGGTATTTATCCTCGACAATCAGATACTTCCAAATTTTGCCGAAATCATACGCTCATTGGCAAGACCTTTCTCTTCAGGACGTGCTCTTTCTCTGTTGACGCTGCACCTGAACTATGTTGTTCATGGTTTTGCAGTGCAGGGATATCATCTTGTCAACACGTGCATTCATGCATTCAATACTTTTCTGGTTTTTTTTCTGATTTTGCGTTTACTCCCTGTACAATTAGAGCTTATCAGTCAATCGGCCATTACGAAAACACCATATTTTCCTCTTTGGTGGATTGCCTGCAGTGGTGCGTCTCTTTTTGCTGTCCATCCTCTGATGTCTGCTTCAGTACTCTATATCACTCAACGCAGTGGGCTGTTAGCAACAATGTTTTATTTATTGGCATTTTTGAGTTATTTGCAACTGCGTTCTCACCTTTCCCATTCAACAAAACGTTGGTGGTGGTTTGGTACTACATTGTTGTGTTTTTGGCTGGCATTTAAATGTAAAGAAGCCGTATTGGCAGCTTTGCTGATTCCATTGTGGTACGAGGGAATCATCCGAGTACCGAATCCAGAGCGTCAGCGCAATTTTCTGAAGTGGGTAGCGTTATGGTTGGTGATTTTTGGAGCAGTCATGGGAATTTATCTGAACAATGCGTCCCATTTGTTTGAGGATAGTGCCTTTATTGGTTTTGGATCGAAACATCTGTGGGGTATGTGGCCCCATTGGCAGACAATGTTGCGAGTTTTAATACATTATTGGAAACTGCTGATCTTACCTCTACCGCAGTGGATGAGTGTTGACCATGGTTTTTCAATTTCTTATGCGTTTTTCGATGTTTGGGCATTGTTCAGCTTTGCTGTGCACCTAGTCATTCTGGGATTGGCCTATTGGGCAGCGAAGAGAAGAAATATTTTGTTGTCTCTGGGGGTTGGCTGGTTTTATATCAGCTTAGCTCCTTATATGATTGTGCCGGAAAGAGATGTCTTTGTGGAATATAAAACCTATCTTCCTGCTGCTGGTGGGATTTTGATTGTGGCCAGTCTTTTATGTTGGCTGTTTAAAAATCCAACGGTACGATTGCTTGTTACTCAGCAAAGTGATCGAGAAGCATCTTATCAAAATTCTTCTCGAACTAGAGTGTATCCAACCAGCCTCAAAGTGTTTGTCATTATTTTAGTTGGTTTGGGTATTATCGGAACATGGAAACGTGTGGAAGTCCATCAAGATTTGTTGAGCTTGTGGAAAGATGCTATTCAGACCTCTCCTTATAAATCCAGAGTTTTGTATAACCTGGGTTATGCCTATGCCCAGGAAAAACATTACACTGCTGCTATCCTGTATGCTCAAAAATCTCTGCAAATGAATCGAGCTTCTGTGCATTCACAAATCAGCCTGGCCCGATTTTATGTACGCAATCAACTTCCTGAGCAGAGCATTGTTGAATACCAGGAATTGCTATCTTTGGAAAAGCAGTATCCCTATTGGGATTGGGGAGAAATTGGGTTTCAAGCTTACTATGAGCTGGGGCAACTTTATACGCAATTGAAGAGATGGCAGGATGCGCTGCCCCTGCTGTTAGAAGCAATGCAGAGAAAGCCGGAGGATACTGGAGTCCATGAAGTATTGGGGAAGGTGAATATCCATCTAGGACAACAGGCAGAAGCATTCCAGCATTTTCAATATGCCGTGGAGAAGAATCCTGCTTCCCCTGCTGCTCATTTTTATTTGGGAGCTTTGTGGCTACAGGCTAATCAGCCACGGCAAGCACTCCCTCATCTGTTGATGACCATCCAGTTGGCACCCCAGGAACCGGATAACTATAACAACCTGGGTATTGCGCATCAGATATTAGGCAACCGCTCTGCTGCTATCCAAGCGTTTCAAAAAGCACTACAACTTCAGCCCAATCACCATAATGCCGGAAGAAATCTGAAAGCATTACAAGCTAGCATGGAAAGCAAGCCTGAATGATACAGTTACATCTTTTCTAATCAAAATTTGTTAAGTTGCTGGCATAAATTTTTATAAACCCCTTTCTCCTATTGGTGCTGGAAAATTCATTTCCACTTTCTAAAAAAAACAATTCTTTTAAGCATTGTCACGAAGCCATTCGGCAATTTGCAAGGCGTTCAAAGCCGCTCCTTTGTATAGTTGATCCGCCACGACCCAAAAGGCTAGGCCATTTGGTGTAGAAATGTCTTCCCGGATACGGCCAACATAGGTTTCGTAAGTTTCGGTCACATCCCAAGGTAAAGGATACCCTCCAGCCTCTCGGATATCTTTGACAACAATACCGGGAGCATTGGAGAAAAGATTGCGTGCTTCTTCAACGGTCAGTTTCTTTTCAGTTTCAACATTGATTGCTTCAGAATGAGAGCGCAGCACAGGTACCCGAACACAGTTTGCAGCAATTTGCATGTCAGGCGCTGACATGATTTTTTGTGTTTCATAAACCATTTTCATTTCTTCTTTGGTGTAACCGTTGTCCATGAACACATCAATGTGAGGAATGACATTAAAGAGAATCTGGGCTTGAAAAACCTCTGGGGTCAATGGTTCTCCCTGGTTATACGCTTTTACTTGATCTAGTAATTCTTGCATTCCGGAAGCTCCTGCTCCAGAAGCCGCCTGGTATGTGGAAACCACCACTCGTTTGATATGAGCTGCCTGATGCAGTGGAGCCAGGGCCACTACCATTTGAATGGTTGAACAGTTTGGGTTGGCGATGATTCCCTGATGTTTTTTGGCTGCTTCAGGGTTCACTTCTGGTACCACGAGTGGAACATTTTCTTCCATGCGAAAGGCGCTACTGTTGTCGATGACCAATGCTCCTGCATCAACCGCATGTGGGGCAAATTCTTTACTGCGATCCCCTCCTGCTGAAAAGAAAGCCAGATCAATTCCTTGAAAAGAGGTCGGGGTGAGTTCTTGGACTTCCAACGTTTCTCCCTGGAAAGAAAGAGTCTTTCCAGCAGATCTGGCAGAGGCCAGGAGTTTTAAACTTTTCAGTGGATAATTACGGGCTTCCAATAGTTTCATAAATTCTGTGCCGACTGCACCAGTCGCACCAACAATAGCAACATGCTGACTCATAGATAGACCTATATCTAAAAAGGTGGATAATTTGTAAAAGAATTGAAGGACACTAAAATTATCATTAAACGATTCAAAATAAAAGATTTTCAGAAGGATTCTTTCCTTTTCTTAAGGGAGCATTGCACAAATTATGAGAAATGGATTGGAAAACGGCTTGAAATCGTGAGGCTGGTCATATATCATAAATAGTTTAGCATTATTAAAAACTCATACCGCCCTCAAAAGAGGATCTTTGTCGTTTTGAGTAGGAGAGGTGACCGAGCTGGCCGAAGGTGCACGACTGGAAATCGTGTGTACGGCAACGTACCGAGGGTTCGAATCCCTCCCTCTCCGCCATAAATCAGTAAATCCAAGAATAGAAAATCTTGTTTGCTATCTTGGAACTGATTACCCAAGATATGGTTGGGTTTCGCGCAATTGAAAGTTTCGAACCGTGTCAGGTCCTAACGGAAGCAGCACTAAGACTCTGGAGATGTGCCGCGAAACTCAGCCACCCATTTGAGATAGTGGTCTCTATGTCGTATGTTGTTCTTGCCCGCAAACTAAGACCTACCCGATTTGATGATCTGATTGGACAAGAGACCAGTGCCCAGATACTCAAAAATGCGATCATTGCCAATCGAGTCAGTCATGCTTTTTTGTTCACGGGGTCTCGTGGAGTAGGAAAGACCAGTGCGGCACGGATATTGACGAAAGCTATCAATTGTCTCAATCCTCAGCAAGCTAACCCTTGTAATGAGTGTCAGAATTGTGCAGAGATTACAGACAATGCTTCTCCCGATGTGTTTGAAATTGATGCTGCCTCCAACAGGGGTATTGATAACATTCGGGAGTTACGGGAGAATGTCAAGTATGCACCCGCCAATTGTCGATACAAGGTATATATTATTGACGAAGCACACATGCTGACATTGGAATCATTCAATGCTCTCTTGAAGACATTGGAAGAACCGCCTCCTCATGTGAAATTTATTCTCGCCACTACCGACCCTCATAAAATTCCGCAGACCATCATCTCTCGTTGCCAACGCTATGATTTTGTCCGTATTCCACTTGGCAAGATAGTGGATTATTTAGAGAAGGTCACACAGGATGAAAAAATCGAGTTATCCCGGAAAGCACTGGAAATGATTGCAAAGCATGCTGTGGGTGGAATGCGTGATTCTTTGACTGCCATTGATCAAGTGATCAGTTATGCGGGGGTTTCTGCAAGCGATGAGGAAGTCGCAAAAATTCTGGGAATGATGGATACTCAAGTCCGTTTTCGATTATTGAAGGCCCTGCTTCAGAAGAAACCTGCAGAAGCCATGGAGGCTTTTTATGCGATGCAACAGCATGGTCATGATTACCAAGATATTCTTTCAGAAATAATGCAGTCGGTTAAAACGATTTCTCTGGTTCGCACATTGATGGATAGTTCAGGAAAAGTACCACCCACACTATTTCAGGACATCTCTCAAGAGGAATTGGCACAGTATCAGACAATCAGTACGGCTGTCACAATGGATGAGTTGCAGCAGGTATTTCATATTTTATTGGAATTGGAAGAACGTATAAAGCGCAGCACTCATGCTCAAATTTGTTTTGAAATGGCGTTGATGCAAATTACCTCGGTGCAACCCCTGGTTGGTATTCCTGATTTATTAAATCAAGTGCAGAATTTGCAAGGCAGTGGAGGAAGTCAAGGAGGAACACCCCAGGTTGCCAAAGCTTCCCCTCCAGCTTATCAAAAGCAATCGGTGTCTCCCAGTATTGTATCCGAGAGGGCTCCTGTATTTAAAAAAACAGCACCTCAGCCGGTAACGAAACCAGTTACCAAAGCACCAGAATCCCCAAAGGAAGTAGTTACCAAAGCACCAGAATCCCCACCATCAGCACAGGAAACTTTGTTGGAACAGACAGAAAGTCAGCCTTCCTCTCCTGCCAGATTGATTGAGAAAAATGAGAAGGAACTGTTTCCACCAAGGAAATGGGAAAATTTTGTGGCTTATGTTCAACAGTCTTCTCCTAGAATAGGTGGTGTTTTAAAACATGCTGTGGTATTGGAAATAAATGAGCAGAAAATCCAGATAGGATTTCGTGAAATTCAGTTTGCTAAAATGTTAGCGGGAGAGCAGCAGAAATCTTTGCATGGATTGGCACAGGATTTTTTTCAATCTTCGATGGAGATCCTGATTCAGGACTCCCCATTGTCTTCCATGTCCTTAACACTGGCCGAAAAACAGCAGCAGTTATTGGATGCAGAACGGGAGCGAAAGCGTGGGGTTGCTCGAGACGACGCGACCACCCAAATGATTTTAAAAACCTTTCCTGGTAGTAAAATTACGGATATTCGAATCCAGGAACCAGAATTGTAATCATTTTGCCAAAAGGAAAATTATGTTTGATGGTCCAATGGGAGATTTATTAAAAAAAGCACAGGAAGTCTCTCAAAATATGCAAGCCAAGCAGGAAGAACTAGCAAAGAAGAAAATCGATGTTTCTGTGGGGGGAGAGATGGTGAAAATGACTTTCAATGGCAAACAGGAAGCTGTTTCTATTCAAATTGATCCAGAAGTTGTTGATCCAGAAGATATTGAAACCCTGCAAGATTTGATTTTATCAGCTGTCAATGAGGGAATTCGCCAAAGCCAGAAGGTGGTCCAGGAAGAGTTGGGCAAGCAACTCGGTGGGCTTGCCGGGATGAATATTCCTGGTCTGAATATGTAGCCTACGATTAATTTCGCGACAGAGGTTATTTAGACCGTTGACCGAACAGTATTTTGCGTGATTCATCATTCATATCTTCTGGTTTTTGCCGATATTCCTTTCCTACGTTCATCGCTTTTTCAACGGCAGGTCTGGCTTGGATGGATTCGAACCAGCGTTTCAAATTTGGAAATTCGTTTAGGTCTTGTCCCTGGCGTTCGTAAGGGACTACCCATGGCCAGGAGGCCATGTCTGCAATGGAATAATCTCCAGCAAGAAAATCCCGATCTCCCAAACGTTTGTTCATGACACCATAAAGTCGATTCACTTCATTGGTGTAGCGTGTAATGGCATATTCGATCTTCTCTGGGGCATATTGGCGGAAGTGATGAGCTTGTCCTGCCATGGGTCCTAGTCCTCCCATCTGCCAGAACAACCATTGCATGGTTTCTGTTTTTTTTCTGGTCTCTCTCGGAAGAAATCGATCATGCTTTTCTGCCAGATACTGCATGATGGCTGCTGACTCAAAAATACTAATCGACTCTCCTCCATCTTGTGGTGCATGATCAACAATAGCAGGCATGCGATTGTTGGGAGCGATTTTGAGAAAGTCAGGTTTGAATTGATCGCCTTTGCCAATGTTGACTGGGATCACACGATACGGTATTTCCAATTCTTCCAGTAAAATGGTGATTTTATGACCATTGGGAGTTGGCCAATAATACAAATCGATGGATGTTGTCATATTAATTTCGGGACTTAGATTAACGCCGATTAAATGGATTCTACAATTATAGCTGTCCAGGTAATGTTTTGTCCAAATCCTTCTTAATCATGGTCATCTGTGTCCAATAAAATTTCCTGAACTGTTGGGGCTTAAAGACTATGGTAAAATTTCATTCAATTGGACTTTGCCTTCATAGATGGCTTTACCGACAATAACATGGTCGATTTCAGGTATTTCTAAATTTTTCAGATTATCAATATCTTCTTTAGCAGAGACACCACCAGACGCTGTGATTTTTAATTGAGTGCCTGCTGCAAAGTGACGGAGTGCTTCCAGATTCGGGCCGGTTAGCATCCCATCCCGGGCAATGTCTGTAAAAATGATACGCTCCACTCCTTGATTTTTCCAGTGCTTGCCAAATTCTACATCATTGATTTCGGTTTGTTCTTCCCAGCCTTGTACAGCCACTTTTCCACGCCGTGAATCAACTCCCAGGATAATTTGCTCCCCCGGGTACTCTTTTAAAGCAGTTTCTAGAGTCTTTGGTTCTTTCACTGCCATTGTTCCTACAATCACAGAGGAGATGCCTAAATCCAGCATCCGTTTGATATCATCCAGATTACGAATTCCTCCTCCCAATTCGATAGGAATATTAATGGCACGAACGATGTTTTGAATACTGTTCAAATTTGCTGTCTTTCCGGCAAACGCACCATCCAGGTCAACCAAGTGTAAGCGTTGTGCTCCGGCACTTTCGAAGGATTGAGCCATAGCAGCGGGATCATCGGAGTAGATTGTTTCCTGACTGGCTTCTCCCTGGAGTAACCGAACGCATTTTCCATTTTTTAAGTCGATTGCTGGTATGACAATCATGTTGTTTCCTTTTTTGTTAAGCTATTGAAAATAAAAAAATTATACTATGGGTTTATATTTTAACGCTCCGATTCATTGATTTACTCAGCCCGTCTTTTTTCTTACCTTTCCATAAATAGATACCAGAACTCGTAAAGCTTCACTGACTGAATCATGGTATTGAAATCATTGCAGTTTTTCTTAAATGAATGACACGATCTTTGAAATGAGAACGAAATCTATCTAGATTCTGCCTATGAAATTTATAGAATTTTACTTGTTTTCTTGTGCTGGAAAGGTCATGTATATGATAAAGATTTCAGTTTTTGAGATTGGTTGTATGATTAGAAAATAATTTGCACTCAATAATAGCCCGATATCTCATATTTATCAATGGAGAAACAAGCCAAGGACTTGTTGTAAGAATCGTATCTGAGATACCAATTGGAGAGGATGAATGTCAGAAGTTCAACAAATAGTCGTTACAAAAGATCAGTTACTATCTAATTTTTCGGCATTGACGCAATGGTTGAAACAATATTGGTATTTTTTAGAACATTTTCCTTTGGATGTTTTTGCAGATGATGGACAAATTATAGAGCATTTGCGGGAGCAGCATCAAAACCTGATCAATACTCGAGTCAAACTGCATGTATTTGATATGGTTGGTTCTGTATTAATATTTGCCTTACAAAGAATTAACCCGGAAAAACTGACATTTCGGCTTCCCGTCGATGATCCTGTGACACCAGAAGAATATAAAGATGTTGTCAATTTATCGGTACAGGCCCATCAAACAGAACTGGCTTTACAGAGGGTTGTTGAGGAGGTCTTGTACCTCTCCCGTCATTTACCGGAAGATAGTGAAGAGAAGTTTACGGCACTTCTCCAGTCCATTGGTGCGCTTTTCAAAGCCGTCATCCGTCAGGATGGTGATGACATGAAGGTGCAGCTCAGTCAAATCAATTTATTGACTTCCACCAAAGAAAGTTATTTGTTGATCCAGGAAGTGGGTAAAATCACAAGAGAAATCTATAATTCGCTTCAAGTGTTCTCTCAGGATTTAGATGCCGAGCAAATTCGGAATGTGACCAGTGAGATGCCGGATGCAGTGGATAAGTTGAATTCAGTAATTCTGAAATTGGAAGAAGCTGCCAATGATAACTTAGAATTTTTAGAGCAATTGATTCAGCAAAGTGAGCATAATGTTGGGCTGGTCGAAGACCTGGATAGTTCTTTTAAAAAATTAGATGAGATGTTGACAAGCTTTGCTGAGCAACATGGCGAATTCACAGAAGAAGTGGAAGCAATGAAAGAGTTGGTCAACAAGGATATGCGCAGTAAAGCAGAAACTTTATTAAATACATTTCATGAGAATGAAAATTTATTTCTCACTATCATGACCAACCAGGGCTTTCAGGATTTGACAGGGCAGACTTTGAAGAAAATCGTTGACTTCATTGAACATCTGGAATTACGCTTACTGGAGCTGATTCAAAAATTTTCAGAGGATTTGCCAAAAGGTATGATGGGAGATGTAATGGCTGGTGCTGATGAGAAAGAAAGCTTCCTGACAAAAGTGGATCAAGGAGCTGAAGGAGAGGCCATTGAATTACATGGGCCTGATGAAACAGAAAGTAAGAAAAGTACACAAAGCGATGTGGATTCCCTATTGGCCGATCTTGGTTTTTAATTATTCATGTGAATCTGAATTTAAAATTCTTGTTATGAAATCAATATCTCGTAAAAAGAATTTATCATGCTGGACTCGCTTGATACGCCAGCCCGTCCGCTATCCAGGAAACGTGTGTAAGCTTCTAGATTCTGAGTCAAGCCCGGAATGACACAATATTTCAATTTCCGACTTCATAATATTATTCCTCCATTTTTTTCTTACGTGACAACAAGTCAACGATTTTTTTAAGAAGCAGAGGCAGAATTCCCAAAAGTGCGAAGGAAAGCAGTAAACGAGGAGATGCAATATCTCCCAGTGATTCGATTTTTCCAAGTTCAGAACCCGCATTGACATAGACGATTGTTCCTGCCAGCATACCCACCTGGCTGACCCAGGCAAACGTGAATCCTCGCATGGGAGTGAGCCCCATCACTAGGTTGATGACAAAAAACGGAAACGCTGGTACCAGCCGCATCGTAAATAAATAAAAAGCTCCTTCTTGTTCAATCTTTTGATTGATCACCTGCACCTGCTTATGAAAACGCTCCTGTACATAATCTCTCATGAGTGTACGGGCCACCAGCATGGCACAGGTCGCTCCAATGGTACTGGCAAACGAAACAGCGATTGTTCCTTTGACCAGTCCAAATAGCGTTCCTCCAGCAAGTGTGAGCACTGCTGCTCCTGGAAGGGAAAGCCCCGTGACAGCAATATAGAGGATCATATAGATCCCGATGGTTAGCACCGGGTGTTCCGCATTTTGCTGAGCAAATTGCTCTTTAGAATTGCGTAAATATTCCAGTGTTAAGTATTGTTGTAGATCCAAAATAAAAAAAACGGCGATTCCTGTGGAAAGTGCCAGGAGAATACCAATTTTGATCCAGTGTTGTTTAGATAGTTTCATGCGGTAATTTATGCAGTGGAGATGGAATTTTCCATTTGCTCCTGTTAAACCAATGCTCCACCACAGCTACTACCAGCGCCAGCAACACATCCAAAGCAATGTGTTCCGGTAGCAATACGATGTTCTTGGTAATCATCAATGGACTCAATATCCCAAAGGGTCTTTTTTTCCCCAGGAACAGGAACCTCAAGCATTTGATTGAAATCACAGTCAAATAAATTCCCCTGCCAATCGACAGAAACCAGTTTGCGGCACATCACACTTTCTACTGTGGAAGGATTGAAGGCTTGAATCAATAAAGTGATGTAACTGTCCAATTGGTCATTGCGTTTCAGTTGCTGGGCAAAACGGTTGATGGGCATATTGGTGATCGTGAACAGATTGTTGAATTCAATATCAAACTGCGTTTTCAACTGTTTTTTGTATTCTGCTTCTAAAGGAGGTTGTGGTGGTGGCAAGGAATTTCCAGTGGGATTATAAACTAAATTCAGAATTAATTGACTCTCAGGTTTTCCGTATCCAACTTGATTTAATTTTTGCAAAGCTTGAATACTTTTATCAAAAACTCCACGCCCTCGTTGTTTATCAACGTTTTCGGAAAGGTAACAAGGCAATGATGCAACAATTTCTACACGGTGTGTTGCTAAAAAATCGGCTAGTGTTTCCTGTCCGTGTTCCAGAAGTACAGTGAGGTTACAGCGATCCATTACATGACATTGTAACCCTCGTGCTTCTTCTACCAAATATCGGAAATTAGCGTTTAATTCCGGTGCACCTCCTGTAATGTCCAAAGTCGTGATAGAAGGCGAATTCTCCAATATATTGAGAATACGGTCTGCCGTATGGCGAGTCATTTGCTCTGTACGAGTTGGACCGGCATTGACGTGGCAATGATGACAGGCCTGGTTGCATAATTTGCCAAGATTGATTTGTAATGTTGTTAATTGTTCACGCAACAACGAAAGTCCATGATGTTGCAAGTGGCTATGAAAATTGAATTTTTTCAATGTGCCTAAAGCAGGAAAAGCAAGATTTTCCATAAACCATACTTTCTATTCTTATGGGAAAAACCCAATTGGTCAGTGAAAATAAACTATAATCCAGGAAGCGGATTAATCTTTATGCAACATCCTGGATTTGTCAAATCATTAGTTGTTATTGTCGCGAAATTAAGAATCAGGAGGAGTGTCTTCAATAGGTTTTGGTAGAGAGTATAATAAAATCAATAGCTTTGAACTCCATTTTTCACGCTTAATTTTTCATTTTCAATTAGGCGATAATAGTTTAAAGAGTGCAAAATTAGTCGTTTGTTGCTATAAAATCTTACAAAGATAATCGTAGAAAGAGAATGTTTCCATAAATTATTTGTTTCCTGGATAGGAGCATGATAAAAGTAAAGACATGTGAAATTGGGGCCGTTATATGTTAATAATTTTTATCAGAGGGAAAATTTGATGAGTACTGAAGAGATCTACACACTTGAAAGTTTTTTGCGTCAACCCATTGGAGAACGGCTTCCTTATTATGAAAAAGATGGGCGATTGTATCACATTATGATTTCTCAACAATTTTCCCATTCCTTTCTGGACAATTTGTTTGATACGGCAGATTTGATCAAGCATATCACGCGTAAGCCAAATGGAATAGAATTTCTCACTTCTTTGCTCAGTCATAAGCGTGCGATGTTGTATTTCACTCAACCTTCTACTCGTACTTTTTTATCATTTTTGAGTGCTTGTCAAATGGTTGGGATAAATACCGGAGAAGTGCGAGATCCCTCGCTTTCTTCGGAGATGAAAGGAGAAAGCCAGGAAGATGGGCTGCGTACATTCAGTAGCTATTTTGATTTAATCATCATGCGTGACAGCAAAGCAGGGTTTTGCGAATACATGTCCTATTTACTAGATTTAACAGGAAGGAGTGTTCCTATTATCAATGGGGGCAGCGGTAAAGATCAGCATCCGACACAGGCTTTACTGGATGTATACACTCTGCATCGTTCTTTTCAGGATCGTGGTGGAATTTCAGGAAAAATTTATGGTTTTGTGGGGGATTTGTTGAGAGGAAGAGCGGTGCGTTCGGTTATTTATCTCCTGACACGATATACCAATTTGGAAATGTTCATGGTGGCTCCTCCTCGTTTGCAGATTGCTCCAGACCTGGAAAGCCACTTACAGGCTCATGGAGTCAAGGTGCATAAGACAGATAATTTGGGAGAAGCGCTCCCACATGTGGATAGCTTGTATATGACTCGGGTGCAGGATGAGTATGATCTGTCGGGTGAGTCTGAAATTCTAGATTATTCCAAGTTTCATTTAACGACAAAAAATATCGATTTAATGAAGCAAGATGCCATTATTTTACATCCTTTACCCAGACGCAATGAGATAGACCCTCTGTTGGATTCTAATCCTAGAGCAATGTACTGGAGACAATTGCGTAATGGTATGTATATCCGGGCTGCTTTGTTGCTTTATTTGTTCAATATGGAACATCGTCTGGTTGATTATTGAGAAGCTGTGTTAAAAATATTTATCCTAATCTCGAAATCCGCCAAAACGTTTTATTTTTTGAAAATTTTTGTTAAATATTCTCGATATTCGCCTCAAATTTCCAAAAAAATAGGACGTTTTGACAAAGTTTCTTAACAGTAGATGTTTTTGACATGGTTTCTGAGAGCATATGTGTTTTTTGTTGAACACCGCTCAACCATACTTTTTCTAATCAAAGAGAGAACCCCCAATGCCAAAAAGGCAATTCATTTCTCGTAATGTCGCAATCATTCTGGTATATGGCAGACCCCCCTTAGTTTTTGCCGGGATGTTATGCGCGATTGCTGTGATGTTGACGCAACACCCTATGATATACATCATGGGGGTGATGTGCTTGTTCATTTCCATGTCCTTTGATTTGGTAGATGGATGGTTTGCTGCCAGGTTTCATCCTCATTCCAAGCTCTCTCATCTGGCAGACCGGATCATGGATAAACTGGTTTATTCTATCATTTTTCCTGTAGTTGCGTTAGGCATGATGTGGCAATTTCATCTGACGGGTGGGTATGGTGACAAACAGCAATTTTTACATGTGATTTTTGTCTTAATTTTGTGTGTCAGCGTGTTGGTTCGAGACAATTTTGCTCATTTTATGCGCAATTTTGCTCTGCGAAAAGGAGAAAGCGAAGAACTGACAGAAATTAACCGATTGCGAACCGTTGTTGCTGCTCCTGTTGTTGCATTATTGTATGCTCACGCATTTTATGTCCCAGAGGGGCCACCATCTTCTATTTATTTTTGGATTTCGTGGTTAGGAAATATCCCGCTACGGGTTTTATTTTTTATTGAAATTGTCTTTTTGATCATCAACTTTGGATCTGTCGCGATGTATTGCCGAAAATATGGATCATACTGTCTCGATGATCTGTGCTTAGGGGATGAAATATTGAGACGGCGTATTCTTTCTTTTTTTCCCAATGCACTGACAGTGATGAATGCAATGATGGGAATCTTAGCAATTTTCTTTGCGTATCAAGGGCGAATTGAAGAGGCATATCTGATTTTGATTGGTGCTGCCATGTTTGATAAAATGGATGGTGCGGTGGCTAGAAAGTTGGGGTTGACAGAGCCGCCAACTAATTTTACAAAATCCCGTTACATCAGTTTTGGTGGAATACTGGATGATATCTCAGATGCTGTCAGTTTTTGTATTGCTCCAGCCGCTATTTTTTACATTATCTTCAGTCACGCTGAGAATGTGGCACCACTCAATTTGCCATATGGATGGATTGCGATTTTGTATGTTGTGACAGGTGTAGGGAGGCTCGTTTATTTTACCATTGATCGTGCTCCAATTCCTGGGTTTTTTAAAGGAATCCCAACACCAGCGGCAGCCCTTTGGGTGGCCGCGCCATTGATTATGTTACAAGAAGCCATTATAAAATCTCCAGATCAAGTTAAATTTTGGGGATTGGTTTGTTTCAGTTTAATGATTGCCGCATCTGTTCTCATGAATGTTTACCCGATTCGTTACTTGCATATTGGACGATTCATGGGGAGACATCCCTGGTTTCTTCGCTTTACAGCTCTGTTGCTACTCCTGGCGTTTACACCATATTTTGGACATGCAGCCTTATTCTACTTATCATTGTATGTCATCTCTCCCTTGCTCACATGGCGAATTTCTCCTGAAGTTGCTGAAAAAGAGTCCCAGAACAAACCCATCACCAGTCATTAAATATCATGGAAGAAACACGTGTTGTCAATCCGGAGCCGCAGATTGGAGAACAGTATGACCAGTCTTTGAGGCCATCGCGGTTGCGTGATTATGTTGGACAAACAGAAATTAAAGAGAACATGCAGGTCTTTATTGAAGCAGCAAAGCGTCGTCGGCAAGCCCTCGATCACGTATTGTTCAGTGGCCCTCCAGGTCTTGGAAAAACGACACTGGCCAATATTCTTGCCCAGGAAATGGGAGTTCCCATTCATCCGACTTCGGGTCCTGTGATCGAGAGGCAGGGCGATTTAGCCGCAATTCTGACCAATTTGGAGCCAGGAGCAATTTTATTCATTGATGAAATTCATCGCATGAATCGAGTTGTTGAGGAAGTGCTCTATTCGGCCATGGAAGATTTCACGCTGGACATTGTGATTGGGC
>JANQHV010000020.1 GCA_028282505.1 SAR324 cluster bacterium | reverse complement strand
GAAATGCATCATGGTAAAAAACCTTCCGGGGAGTGGTTTGATGCCTGGAAAGCTTTTTTCACTGCCGGATTCGCAGTTCAAAAGATGATCTTCCTTCCTAAGGGGACACCCGACGATGTGGTTCAAGCCTGGCGTGATGCTGCGGCTAAAACAGTTGCTTCCTCTGAATTTCAAGGGAAAGCTGAAAAGGTATTGGGAACGTACCCACAAGCAGTTGGCCCAGATGCTGAGACTCTCATGAAGATTGCTGTCAATATTGATCCCAAGGCAAAAGAATGGGTGCGCAATTGGTTGATAACAACTTATAACGTTCGATTGTAAATTCATTTTTCTCCTATTCACTTATTACGGCTGCGGTACACCGATAAATAGGTGTACACAGCCAATCCAAAAAATTACTAAGCAATGGAGGTACGTTCATGGTTGAAGCTGCAATGCAAGCACTGGTCACACTAACCAGTGGCGTTCATTTATTGTACCTGATTGGAGGTGTTTTTCTTGGCCTGGCAGTTGGTATTTTCCCCGGTCTCGGTGGCATCGTCGGGCTGTCTTTATTGTTGCCGTTCCTTTACGGCATGGAACCAACATCAGCACTCGCTATGCTGATCGGTTTGGTTGTGGTTATCCCTACTTCAGATACTTTTACATCCGTTTTGATGGGCATTCCTGGGTCTAGCGCATCGCAGGCAACAGTCCTAGATGGTTTTGCGATGGCTAAAAAAGGAGAAGCTGCCCGTGCTTTGGGTGGTGCCTTTTCAGCATCTTTGTTTGGTGGTTTGATCGGAGCGATGATCCTGACCGTGTTTGTCTTGGTCGCGCGGCCTGTTATTTTACTGTTCGGTTCGGCTGAATTGTTCATGCTGACCATACTGGGATTGAGTATGGTTGGGGTGATGGCTGGAAGCAGTGTTGTCAAAGGGTTAGTCGCGTGTGGCATTGGTTTATTACTTGGTGGTGTTGGTGGTGCTCCTGCTACCGGCGAGTACCGGATGGCTTTTGATATCAATTATCTCACAGACGGTGTTCCTCTCGTAGTTGTGGGCCTGGGGATTTTCGCCATTCCGGAAATTGTCGATCTGCTGCGTCAGAATCGTTCTATTGCTGGAGCCCAAGGATTGGGTAAAGGTTGGACAGATGGTTTACGCGATATGATCCGTAACAAGTGGTTATGCCTGCGCTGTTCAGGTATTGGCTGCATGATCGGAGCATTGCCCGGGCTGGGTGGTAGCGTCGTTGATTGGATTGCTTACGGCCATGTTGTGCAAACCTCTAAGGACAAATCCCAATTTGGTAAAGGTGATATTCGTGGTGTATTGGCTCCTGAGTCGGCTAACAATGCTAAAGAAGGTGGTGGTCTTATTCCAACTTTGCTCTTTGGAGTACCGGGTTCAGGCAGCATGGCTGTTTTTTTGGGGGGAATGATATTGATCGGTATTGAGCCGGGTCCATCACTCGTTGAAGAAGAACTGTCACTAACCTATGTCATCATCTGGTCTTTGGCTTTAGCAAATGTGGTTGGTGCAGGGTCGTGTTTATTGATTTCAAAGCATGTTGCCAAGTTGACGACGATTCCCTATGCCTTAATGGCCCCATTCATGATCATGGTGATTTGCTTTGCTGCATTTCAGGCAACCCGAGATTTAGGCGATTTGGTTGCCCTTTTTGCGATTGGTCTATTGGGAATTTTGATGAAGCGTTTTGATTGGCCACGACCTGCGTTTTTGATCGGTTTTGTGCTAGCAGGACAGATGGAAACCTATCTTTATCAGGCCTTACAGTTTTATGAGTGGGAATTTGTGACCAGAATAGGCGTGATTATTATCGCGGTAATCACAATAGTCTCGATCACTCTTGGAGCAGTTTTTGGGCATCAAGAAGAAGACGAAACCATCAAAAATAATCGTCCCAAAGATCGTAAAGGACAGGTTGCTTTTGCTGCATTTGTATTAGTGGTTTTTCTCTACGGTTTCTATGATGCTTTTCAACAATCGTTTCTTGGTGGTGTGTTCACAGGTGCAGTCGGAGGCATCATGGCTCTGTTGACTGTTTGGATGCTGTTCAAGTTAACCCTGGGAAAGTTGGACGATCCGATTAATTATGACTACGAAGTGCAGGGCTCACATGCCGGACAGGTAGGTGTGGCCACCCCCTATCATTATCTTTACTGGCTGGGAGCATTCCTGTTAGGGATTTACCTGGTTGGTTTTCTGATTGCTCTAGTCAGTTTCTTCCTCGCTTTTCTGCGAATCAAAGCACAGGCATCGTGGTTACGTACAGGAATCTTGACTACTCTTGCCACCGCGTTTCTCGTCATCATGGCCCGAGTGATGGTATTGGATTTTCCACGGGGCCTCTTACAAAACTTGGTCGAGCTCCCTTGGCCTATTGGTTAAAACAAAGAGGACACAATGAACACATTTCGAACTATACTGATGCCTTTGGGCATGGGCGGCGAAGTCCGCGAGCGCATTGTAGGCGCATTAACCGTAGCAAAACACTTTCAAAGTCATTTGGATGTCTTGTTCACTTATGTCAGTCCAAAAGAAACCATCCCAGAAGAGATTTTTGGGATGTCTCAGTCAACTATGGATAATCTGAGAAAAATTGCAGATCAACATGCAGCCGATTTAGCAAAAGAGCGTGAGGAATTATTCTTGGATTTGTGCCAACAGAATGGTGTGATCGTGGTCGATAAACCGACGCCAAATATTGGAGTGACTGCAAAATGGAACCGCATTGACGGTTTGCGTAGTTCAGTAGTGGCATTGCGAGGCAGAGTATCTGATTTGATTATCGTTCCCAGACCTCCTGCGTCGAAACCATCGTCTCTAATCAAGGCAGCAGTGACTGAAAGCGGGCGGCCTGTTTTACTGATGCCTCGTACTCAAGAGTCGTATCAAACAAAGCATATCGCCATCAATTGGGATGGTGGAATGCAAACAGCCCGTACGTTGCAACACGCAATGCCATGTATTCATGAAGCCGATCAAGTAACGGTTTTCACAACAGCGGATGAAAAAGATAAAACACCCAGTGTTGCTGATTTGCTGGACTATTTCGCATGGCACAACATAACAGCGACCGTGAAAGTTCTCGATGCTCAATCTCGTTCCATTGGTGAAGCAATATGGAGGGAAGCTGAGAGTGCAAAGGTTGATATGCTGATCCTTGGTGGCTATCAACAACGTCGGGTGGGTGATCTCCTAATGGAAAATGTAACACAACATGCATTGGCCACCATGGTGCTGCCAGTGCTTATGGCGAATTGAGGAGGAAACATGCAAACATCAATTCCTTGTGTAATGATGCGTGGCGGCACATCACGGGGTCCCTATTTCAAAGCATCTGATTTACCAATCGACACAGGCACGCGTGATAAAGTTTTACTGGCGGCATTGGGATCACCCGATGCCCAACAAATTGACGGTATTGGTGGTGGAACTTCGTTGACCAGCAAAGTTGCTATTGTTTCACCTTCAGATCATCCTGAGGCGGATGTTGATTTTCTATTTGCCCAAGTTTCTGTTGAAGATGCGATTGTGGATACTTCACCCACTTGTGGCAACATCCTCACCGGTGTTGGTCCCTTTGCGATTGAAAGTGGCTTTGTCCAACCCCAAGATGGCGAAACCCTGGTTCGCATTCATAGTGTCAACACCACCAGTTTGGTTGATGCTATTGTGCAAACCCCGAATGGTCAAGTAGAATATGAAGGAACGACTGCTATTGACGGTGTTCCTGGTACAGCAGCACCAGTGATTCTTAACTTCAAAGACATTGTTGGCTCAAAAACTGGAGCCTTGCTCCCAACTGGCAACGTAAAAGATACTGTTGAAGGAACTGAAGTCAGCTGTGTCGATTGTGCTGTACCCATGGTGATTATGGCGGCAACCTCATTGGGTAAAACCGGTTATGAGAGTAAAGAGGAATTGGATCAGGATCAGGCATTGCTAGATCGCCTCGAAAGTGTCCGACTGGCAGCAGCACGTTTAATGGGTATGGGAGATGCCAGAGGCAAGGTCGTACCCAAAGTTGGATTACTGACAACACCCAGTGAAGGGGATAATATCACTTCTCGGTACTTTGTCCCAAGCAATTGCCATGCAGCACATGCTGTAACTGGAGCAATTTGTGTAGCAGTCACTACTGCGTTAAAAGGTTCAGTCGCAGATGGACTGGCAATATACGATGACGAGCTTCCGAAGCATTGTGTGATTGATCACCCAAGTGGCAATATCAAAGTTACATTGGATTTGAATCACGATGGGAAACAACTGCGAGTCAACTCTGCTGGTGTTGTAAGAACTGCACGAAAATTATATGCAGGCGAAGTTTATGTACCGGCTAGTGTTTGGAAGCGTTAACCCTATCAACTTTATAAGGAAGGAAAAAATTATGCAGCTCACAGGAATGTTATATGGCTCCAGGCTCCTCAATTATGTTGGATTTCCTACGGCTGAGGTTTTAGGCCCGGAAGCTAGTGAAGATGAGATTCAACGTCTGATTGAAAAGCATGGAACAATTTTTATCAAACCCTTGTTCAAGGGGGGAATTGGAAAAAAAGGAAAGGCTGGTTTACTAGGCCGTGCCAGCAATCTGAAGACCGCCTTGCAAGAAAAAGAACGTTTGTATTTTGTCGAGCACAAAGTCAAAAACACCACGGCTAAAGCTCAGGGGGTTACGTTTGAGGGAGGAGTTCCTGCCGACCACGAAGTGTATTTTTCGATTACCGATTCCACTCGTTATCGTGCTCCTGTGATCACGCTCACTCATAAGGGAGGAGTGGCCATTGAGGAGCTGGAGAAAAAATATGTTGCCGAAGTTCCTTTTGATGCCCTCACCGGATTGAAAGCCTTTGTGATTGCCAATGCCCTTTCAGATATTGGAGCCCCCAAAGAAATTGATTCTCCTCTTGTCCAACAGCTTCCCAAACTTTGGGAACTCTTTCATCATTATGGCATGACGACCCTTGAGCTGAATCCAATTCGGATGATGCCGGGAAAAGGAGGACGGCTCGTTCCAGTGGCCTGTGACTTCAAATGTGGATTTGACCGGGATGATCCTCGGTGGGAGCGGCTCTCGCTGCCCCATCATTTATTTACGGTAGAGCATTCCGATTTCGAGCAGGAAATCAATCAACTACGGACTTATCAGGGACAAAGTGACGTTTATGTGATCAATGATCAGGGAACTATCCTTGCTCCCACTTTTGGTGGTGGTGCTAATTCACTAGTGTCAGAAGCTTTAGGAGACAAAGCAATCATTTCTTCTGATTTTGGAGGAAATCCACCCTATGAGAAGATGCGTGACGTCGCTCGTATTTGTTACAAGCATTGGCTTAAACAAACCAATGTTTTGTTTGTCATTGGAGGAAAGTCCAATAATACCGACATTGAAACCACCTTTCGTGCGATGGCTGATGCCCTGCAAGACCATTTCAATCAAAATGGTCCCACTCCTTTGTACGTGGTGATTGGCCGGGGAGGACCCAATCTGATCCGTGGGATGGGCGCTTTTAAGGACACCCTCGACGCGTTGGGTTTACCTTACCGGATATTTGGTTTTGATTCAGCAATGAGCGAAGTGGTCAATTATGCCTTAGCTGCTGATGATTGGATGCGTGCGGGAGGACGTCAGGAAGTCAATAATTTATTAGGAATTGATGAATAACTAATCAGTGTTCTACGTGGCTAATTTTAACCACCCACACAGGTGAAAAATATCATTTAAATAGAGAGGGCTTTATGAAGCGCAAGGGTATAGGAAATTTTAAATATTATGTCGGAATCTCTTCCCTGGAGCAATTGGCGACCAGGGAAGACCGTGTTTGTGTGTTGAATCTATTAGGGGGAGAATCCCGTACTGTCTCTCCAGTCAGTCATACGTTTTCAGGAGGTAACATTGTTTTTGGCACTTCTCCAGGAAGAGCGGGACAAGTGTTGAAAACAAAAAAGGGAAATATCCCTGTTTATAATAATGTCCGTGAAGGATTGGAAGCAGGACATCATTTCAATACCGGAGTAGTTTATTTACCTCCTTCTGGAGTACGAGATGGTGTGGCCGAATTAGTACGGGTCAATCCGGAACTGCGCAAAGTGATTATCCTGACAGAGAAAGTGGCAGTCCATGATGCTCGTGAAATTCGAGCCATCGGGCAAATGGAAGGGATTGATATCTTTGGGGCTAATTGTTTAGGATTGGCAGACTCTTGGAATCGAGTTCGTCTCGGTGGTGCTCTGGGAGGAGATCATCCAGAAGAGTCCTTGATCAAGGGTTCTGTGGCAATTTTCTCCAACTCTGGCAATTTTACCACCACCATTGCACAATACTTGGCCACCGGGGGATGGGGCACAACTACTTCGATTTCCAGCGGAAAAGATGTGTATATCCACTTTGCTGCACCCGAATTCATCTATGCCTTTTCCAATGACCAGCGTAGCAAAGCCGCAGTCATGTACGTGGAACCAGGAGGGTATTATGAACACGATCTTCAGATCAATAAACCAATTGTAGCCTGTGTTGTTGGACGTTGGAAATCCAAATTAAATCGTGCCGTTGGCCATGCGGGTGCTATGGCAGGCTCTGGAGATGATGCGGAAGCGAAAGAAAAATGGTTCATGGAGGCTTTCGGCGTGAATGATATTTTCACTCCAGAAAATCGAGTCTTTTCAGAGAAAGGGGCGGTTGTTACCAACATTGCCCACATTCCTTTAGCACTAACTGAGGTCATGAATCTCAGTCGCATTGAGCCCGATTTTGAGCCTATGGGTGATCTTTCGCTCAAGTCATGGTTTGGTGATAGTAAAGGATTGGCTCTGCCTGCTGAATTGGATGTACCCACTGTTGAGGCCATTCCTCCGTACAAGGGGCAAATTCAAGAACTGAACAAACAAATTGGTCGTATCTTTCCTCGCACTAACATGAAAGATGCCTCTGGGGTTTCCATCATGGATCCTAAAACTCAGATTACCAAATTGCATGGCCGTTCTATTTTAGACAATTCTTTGAAATCTTTAGAGAGTAATCTCTGTTTTGCCTTGTTGCGAGAACACAATGGGCCCAATGATAATGCTTTGACCAATATTGCGATTGCCGCACAGGTCAATTTATATGGGGAGATGACCATCCAAGCAGCAGATACAGCAAGGGAAGCAGGCAATGCTCCCAATACCGTCCTCTCTGCAGCAATTGCCATGATCGGCCCCAATCGCATTAACCGTCAACAACAAATCATAGCAGCCTTTATCGATTTGTTCTCACAATCTGGATTAAAAGACGGCATGAAGGAAGATTTTGACCTGAGCAATATTGAAATTCCTGAAGGACTGCGAAAACTCCTAGTAGCGGATGCTCCTGATGAGAAAACAGAAGCGATTCTATCAGCAATTACAGAACGAAATGCTAAATCTCTATTTGTGAAACTGTTACGAGATTTGCAGGAACCTGTTCATATGGATGCCGTCCTTGCCGCCATTGCGATGACGATTGCCTGGAGTCCTTTAGCACGCAAACGAATCTCGAAGATTACAGCAAAGAATTTTCCATGGTATCTCACAATTTATGCCACCCTCATTGGTGCTTCTGTGGATGGGAGTCATCACCAAAAAGATTCCTACTGTGGTATCCCTAATGAAAGCTTGTTGAGATCTTGGACTTTTGGAGAGATCGCTTATCTTACTCTATTGGGTAATCAAGCAGCTCCCGAGCAGCTCTTTGCCTTCCAAGTGCTAACTGGATTATTGGTATCTAACGGTCCAGGCAGTATTTCCTCACAAGGATCTAAAGGCGCCGTTGCTGCTGATGGACCTGAGACGCCGAATCGTGTCCAAATCAATAAAGCCATGATTGGTTTTTTGACTCACACGGGATTTTCTCACGGGGGTGCTGGATTTGAAGGAGTCACTCATTTAGTGGATGCTTTCAAAAATACCAATCTTACTGATCCGAGTGATCCCAATCATGGATTGGATTTGACAGAAATGGCCAGATCGTTTGCTATCGAGTATGGCAAACAAAAAGCTGCTCTAAAAGAATCAACGGGAGGTCGAATGAAAGCCATTGCGGGATTGAATCATCCTGTCTTCAAGAACAAGCCCGTGAATACAGACCCTCGGGAGGTGTTTATTGATGAGCTGTTTAAAAAGCGAGAACAATACAATGTATTTCATGAATACTACCAAACACTGGCAAGGCAACTCTTTGAGGCGGGAGTCACCCATAATGTGTTTTGTGTGAACATTGATGGAGTGATTGGAGCCATGTTACTGAAAATGCTTTGGTCGCAATATCGAGAAGGACAACTGAATTCTCGTAAGTTGGAAGTGGCTGCTTTCACAATCTTCCTGTATGGACGCATGATGGGGTGTGCTGCTGAAATCAATGATCATATCAATCGTGGCAAGAATATGGACACCCGAACTCCTGCTTCTCAGTGTCGATATGTCTCTTGATTCTCCTCCTGACCAGAAGCCTCAATACAAACTGACTCTTTGTCAAGGGGCTTCTGGTTAAACAGCCCAGGAATATCTTATGAAAATAGCCATACTGGATGACTACCAAAATGTAGTAAAAGATTTAGACATATACTCGTTACTCAATGATTTTGAAGTGACCATTTATAATGACGTTTCTGGGTCAGAAGATGAACTGGTCCAGCGGCTTCTTGATCAAGATGGGATCGTCTTAATTCGTGAGCGGACAAAAATAAATCATAGTCTGCTCGCCCGTTTACCCAAGTTAAAGTTAATCAGTCAAACAGGGAAAAAAAGTAACCACCTCCATTTGGATGCTTGTAATCAATATAAAGTTGCCGTTGCGGAAGGTAAAGGATCACCTATTGCACCCTCCGAACTTTGCTGGACGCTCATCCTTGCTGCCAGCCGTCATCTTGTGCCGTATACCAACTGTTTGCAACAAGGACATTGGCAAAATTCAGGCGATTTGGGTTTAGGCAGAGCAGTGAACGGATTAAACATGGGCATTTGGGGATATGGCAAAATAGGTCAGCGTATTGCCCAATATGCCAAGACTTTTGGGATGAATGTCCTTGTGTGGGGAAGCCAGTCATCAAGAGAAAAATCCGTTTCCGATGGGTTTGAAGCAGCCCCAACGAAACAGGAATTTTTTTTGGAGGCTGATATTCTATCACTACATTTACGACTGAATGAGGCAACCAAAGGATGCGTGACATATGATGATCTTCAATTGATGAAAACAGATGCACTTTTTGTCAACATAAGTCGTGCGGAACTGATTGAGTCTAATGCTCTGGTTCGTGCATTATCGGAGGGACGTCCTGGTTATGCTGCAATCGATGTGTATGAACGTGAACCCGTGTTACCCGACGTAGAGCCATTACTTGCCATGCCCAATGTATTATGCACCCCCCATCTTGGTTATGTAGAAAAAAATAGCTATGAGCTTTACTTCCAGATCGCTTTTGAGAACGTGATTAGTTTCTTTAAGGGACATCCCAAAAACATAGCCAACCCAGAAGTGTTAATGCTATAATAATAAGTTTTACAGGTATCACTACCTTTAGTATCACCAAAAATTGGAGGAAATAACATGAACAATGGATGGGGACTAGTTTTTTACTTGATAACTGGCTTGATCGGTGGAGCCATTGGCTTTCGCCTCAAAATCCCAGGAGGGACGATTATCGGTGCTATGCTGGCGGTGATCATTTTGAATCTATTAGGCGGACGTAGCTGGGAACTTCCTTCCAGTTATAAGTTCACAGTTGAAGTTTTAATTGGCATTATGGTAGGAGCTTCTTTTTCTAAAGAAATTGGCCAGAAATTGATACCATTGATTATACCAGTGCTGGGTTCTACGTTAATTCTGGTTGTTACTGGTGTTTTGGTCAGTTTGCTTTTAGAGAAGTTTGGTATTCTGGATCGAACCACTGCTTATGTCAGCACCAGCCCTGGTGCCATGAGTGCTTTATTAGGACTTGCTGGAGATACTGGTGCTAATTTGCCGGTCGTGCTTTGTTTTCATGTTTTTAGAATCATTTTCATCATTGTCACTGCTCCATTTATTTTTCGTCTTCTGCAAAACTGGCTTGGCCCACCAACATGAAAATATCTGGCCCATTGGCTCTATTTTACAAGCCAGTCCACACTCCATAAAGTGAAAGACCAGCAGACAGGAAAAAAGTTAAAATACTAACCTTAACCCAATTCATGGTAGTGGTTCCTCCACTTTTCTGTGCTCGTTCTTTTTTTGCAGAATTGCGTACAGCCTCATTACAGAACAGCGCTAAGGCTGCCATTATTAAAATCGCCCACCAAAGACCACCATGCTCCACACCCCAAAGTAAATACAGGGCAGTTATTGTTACAACAAAGTGACCCAAAAACAAGATTCCCATGATATTGATCTAAAAATAGAGCCAGGATTACTGCAATCAAGAAATTAAAAATTTGCCACTGCGTCCTCTTCTGTATCAAAAATCAAAATTTTCCTGTCTAAATTGGTAGTTCGCAAAATACTACGCAACACATCTGTCAATTGGAAAAGAGCAAATTTTTTTTGCATTTTTTCTGCATTGTTCGAGAACATCGCAAGGTATCCTAATCCTGCAGATCGAATCTCATGAATTTCTTGACAATTGATCACAAGGCCTCTGTATTCTTTTTTTCTCAGTAGTTCTACAACGTGAGTTTTGAATTCTATTGCTGCCTGACCAATAATTGCTCCTTCGACATTAACCACACAAATGTCATTTTTTATGTGATGGGATAGGTTCACGTTTTTTATTTGATAGAATTTAAGCCAAAATTTTAACAAAAATGCAGAAAAACTACATTTCTGATAAGGCACGATTGAGGAATGTACAGAATTTCGTTAGTTTGATACAAGGGAAGGTCAATAGCAATATTTTTATGCCTGTGAAGTCTCTATCTTTCTCAATATTGTAGTGTTGTCAACTCCTTCTGTCGGACTGATTTTCTCTCCTTTTTCTTTTTTTACTTCAAGAAAGCAAGTATTTTTGTTTCGCCAATAATTGATATAGTTCATGCTCTCCTCCTATTTTGGTGCATTCTCAGAAATTTACTTGATAAAAATAGAAATGCAAATATCATGAAGTATTATAACCCTGTGATTTAGGTTTATCTTGGTCTAATAAATGCTATCCTAAAGATGCTTCGACTACGCTCAGCATGACAAATTTGAGGCATTTTTACACTTCAGCAAAGTACATACCTGGACAAACCTTAGTCACGGTATTAGCGATTTTTACTGTAGTTTTTGCATAAATGCTGTAGATGATCATATTGATTAGCAGGCAACAATAATTGGTTTGGGTCTCTCAAAAACAAATATGGTTGTAGGGCAACAGGGAATTTGTGAAAAATTAGTTAACAATACATAGGAGAGAAAAATGAAAATACGTATTGATGTTGATGTCACTCCAGAAGAATTACGATCTTTAATGGGTTTGCCGGAAGTAGCACCACTACAGGAGGAAATGCTTAAACAGATACGTGAAAAGATGCTTGCTGGAGTAGAAGGATTTGATGCTGCCAGCTTATTGAAACCTTATTTGCCCGATTCGATGCAGACACTCACCAATATGCAAAAATCTTTTTGGCAAGCAGTCATGGGGGGGGGGACGTTTACGATAAACACGGATGAGGAAAAAAAGGAAGAAGAGTAAGAATGATGAAGGGAGAACTGCGGGAAAGGTCGGATTAAAAAGAAGCCAGTGCTTCTTCTCGTGTGTCATAAATGGAGATCAGATTGTTGAAACGGATTACTCCAAACGGATCACTCAGGTTTTGACGTAAATGACAAATTGCTATCTTCTTTCCCTCTTCCTTAAGGTGGCGAAATAATACCAAAATCATGGCAATACCAGCGGTATCAATATACACCACGTGTTTTAGATCCAGGATGAGCCCTTTACATGATTGATCAATGGCAGACATTACATATTCTTTAGCACTTTCTACTCCATCTTGCATGAGTTCTCCCTCAATTGACACAATACAAACATCCTTGTCAACATAATGTGCTAATTTCATGGCATTTCTTAAATCGGTGTTTTTATTTTTTTTTTCGTTGTTCATTGCGCATAAACAACAATTTGGAGATATTTTGTCGGCTCATGGAAAGGATTTGATCTGTCATTTTGACAAGACATGCCTCTGAGGATACGTTCCCTGAGATATCTTGTCAAAGTAGAGACATTTTTAGATGATTAAAAATCATCCTGTGAAAATTTGGAAATGACAAGAGAAATTATTCTAAATGTTGGTAAAGCAAAAATTATACTATATTTTCAATGAGAAGACCAATGAGAAAAATTTCCTATTCGACAATCAGGGGATAATCAGGAGTCGGATTTAATGGGCATGAGTACAGATAATTTCCTGGCTTTAGGGTAATGACATAATCTTTTGTCACTCCTTCCGCCAATCCTCCACCAGAAACACTAGGTAAGGTCGCACGTGCCAGTCCTTTTCCCCGCAACCAAAACCCCAAAGAATATGGTACATTTTTATTAGTAACCCGAAAAATATATTTTCCTGCTTTCAGTTGCATTGGTGAAGCATTGCTCAAACGTTCTTTAGCGGTTTTACGATTAATTTGCCTGCAATCACTCGCCTTCTTTGTCTGAAATTGATGGTCCTTGCTTTCAGTTTCGACAAACTGGCAACCTGTTTGAGTCAATTCAATGACATTGGTTTCTTCTGATGCTGCCATTGCTAACTGAGTTCCCGCAACAAAAGAAATGATACATATATTGAATTTGTATAAAATTTTTTTTATTGATGTCTGTTTTTTCATTATTCCCTCCTGCAATTCTATTT
>JANQHV010000662.1 GCA_028282505.1 SAR324 cluster bacterium | reverse complement strand
GAGAGCGGCGTCTGATTTTCAAAACCTCATCTTCTGTCAAATCCAAAGTATTGGCCAAACGATCTAGCACTTGCAACTCACTGTGTGATATATCGTCATCAATAGACGCTAATAAAAAAGCAGAGGAAAGCACATCGAACTTTGCCTTCTTTTCTGTAATTGAGTTGGATAACATTTGAAATAGACGATCGAGATCATTTTTATATTCTTCAAAATTGCTCTGGATTTCTTCAAGATCTAACTCTTCCCCACTTCTATCAAACGAATACAATGCGGTCATCAATCCCAATTCCCGATAAGCATCTGATTTTTCATCGGAATGAATAACCGCGAGCATGGCTAAAATCCGTGCCTCACTGAGAGAAATGACTGACGACGATGCTTCCGTTGTTGTATAATCCAGTAAATGGTATTTGTTTAAAGTATCCGTAATGTACTTGGAATGCTCTTCTACTGTATTGATATCTTCTAATGTCATTCTCAGCGTATTGGCCAGTCTATGCAGTATTTGTGTTTCTTCTTTTGAGATATTGCCATCAATGGATGCCAATAAATAGACAGATGCCAAGAGATCCATCTTATCATCTCGACTGAGCATCGACTCAGACAGTTTTTCAAATAAAAAATCTAAATCGTTTCCATATTCTGCAAATCGTTCTATATAACCTGGAATATCAATCCCAACTAATCTTTTATCAAAAGCACACAATGCCTCCAATAACCCCAGCTCCCGTTTCATTTCACTCTTTTCGTCCGAATAAATAACAGCGAGCATAGCCAATACCTTTGCATCGGAAAATGTTAATTCTGAGGCAAAGACATTCTCTTTGAATCGGTCAACCATCTTTTTGAAAAACATGTTTTTCCTATTTTTGAATAAAACATCCCTGTTATTTCATGCATTGCCTATTTTTCCAAACAGTACT
This sequence comes from SAR324 cluster bacterium, assembly GCA_028282505.1. Lineage (GTDB taxonomy): Bacteria > SAR324 > SAR324 > SAR324 > NAC60-12. Next base: position 1,551 of record JANQHV010000662.1, on the reverse strand, counting down.
CCCCCAATCGTGCAAGTCGCGATATGACGAGAAAACATGCTACACTATAGCATAGTGAAATGAAAGAATTTTGTGATAAATGCAACAAAGAATTGAAATAAATGTTGACGAAAATACTAAAAATGAAGTACAAAGTAAGTTTATTTTTTTAACCAATCATTCGATAAGGAACGCTAGATGTCACAAGAAACACTGACTGCAACAGTACGTCATTCCAGTGGAAAAAAAATTAACAATAAATTGAGAAGTTTGAACAAAATTCCCGCAATTCTTTATGGGGCGGGTCAGACGACAATGCTTGAAATGGATGAAGTAGCGACGCGGCAATCTCTTGAGAAACTGTATGGGGCCCATCAATTGGTTCCTTTGCAAGTCACAGAAAATGATGGAAATTCCGTAGAACACCAGGTACTCATTCAGGAAATTCAAAAGCATCCTTACAGGCGTGAATTAGTTCATTTGGATTTACGCAAGCCGGATGCGGATAAGCCGGTTACCTTAAATATCCCATTAAGAACGACGGGTAATGCTCCTGGAGTAAAAAAAGGGGGGACATTACAACTCATTGTACGTGAAGTTCCTATCAGTTGTCTCCCTGCTGATATTCCAGAATATATTGAAGTCGATGTATCCCAGCTGGATTTTAGTGGAACAATACGAGTTCATGAAGCCAAATACCCGGAAGCCGTATCCTCTTGTGCTAAAGAGAATTACACGATTGTTACCATCATAGGACGCAAAGCAGAAGTGGAGGAAGAAGGACCTGTAGTAGTAGAAGAGCAGCTAGAAGAATGAAGTTAATTACAGGATTGGGAAACCCTGGAGCAGGTTATGAACAGAATCGACATAATATCGGTTTTCTGCTTTTGGATCAACTTGCTGACCAGTTGGGCATTTCCTCTTTTCGTGAGAAATTTCATGCCCTCATTACAAAATCCCGCGTAGGCAATGAAGATGTTATTCTGATGAAGCCAATGACTTTTATGAATAACAGTGGACAGGCGGTTATTGCCTGTATGGATTTTTTTAAAATTCCAATAGAGGAAATTGTGATCATCTACGATGATTTGGATTTGCCAGCAGGTAAGGTTAGACTTCGCACACGTGGTGGGCATGGAGGACATAATGGAGTTCGATCCATTATCCAACATCTCAAAACACAAAACTTTAAACGAATCCGTTTTGGGATTGGACGCCCTCCCGAAGGAATAGCTCCACGCCACTATGTCTTGAGTAACTGGAGTGAAGAAGACAAACAAAAACTTCATCAACTTCAAGAGGAAATCATAGAGCATCTCATGCGGTTTATCAGCCATTCCGAATTCAAAGATACATCGCTTCAAGTTACTCATGAAGAAAGCTAACATCAATAATAGGAACTACTCAACCACAGAGAGCACGAAGAAACACTAAGTTTTCAATTACATTTGAATCACACTGCTGTTGGTCAGACAGCAATTTTTTCCTTGTCTGTGAAAAGCAGGCTTAACTCGAAAGGAAATGGAACCTTATGAAAGGATATGAATCCGTTATTATTACAGACCCAGACTT
>JANQHV010000625.1 GCA_028282505.1 SAR324 cluster bacterium | reverse complement strand
AAGAACAATTATTATCCAATCGTGGGTACCCGTATTATGTGGGGATTGGTGCTTCTGCTGGAGGGCTCGAAGCCCTGCAAGTATTTTTTGACAACATGCCGTCTCAGAATAATCTATGTTTTGTGGTGATTCAGCACCTGTCTCCCGATTACAAAAGTTTGATGCTGGAGCTCCTTTCCAAATACACAGAAATGACCATCTATCGTTCGGAAGAGGGGATGCTGATAAGATCTAATTGCATCTATTTGATTCCTCCTAAAAAAAATCTGAAAATTGTTCATGGAAAAATTCGGCTTGAAGATCAAGAGCGTCGCAGTAGTGAGATGAATCTACCTGTAGATATTTTTTTTCGTTCTCTGGCAAAGGATCAAGGGGAAAAAGCGATCGGGGTAATCCTTTCAGGAACAGGCAGCGATGGAGCCCGGGGAGTCCGTGCGATTAAAGAAGCAGGAGGCATGGTGATGGTTCAAACAGAGGAAAGCGCTAAATTTAACGGAATGCCCCGCAATGCTATTTCAACCGGGACAGCCGACTACACTCTTTCTCCTGAAGAAATGCCAGCTCAAATACTCTCTTTTGTTGGAAACCCCAACATGGCAAAAGAGATGACTGCCCATAGTCCTCTTGATAATGAAACGGGGTTGACACGAATATTCTCATTGGTTCGTGAAAAGCATAAAGTCGATTTCACAGAGTATAAACCCAGTACAGTTCTCCGGCGCATTGAGCGTCGAATGGTGGTCAACCGCATCTCTAGAGTGAATGAGTATGTCAAGTACCTGGAAGGCCATACCGTGGAGGTCTCTATGCTGTACCGGGACATGCTGATCGGAGTTACCAATTTTTTCCGGGATAGTGAGGCGTTTGATCTTCTCAGAGAGAAATACATTCCTCAAATATTGAAACAGTCTGAAGATAATACGATCCGTATTTGGGTGGCAGGCTGTTCCACAGGAGAAGAAGCATACTCCCTGGCCATACTTTTTTCTGAGTGCATCCAGGAGATGAAAGACTTCTATGACATTAAAATATTTGCCTCTGATGTTGATGAAGATGCCATTATCAAAGCAGGAATCGGAAGCTTTTCCGCAAGTATTGTTGCCGATCTGAAACCAGAATTTTTATCCAAGTATTTCATCAAAAACGACGATAACTACCGCATTAAACGAGGCATTCGGGAAATGGTTGTCTTTACACAACATAACCTGCTCAAAGATCCACCCTTCACCAGTGTTGATCTGGTCACTTGCCGGAATCTGCTGATCTATTTCCAGCCTGTTCTGCAACAGAAAGTTATGGAACATTTTAACTTTTCCCTGAAAGAACGGGGAATTCTTTTTCTCGGGCACAGTGAAAACATTGGAGAAATGGCGGATTACTTCGATCTCCTGGATGCTAATTGGAAACTCTATCAATCGAAAGGGAAACAAAGATCCAGACGAATGGATGTAGCAAGAAGCATTCCCATGCAAGTCAGCAAAAACCAAGCCTTTGTGAGAAAAATCCCTGATCAGAAAAAACCTTCTCATAAAGAAGACCGCATCCTGGAACGTCTGATACTGCTGCTTGGTGAAGATTATCAGCCTTTTGCTGCCGTGACAGATGAAAACATGAACATTGTCTATATTTTATCGGATCAGGAAGGGTTTCTCCAGTACAACCCGGGAGTCTTTTCTCCCAATGTTGCTAATTTATCCAACCAGGAACTGGCACTGCCTTTTTCAACTGGACTGCAAAAGGCGTTTAAAACTCGTGAAGAAATTGTGTATTCCAATATGCACTTAACAGGACGAGACTCGAAGAATTTGATCAGAATGAGGATAAAACTGCTACCGGAACAAATAGGGCAGCCTGATCTGGCTGCAATTTTTATAGAAGAAATTATTGCGGGAGATAATTTACCTGTTGCAAAAGAGATTAGCCATGAGGAAATATTCTATGATGTAGGAGAAGACGCACAACAGCGCATAAAAGACATGGAACATGAAATCCATTTGTTCAAATTAAACCTGAAAACCACTGTTGAGGAACTGGAAAGCTCCAACGAAGAAATGATGTCCAGCAATGAGGAGCTGCAAAGTACCAATGAAGAACTCCAGTCTGTCAACGAAGAGCTGCATACGGTCAATGCCGAACATCAGCAGAAGATTATCGAATTGACCTGGCTGAATACCGACATGGATAATATGCTCCACAATATTCAAATTGGCATCTTGTTTCTTGATGAAGACTTGGCCATACGCCGATATACAACAACACTTGATCAGATTTATCGGATTATTGATGGCGATATTGGTCGATCGCTGGGTCATCTCTCTCACAACCTCATCGATTGTAACCCACTCAAGATCGCTGAGGCTGTGATACAGTCTCATCAGCCTGAGGAGCATGAAGTGAAATCAGAAAGTGGAGAATGGTACTTGATGAGAGTTCTTCCCTATCTCCTTGATCATAAAGACTATTCAGGGGTTATCATAACCTTTACGGACATCACAATGATTCGGAGCACTCATGAAAAGCTTATCAAAAAAAATGAGGAACTTGATATCGCAATGACTGCAATCGAAAGTGCCCACCGTTACATAGAAGAAATGGCCGATTTAATCGATCAGCCATTGATTCTTTTGGACCAACAACTGAATGCCTTGGCGGCAAACCAGCGTTTTTGCGACAATTTCGCTCTGGAGAAAAGCAGTATTGGAAGAACACCGTTTTATGAATTGAATCATGGACGATGGGGTACGTTAGTCATGCGAAACACCCTGGATAACTTAAAACCGAATGACAAAAAGACGATAGAAATCGAATATGATTTCGGACAGTCTGGAAAACGAACATTGCAGGTCAATGTCAAACATTTAACCGGGGGAGTTGAAGGAAATTCTCTGATACTTGTAACAATTCCAATCCAAAACTAGGCAATGTGTGATGGAAAATTCCAAAGTTCTTATCGTAGATGATGACCCCAAAGTACTTTATTCCTTGGAGCTGCTTCTTCAAGGGATCGAATTGGAATTATTCAAAGCCTCCAGCGGACAGGATGCCCTGAGTGCTAATTTAGAACACGATTTTGCCCTCATTATCATGGATGTAAAAATGCCAGTACTCAACGGATATGAGGTCGCTGAAATGCTGCGCAATCGTGAAAAAAACAAACATGTGCCGATTATTTTCCTCTCCGCGCATTATACGGAAGAACACCATATTTTCAAAGGTTATGAATCAGGAGCCGTTGATTTTTTGGTCAAACCCGTGAAACAGGAGGTTTTGATAAATAAGGTACGGACATTTGTCGAGTTAGACCAGCGGCAAAAGAAAACCCATCACAGTTACCAAATTTTACAGGAAATCAATAAGGATTTGAATGGAGCTAAAAATGCTCTGGAATCTCAGTTGAATGAATCTCGTCTTCAGCATCAAGACGATGTCTTGAAATTTTCAGAAACCACGCTCAAGAAAGCTAATTTGGAAAGCAGCCATAAGGAACTTGAATACAGCTTGCGTCTGTTGGAAACAGAAAACACAGAACTCCGTCAGCAACTCAGACATTACTTTGAGGCTTTGGAAAAAGCGCAACAAGAAATAGAAATTCTTATAGAACACGAGTTGGCATAAATTTTAGATGCATGTAATAGGGCTTGATCATATTTGTGTCCAGTTGTGGAAATAAAAATCCCCCTGCTGTTGAAGCGCCTGTCCAGGGAGGAGGGGCCAGGGGAGGGATAATCCAGTGAACCAAATTATGATCATGCCCTCTTAATCGGGGGGTGATGATGACACAAGAAAGAAGAAGTGGGATGCAGAATCCCAACCTGCAAGAACATGTTTTGCGACTCATTCGCGAGAGAGAAGAGAGGGATAGCGAGTTTTTACCGAAATATATTCGTTTCTTCCGAGATGAGCACGTGACACTCATCGAAGAGGGGAAAAGCAATAAAGAAATATGGTTGATCGTTCCCCATGACTGGTTTGGCTGGGAAAACCTTTGTCGTTCGCCCGACTGCCAGGGATCGGGAAGCCTGGAAATTTTGGTTCAGGATCAAATTGTTGCAACGTTGCGTCGATTCACCGATTTCGTTGGTGAAATCAGTGCTTTGCTGGATCGTGAAACCATTGCCACGGTTCGCGCTTGTGGTGTGGTGAAATTATTGACCTTTCAAGTGGATGATTTTTCCGATGATCCAGAGTTTTCGTCAGCGTTATACTCATTGTTTGTGAGTGCACTGCGCGAGAAACTACGGATGACATTCGGGCTAATCGGAAAACAACAACTAGACTATCATACACTGAAGCAGCAAATCGATCTTTTTTTGGATGCTCAGCAAGCCGCAGAAGTGAGAGCCCAGAAAGCACAGGAAGAGCTCGATGCTTTTCGTCGTAAGTTTGTGTATGTTCTGCATCACGAATTAACGACCCGCATCAGCCCACCTCAACAATTCGTCGCCTTTGCTTGTAAAGCCATGGAAAAAG
>JANQHV010000586.1 GCA_028282505.1 SAR324 cluster bacterium | reverse complement strand
AATAGTTTGATGACCTGGGTAAAATCTTTAATGGCGTGATCATAATCTTCTCGTTCAAAGTAAATCGCTCCCAGCATATTATGGAAAATCGCAAGATTGTCTCCTCGCAGATTTCCTATGTTAATACAGACATTGAACCGTCGAATTGCTTCATCTGTGTTATCTCTTTTCAATTCGAGCAGTCCTGCTTCACAGTGGGTCAAGTCTTCTCTTTGCTCTTCTTCATCCGCTATTATAAAAGCAGGACTCATCAACAGGGCAAATATGATCAGGAACTTTTTCATATGCTCTCCTCCTCTTGAAATCAACCATTTCACTACAAAGGATTCGGTATCACCAGAACTATTTTTAAGGTGGCTAATTATCTTCAAGAGAAAGCATTTTTTTAATGGCTTCTTCAAATTGTGTGGCTTTCCAATCTCCCTCATGCATCTCCCCTCTACTACTGAGCACTATTTGACCTTTTTGGTCAACTAGATAAAAACTCGGCCATGCAGTATTGCCAAGGGCGTCCCAGTATTTAAAATCATTGTCCATCATAATCGGATACTCAAGATGGAAACGCTCAACTAATTTGAGAACCTGCTTTCTCTCTTTTTCATGTTCAAATTCTGGAGAGTGGATACCGATCACCTGTAAACCCTTTTCCTGGTATTTTTTTTCGATTCCATGGACCCATGGAAAACTGCGAATGCAGTTAATTCATATCGAAGTCAAGACCTCGATCAAAACAATTTTCCCCTTCAAATCAGCAACCTTCAAAGGCTTTGAGTTGACCCACATGTCTGATGAGTCTGTCGTAAATTCAGGCATCGATGTCGCCTGTCCGACAAAAGGGACGAACGAGATGAATAAAACAATTAATAATTTCTTCAAAAAATTTGCTTGACTCCACATCTGTTTTGGTAGCATGCGCTGCATGTTTCTCCCCTCAGTGAAATTGAAAAATTTCTTGGACTGCTTAGGTTTTTCGTATAGGTCGAGTCCCGCTTCGTGACAAACTATCACACAGCAGCACTAACAAAACTACGACTACCAAAATAATGATTTCTACCAAAAATACAAGTGAATCTATAATGGCTGTAAAGTCAAAAAAGAGGAGGGGAGAAGAAAAGAATTGGCAGGAGATAAAACAAAAAAACCCTGGCTCTTCTTTTGAGAAGAAACCAGGGTTAAATCAAATATTATCGTGTTAGTGATAATTTTTCAATTAGAAATTGAAGCGCAGACCAGCGTCTAAAGCACTGCTTGTAGCACCATCTACTCCACTGTCTTCGTCAGCAGTTGTGGAAGAAGTGACATATCCAGCTTTAATTTGAACACCAGCTAAATGCTTCATGAAAGAAAGACTCATTTCTGTAGTAACTTCATCATCCAAATCAGTATCATCATCTGGAACCATTGTTTCACTTAAGAACATTGCAGTGATTCCCATTTTGTTACCTAAACCAACGTTGGCACCTAACAAGATGTTGTTCCCTGATGTGTCTGTATCAACAGTCGAGCCACCTTCCTGGGCTTCTTCCATAGTCATGTTGTCCATGTCATAACCAGCAAATACGTCGATGTTACCAAAAGCGATATCGCCATAGATTGATAATCGAGTACTTGTTGAAGTGTTGTCTTCGTCACCGCCTCTGTCATCATTTTCTGTTGAAGTTTGACTTTCGTAAGAAGCAGAAATAACCAAGTTGTTTGCTTTGTAAGTCACTGAAGGACGAAATCCTGTTACATCTGCTGCACCATTATCAACATCTTGATAAGAAAAAGCTGCACTGATGTTTGGGATTCCTTTTAAAGCCACTTGAACACCTTCTGTACGGCCAATCATGTCACCAACACAGTCATTGGAAGAACTGAAAGACAAATACTTACCACCACAAAATTCACCAAAATAATGGCGACCTACACGAACACTGAATTGCTTGTTTGCAAGCTGTGCCCACATGTCACGATTTGTGATTGCATCCGCGTCAAATTCTAATTTTGCAGAACCAGTCCACTCGCCTTCTGTTGCAGAAGCAGTTACTCCAAAGCGGCCTTCATTGATAAATCTTGTATTGGAAATAGTGTCAGCATCATCATTTTCTTTGCTAGAACCAGACCAGTAATAACCACTGGCACGTCCACTGAACTTACCATTTACTTTTTTATCCAGGTCCATGAGCAATTTTTCTATTTGATCCTGATCCATTGCCACTGCATCTGCTGCAACAAAAGAAACACCCATCACTGTAGCAAAAATAGGCATTAAGAATTTTTTAGACAATAATTTCATACCACTCCTTATGGATTTTTATATTGATTTCAGGGTTATCCACCCCTCAAGCATCGGGGAGATGACCTACATTCCGTTCAGCAAGGCATCTACTAATAAAAAAAGATTAAATCTGCAAGCTGAACTTTCGTTTTTATCAGCATCAGTAGAATATCCTAGGGAGAATCTCCCTTGCCAACTGAATATCCACTCATGCAAATTGCCATATGCCCTACTTAAGGGGGCATTTATGACGTACCGTTGGATACGCCACAGAAATCATTTTACTACCGTTAATAGTAAAATTAAGGATGCTTTTCAACATCAATCAAAATTTGTGAGACAGATATATCTCAAAATATGCGAATTTGCAACTTTTTAGAAAGTAGTTATTTAAAATAAACCATAATTATAGCAGTTTATTTTACAATTTGCAACTTTCTTTCCCTATTGTACCACTCATTGAAGCATTTATCGGATCATTTAGATATTGTCAACAAAAAAAACACCTTTCTTTATAATTTTACAAGGTACCAATATCCCATCATCCTCATAAATACTTATGGGTATATGTTTTTTATAGCAAATTAAGTGCCATAAAGTAACAATGAGCAATTGAAATCACTCAATAGAAATAAGTGAATCCTTCCCTTCAAAGGTCTTGTACGCCTGAGTATTAGCAATGTCAAGTAGGTTTTGCATTTATAATTCAAAATTTAAGATTTCGCTATCCGGAATCTTGAATTTACCCAAAAATGAGGGCATGATCATATTTTCCTCCGATGAACATTTTTCATATCTTTGATTGAAATGTTTTCTCATCTTGTCGAAGAGGATACACTGGTTTTACTTCGATAAGCTCAGCAGAAAGAATAACCGAAAATATGATCAAGCCCAGGGATGATAACCTTTGAAAGCAAGATCATGAGTGATTCAGAATTCAAGTAGGAGGAAAAAATAAAGAAACGGTGGTTCCTTTTGATAAAACACTGTCCACTTCGATTTTTCCCTGGTGAGCTTCCATGATCTTTTGACACAGGTGCAATCCCAGGCCATACCCTCCTGTTTTTTTAGAACGAGATTTGTCAATGCGGTAAAAAGGTTCAAAAATAAAAGGAAGTTCTTCCGAAGAAATTCCAGTTCCCTGGTCTTGAATTCGAATCACCACATATTTTTCCAATTGTTCCAAAGACAGGTATATGCTGGCTTTATCGGAACCAGAATATTTGATCGCATTATTGAAAATATTTTGCAGGACAGCACGAATTCGATCTATATCAATGGACAGAAACACATGAGTTGGCATTTCTGAAAACAGAATATCAGGGCACTGCCTGGAAAATTCAGATTTGAGTTCTTCGAGAAGTGGAATGATATTCATTTTTTGACAGTCCAGATGCCCGTACTCACTGTCCAACCTGGCAGTTTCCAGAATTTCTTCTACCATTTTTTCCAATTCCAGGATGTCCTCATGGATGTTTTGTTTAGCCTGACTCTCTTGCAAAAACTCCAAAGCGACCTTGATCCGAGTCAAGGGAGAGCGGAGTTCATGGCTGACATCCAGGAGGAGTTGCTCCTTGCTCTTGAGCATATTGTGCACCTGTGTGGTCATGTCATTGAAGGCTTGTGTCAATTGACCCAGTTCATCTGATTTACGAACAGGAACCTGGTGGTTAAAATTTCCCCTACTGACCTCCTGCACCCCTTCGGATAACCATTTGACCGGCTTTAAAACTTTGCGGATTAAAAAATAAGCACCAATCAGGATGGCTGTCAACAAAACCAGCAAAAGAGCGATCCATATTTCCCGTCCGGATTTGTGATCCAGGGTCAGGGAAATGGCAAATAAAAACTCACCGCTTCCATGCTTGACCACAACCAGATTATCTCTGTGGTATTTCCCATAATAAATCGTTGATGAATTGCCCCATTGGTGAAGGTGGACTTGATGGATGGGGGGTAGTGAGTCAGAAGTGGACCAGTTCAGAGTTGGACTTTCGTAACGGATTTTGAGAGAAAGTTGTTTGGCAATTTTATTTGCCTTTTCGTGGCTGGGAGGAGTGCCAATGTCTTCAATCAAGTAATGAAAATACTGAATAACATTTTGTTGAAAGGTTTGGCGGTGGTGCAGGAAACCGCTTCTGAATGCAGCTCCTACCAAGAAATTAATGCATATTCCGGTGACTAGGAGTATCAGAATGAGCTTGGTAAAGATAGAGTTCCAAATTTTATGCAGCCACTCAAATCGCATTTTTTTGCTGATCTCCAATAAAAGTATAACCAGCCCCCCAAACCGTTTTAATGAAAGTGGGACGCTTTGCGTCATCTTGCAATTTTTGCCGCAAGCGACTCATGGTGATATCAACAGATCGGTTGAAAGCGTCACACTCAATTCCTCGCAACGTTTCCAAAATCTGGTCTCGGTTCAAAACAACACCAGGATTCTTGACTAGAAGTGACAAGGCTGCAAACTCGGTTGTTGTCAAATCAACAATACTTTCCCGAAGATGAACCGTTTGCTTGGGAAAATTTATGACCATTTCTCCAAATTGTAGAGTATCTTCTTCTGTTTGATTGTCGGCAGATTTTGCTCGTCGCAAAATGGATTGGATACGGGCGACCAATTCCCTGGGTTCGAATGGTTTGGGGAGGTAGTCGTCTGCTCCAATTTCTAATCCAACAACTCTGTCCATCACCTCCCCTCGTGCTGTCAGCATAATGATTGGTATTTGTGAGGTCTTGCGAATAGTTTTACACACTTCAAAACCATCCATGTCTGGCAGCATGATATCCAAAATGATCAGATTCGGAGAATCTTTCTCCAGCCGCTCTAGTCCTTCTTTGGGATGAGTTGCTGCAATGACATGGAGTCCAAAGTCTTTCAGATATCCCTGTAACAGGCTGTTTAATTTTTCATCATCATCTATAATAAGGATAGTGGGATTCATGATTTTTCTTTAAAAACGAGAATGTCGCCAATGAGAATGCCGGTCTCTGAATTTTTCAATTTTTTCGATTGCTTCGGCTCGCTGTTCTGGATTCAGACTCTGATGGAAGGCAGAAAATTCCTCAACAAATACGGCAATCAATTCGTCCAGCTTTTCCCTGTTTTGAGCAATGACCTGATTCAGTTGTGCTTCATCGACTTGATCCAGGCGAAGCTGAGCAATCAGTTCATCCATCATTGAGGTCTTCACTGATTTCAATTCCTGCCCCTTTTCCAGCAGGTTGATACTGCTTCTATATACCTGATCCCGTTGTGTTGAATCTAATTCCAGTTCATCTGCAACATGTTCTGTGATGTGCTCTGCTTTTTCCGCAATAGTATATTCTTTACATCCGGCAAGAATCAATACTCCTATGATTAAAGTTGAAATGAAACCATATAATGTTTTTTTTTGCATACTACCTCCTGATTCAATATTTCAATAATTGTTACTATTTCGGCCACAGAGTCGCAAAGTCACAGAGATTTTATTTCAAATAGTTTTGAGTGAGGATTTAATTTCCCTATCGCATATTACCTAATAATTCTCTGTGTCTTTGTGTTTCCGTGGCAATACATTGAAACGGCCATGAATGATTGATTGATTCACAACACAATTACAGAATATCGAACTTACAGAAAGAAAGCTTTTCTTGGCTGTAACGCTTTGTAACAAATTGTAACACAATAAAAAAAGTAAAATTCTGCCAACCATTGACTCTGCCTCTGCCACTGAGCTATACATATTGTTTAAATCTATGAATTATCTCCCAACCAGGGCCGTTGTCGACGAAAGATTTGGAAGAGAGCTAAAAAATGAACAAAAATTGCTCTCAGAAAGAGATATTTGCAGTAAATGACGAATGCCATTGTGGATCGGCAGCGGAAGACTCTGCCTAGCGAGAGATAAAACATTAGTGTTCTATCGATCAATCCCTTCAGTGATATGGGCTCTCTTGTTGAGATTGTAAAATCTTGTGGAGGAAAAAAACAATACCTCAAAGCTGTTCAGGAATTGGAAGAACAGCTTTATGAAATCGCTTAAACTTCAATATATTGAGGAATAATTATGTTTCGCACAGGCTACCCTAAAAGTTCATTATCCAAAAAAGAATTCATCCATAAACTTGCCTTGCACATGGATGCTGATGAAAAAACAGCAGAACAGTGGTTGGATGGAGTCACAGATACTTTGTATGATACATTCAAACAAGGGCATGGTGTCACCCTGACAAATTTTGGCAGCTTTTATGTTAGTCAAAGAAAGGAGACCACAGCCTTCAAGTTCAATCCTAGTCAAAAACTGAAGAAATTGTTTGGCTGGAGTTCTTCATATAAAGGAGATTTGTAGAAAGATATCAATAACAACAATTGTTAAAACCATTCAGGATATTATGAGGCAAGATGCTTCAAGTATGGAGAACGTTTCTATACTCCTGATACGATTCGTCAGTTTGAAAATATTCAGAGCAAGCTGGAACAACAGGATATTTCTGATTTACGGCCATTAGGACAATCTTATGAGGTGGTCACATGACGCTGCTATTTTTGCAGAAGTCGGTGTGGGATACCCACCCATCACACCAAGAATCTGATCAGAGAGCACCAGACTCTTGGCTAAAGCGAGTAACAGATCAGCTTAACCATTCCGCTGTTCAAAGTCCTTCATGAAAGCAGCCAGCTTTTCGATGCCTTCCATCGGCATGGGATTGTAAATGGAAGCGCGAATTCCTCCCACAGCACGATGTCCTTTGAGGGCATACAAATCATTATCCAGTGACTCTTTAAGAAATGTGGCTGTTAGCTCATCAGAAGGCAAATGGAAAGGAACATTCATGATAGAGCGATGATCGGGATGCGCAGCCCCTTTATAAAAGCTGGAATTATCCACCACTTCATACAAGATGGCTGCTTTTTTCTTATTCATTTCCTCAATCGCAGCCACACCTCCTTGTTCTTCCAGCCATTCGAGTACCAGCTTGACCACATAAATCGCAAACGTACTGACCGTATTGGTCAGAGAATTGTTATCAGCGGCGATCTTATAGCTAAGTAGTTTAGGAGTTTCTGGCAACTCATGTCCCATCAGATCCTCACGAATCACTACTATAGCGACACCAGAAGGCCCGAGATTCTTTTGCAAACTCGCATACATGACACCCACCTGAGAATAATCCATAACTTGTGACAAAATATCCGATGTCGCATCAATCACCAGAGGCAAATCGCCTGTTGCGGGTAATTCACGCCAGCAGGTTCCATAAATGGTATTGTTGCTGGTGATATGCAGGTAAGCCGCGTCTTTGTCCAAAGCAGCAATATCCAGTTCAGGAATGCGGTCATAATTCGTTTCTGCACCACTGGCCACCACTTTGATGTCACCATAACGTGCTCCTTCTTTGTGGGCCTGTTTTGCAAAATTCCCAGTCTCCACATACAGTGCTTTTTTTCCAGGAGAACGGCTAATTAAGTTTAAGGGAACTGCAGAAAACTGCATTTGTGCACCGCCATGCATATAAAGAATTTTGTAATTATCAGGCAGATTGGTTAATTTACGGAAGAGGGCATTTGTCTCTTCAACCAAGTTTTGAAAATCCTTGGAACGATGGCTCAGTTCCACAATGGAAACGCCCAAGCCATTGAAATTCAATAATTCTTCCTGTGCTTTTTTCATCACAGGGATGGGCAACATTGCAGGGCCTGCTCCAAAATTAAAAACATGTGATGTCATAGATATCCTCTTTGGTAATGGTTTTAAGAATATGAAGTATCCTTCGCGACTGACTTGAGCCTGTTAATAATTAGAGATAACGAACAGAAATCACACCTTCAATGCTTTCCAATGCCTCCTGAAGGTCAGCAGGAGGTGGTGTTTCCAGATCAATCAAATTGTAGGCAACATCCCCTCGGCTTTTATTGATCATGTCCAGCACGTTGATGTTTCGATCTGCGATGATCGCCAGTGCTTTGCCGAGCATCTTAGGGACATTCTGATTAGAAATGGCAATGCGGTGTCCTCCGTTACGATCCAGGGAAACCGCAGGAAAATTCACTGAATTTTTAATATTGCCATTTTCCAGGAAATCGATCATTTGATCAGCCGCCATCACCGCACAGTTATCTTCGGCTTCTTCTGTACTTGCCCCCAAATGTGGGATTAAAATCGTATCTTCTCGGCCGACTAAACTTGGGTGAGGAAAATCCGTCGCATAGCGCGACAATTGTCCACTATCCAGTGCGGCTACCAGTGCATCAGTTTCCACAATTTCAGCCCGTGAGAAATTCATCAGTCGGCTTCCCTTTTTAAAAGAAGCAAGCATCTCTTTATTAATCAGATAACGAGTCGATTCCAACGCTGGTAAATGCAAGGTGATATAGTCGGATCTGGACACCAATGAAGGCAGATTTTCCATTCTCTGTATTTCTTTGGATAATTTCCATGCTGCCTCCACAGACAATCCCGGATCATACCCCAGGACATTCATACCCATCCGCAGGGCAGTTTCTGCAACGGAAGAACCAATGGATCCCAGACCAATCACTCCTAAAGTTTTTCCTGTCAGCTCCTCGCCTTTGAACAGTTTCTTTTGTTTTTCGACCACTTTGTGCATTTCTGCTGGATCTTGTATCTCCATTTGCTTAACAAAATCAATCCCTCCCAGGATATTCCGAGATGAGAGCAAGAGAGCAGTGATAACCAGTTCTTTGACCGCATTTGCATTAGCACCGGGAGTATTAAAAACAATAATTCCACGTTTGGTACACTCTTCAACAGGAATATTATTAACACCCGCTCCTGCCCGGGCGATTCCTCGCAAGGTAAGAGGCAGTTCGTCTGGACTGATACGTTGGCTTCTGACTAAAATTGCATCCGGATGCCCAATCTCACTGGCAATTTCGTATTTCTGACGCGAAAAACGCTCCAAACCATTCACAGAAATTTGGTTTAGTGTTAAAATTTTAAACATAAATGCTCCTGCAAAAATAAAGTAATCTATAGTAGTCCAGAAAATTTTTTTCCTGGAGTTTCCCCATTTTTCAAAGAGGATTAGAACAATCTGCGTGCGGAGATTTTGAAAAAATTTTTCTAGATCACTATAGAAAGAAATTTATCTGTCATGAGGGTAAAAACATCTTTCCAAATTCATCTTAGATGTATCCAGAAATACTTCCTTTTCCTAATAATTGCAAAGAAACTTGGTAGAAAACGAGACTTTGGATGTAGTTAGAAATGAAATTATCGGGAAAGATGTCGAGTAAAACTCCAGGAATTCTCTTCGAATAAAAGCCTAATTTGAGACATGTTTTTCAAAGATAGATAAAATAGAATTGACTGGGCAAAAAGTCAATTGATCAATAACATTTCTTTCACAAAGTTTGGCTTGTCTTTGTTGGTAAGATGCGTTTTTTTAATGAACATGAAGGATACAGCAAAAAGTACTAAAAAACCGATACGAAAAAATGATTTGTACATGCGCATTGCGTTCGGGGTGTGGTTTGTCATTGCGACACTGCAAGCCGACCCGGACGGGAACCAGACCATTTGGGTTCCGCTTTGGCTGGTTTCTTTAGCTATATTGCTCTGGTTCACCTATCAGGATTGGAAAGATATCAAAAAAGAGAAAGCCAACAAAACACCACCCGAAACCCCTCAAAACATCTGAGGACTCTCTTCTCGTAGACGTTCCAGGGTAGCCACAATCACCTTTGTCGTATGGTCGAACTCCAAATTCACAATGTCGCCAACTTGTTTGAAGCCTAAAGTGGTACGAGATAACGTTTCGGGTATCAGGCAAACGGAAAAATAATCAGCGGCGACTTCCACGACGGTTAAACTGACGCCATCAATGGCAATCCAGCCTTTGGGAACCAAATATTTGTGCCATTCTGATTCATGATGAATGAACATCTCTTTATTGTTGGGAGTTGTTTTGATTTCCTGAATCGTTCCAATGGTGTCAATATGTCCGGTGACATGATGTCCCCCCATTTCTTCCCCAACACATAAAGCACGCTCAATATTCACCCGGTCTCCTACGCTTAATTTTCCAGCATCCGTGCAGTCCAGGGTTTCTTGGATCAAATCAAATTCTGCCTTTCCATCGGTGCAGGCAACGGCGGACAAGCAGATGCCATTGACGGACACACTGGCTCCCATTTCCAAACCAGTCCCCAAATCGTCCAACGCAATTTTTAGCCTACGCAGACCCGGTTTGTCGGTGACTTCTTCTACAGGACGCAATCCTCTCACAATTCCACTAAACATTTGTTCCTTTCTTTGAATTCATATTATTTCATCATTTAGGTTACGTGTATATTTTTGGCCAATAGTACTATTCATTGACGTGATCGGCAATTCATAATCCCATTTTTTCCTCCTAATTTTACTCTCCCCGGAAAAATAGGTACTTCCTCCCCATATACAACCGCATTATTTTTTGCTAATAGTAATGAATACTGTACTCTCAACTTAAGAAGTAGCAAAATTGTCTTCCTTTTTTCTTGATTCACTAAAAAATATTTGGCTTTTTATCAAATGTAGGCTCAAGCCTCTTTTCACATCATGATGTTGAAAGCACAATCCATATCGTCTGTTGTTTAATTTTTATTCAATTTTTTATTTTTTAAATTATTGGAATTATAGAATAAAAAAATCTCCCTAGAAAATTGGGTACCTCCTCCCCATAGACAATATATGTTAATTGTGATACAGGCCCAAAAATTGACTCCAGCCTTCCAAAAAAATTGAAAAATTGCAATACATGAAATCAAGATTATACCTTGTTTTTTATTTTTTAAATTATTGAATTTATAGAATAAAAAAATCTCCCCGGAAAATTAGGTACCTCCTCCCCATAGACAAAGATTTCTTTTCTTGTTACAAAAATGAAAATTTTTTATTTAAAAATTATTCTTTTTCCATCTAATTATAATAACACAACGATTTTCTGCATTTCCTGATTTCTTTCCAGTCAGAAAATATATCTGTGAAATGAACTTATTCTTTCCCCCAGGTTTTCCAGAAAATCAATTCTGGAAAACCTTATTTTTGTGAACTATTCATTGAAAAAGGAGAAATATGAAGAAGCTAATTGTATTACTGATGACGTTATTGATGGTTCCTGTGGTTTTTGGGCAAGATTATGAACCTCCTGTGAGTTTGCTGGATTGCTCAACGCCAGAATCCGGTGATGATTGTAGAGGATTTCAAATCATCGACATGAATGGTGATGGTCTTCTTGATATTGTCACATCACATGGCATAGCTAATGTTCAAGAATTAAAAGTTTGGTATCACAAGCCTGTTCTCCCTTCATTGGGACTCATTGCCCATTGGGGGTTTGATGATGCTTCCAATTTAGGAAAGGATAGTAATGATAATCATCACCAAGGGATAAACACTGGAGTAACTCAAACAACAGGAATAATAGGGAGTGCAGCTAGTTTTGATGGGAGTACTGCATTGATACAGGTGCCTGCACATGTTGATTTGGAACCAACAGATGCACTAACTGTATCTCTATGGGCAAAGTTTAGTCAGACGAACAATCCGGATGGTATTCTCATAGATTCCAGTCATGGAGGCGATAAAAAAGGATGGGTAATGGGATATAACGGAACGTCGGGTGTTCTAAGTTTTTCATATGGTAATCAAGTAACTTGGCATACAGCAATCCCGACATCAGATGTTGCTGATGATGTGTGGCACCAGATAACAGGTCTTTTTGATGGATCTACTATAAACATATATGTAGATGGAGACTTAGAGCATACTGTTACTTATTCTGGTACGGCATCTCCAAGTGGTCGTGATATAAATATTGGTGCCTGGACCGAGGGAGGATCTCTAGCAAGGTATTTCAATGGATTGATAGATGATATTCGACTCTACAATCGAGCCATCACTGACCAAGAAATCTGTGCTTTAGCACAAAAAGACTGGGATGAAACAACTTCTCAATGTTATTAATTGATATTCTAACAAAATATGGGGACATGAACTGGTTTCGTGTTCCCGCTTCCGCATACGGCATTTTTTGTGGAATTGAAGGCAACAATTTTATGAAATTTTCACCCGTCTATAGTACCATTCCGTTAAGTTTGCGTATTTAGATTATTTTGAGTGAGTTTCTTCTCTTTTTAACAAAAAGGAGAAACGATGCAGCGAGCGGACTATGATAAAGATACAACGTGAATTATTTGATTTTGTGGAATACTTTCGTCCACTTAAATTTTCTCAAAAATCTGCTCAACTAAATCGATTTTTCTCCACGAACCATCTTTTCCAAACAGGTTCTTATCGTAGCATTTACTGTCAACAATTGTTTCAGGATCATGCAGTTTTTGAAAGATAAAATCCTTCTTTGCTTAATGGCAGATTGCGTGCTCGTTTACCAGTGGCAGCAAAAATCGCATTGGTAATCGCAGCAGGTAAGGGAGGAACACCAGGTTCTCCGACACCGGTAGGAGGTTCTTGACTAGTCACAATATGCACATCCACAACCGGTGCATCTTTCGTTCGGAGAGTTTGATAATCATGGAAGTTGCTTTGTTGCACACGTCCATTTCGGAAAGTAATTTCTTCTGTAAAGGTTGCCGTCAAAGCCCAAAAGATACCTCCTTCAATTTGTGCTTTCACAATCTCCGGATTCACGACCAGCCCACAATCAACCACGGCAGTGATTTTATGAATCGTCACTTTACCATCGTCAGCAACTGAGAGTTCTGCTACTTCGGCCACAGAAGTCATAAAGGATTTATGGAGAGAAATGCCTTGAAAGCGTCCGGTAGGTGCTTTACCCCAGTTTGCTTTTTGTGCTGCCAGATCTAACACCCTTAATTGATTCGGTTCTTTTTTTAAGAACATTCTACGATATTCATAAGGATCTTTGCCAGCCGCATGAGCTGCCTCATCCATCGCAGATTCTTTATAAAAACCCGTATATGAGTGCATCACCGAGCGATGAGATCCCATTGGAATCGGTAGGTCTAACAATTCAATGTCTAAATTGAAGTCCTCGATTTGATAGGGAAATGGGTTTGGATCAAACACCCCTTGACTCATACCATTGGCAACTGAAGGGTCTCCAAAGAGTTTCGTGTAAGGAAACCAAGCAACTGCCGGTAGATTTTCATCCATTGTGCGTTCTAAATGAAAGGGACTGGCAAGTTGACAATGCCAGTGTTGCAGCACACCTTGATCATCCAAGCCCAGTTGAAATCGGACTTTGCTTCCTGAACGATAAAAACTATGTTGCAAGTCTTCCTCACGAGACCAAATGAGTTTGACAGGTTTCTTTACCGCTTTGGACGCATGAACGGCAAATTCTACAAAATCCCCTTCCAGGCGTCTTCCAAAGCCTCCACCCAAATACGTCCGGTTGATTTTGATTTGGTCTTGGGGAACTCCAGAAATCCTACTTGCGACAATGGCAGTAATATTGAAATTTTGAGTGGGTACCCATAGTTCACAAGTATTTTCTGTCACATACGCTGTACAGTTCATGGGCTCCAAGGGTGCATGACACAAGAATTGTGTAGAGTATTCCAGTTGCAAGGTTTGAATGGGTTTGGGAAACTTTGCAGACTCCATCTTGTTCAATACAGAAATCATTTCCTGGTTGATCGATTCTGTGCTCATGTGTCGATTTTTTCCTTCATCCCATTCGATCTTCAATGCCTCAACCCCTTTGAGTGCATGCCAGTAAGAATCCGCAACGACCGCAACTCCCCCAGGAATTGGGACCACTGCAACGACTCCTTTTGAATTCATGGCTGCCTCTTCATTGTAGCGTTTCACTTGGCCACCAAAGACAGGAGAGAGAGCGAGGGTTGCAATTAAGAGATCATCAAGTTGTACATCCACTCCATATTGTGCTTGACCAGTCACTTTTAAAGGAGTGTCTTTTCGGGGAATGGGATGCCCAATTAATTTAAAATCTTTGGGATTTTTTAAGCCAGGGTGGCTTGGGGGAGAAATTTGAGATGCCCTTTCCGCTAATTCTCCATAATGGAGTTTTTGACCACTTGAATGGATGACGAAACCATTGTCCGTTCTACATTCTGTTGGAGAAACACCCCATTGAAGGGCTGCTGCCTCTACCAACATCGCCCTGGCAGAAGCTCCGAGTTCTCGCATGGGTTCCCAGTAATTTTTAATCGTGGAGCTTCCTCCGGTCACTTGAGCACCCAGAGTGGTCCCAAAAGCAGGGTTTTTAGGAGCAAATTGTGGGTTCATCTTTTCCCAATCCGCATCCAGTTCTTCGGCAACAATCATTGTTAAAGCAGTCAAAACTCCTTGCCCCATTTCGGCAGAAGGAACTTGATACGTGACGACACCTTCCGGCGAGATATGCAGCCAAGCTTTTACATTGAGACCATACACTTCTTCCCCTGTCTTGCTAGAGGATACGGGCTTGATCGAAGTCGTACACCCAATTAATAAACCCGCACTCCCGATCAGTGTATATTTCAGAAAGTCTCTACGATTCAGATGTATAATTCGATGCATATGGATTCCCTTTCATTCACGATTTCTGTGCCATGATCTTAGCAGCATGATGGATTCCTTTTCTGATTTTCGAATGAGTTCCACAACGGCAGATATTGATCATACTCAAATTGATATCTTCGTCGGTAGGATTGGGTTTTCTTTGCAGCAACGAAGCAGCAGTCATAATTTGACCGGACTGACAGTACCCACACTGAGGAATATCATTTTCGATCCATGCTTGTTGTACTGGATGTGTGTCATCTTTTGAGAGACCTTCGATGGTCGTAATTTCTGTACCAACGACTCCGGCCACAGGCAAGATACAACAGCGAGTTGCCACTCCATTCAAGTGAATGGTGCAAGCCCCGCATTGGCCTTTGCCACAACCAAATTTGGTTCCTGTGAGTTTGAGGGTATCTCTGAGTACCCATAACAGAGGGGTTTCTGGTTCCACATCAACTTGATACTCTTGTTGATTGATTTTTAAATTCAGCATTTTCTCTCTCCATAAAGAACTCTAAACACAAATGATCTCAGCAAAAACACACAACATCTATTTATTAGGAAACTGTATTGGGGTAGTAGCCCAGAATCTTTATTTTGGGATACAAATTCTTTGTTAATTAGATATTCTTTCAGAATCATTCGCTCTTGAGAATACCTAAATCTCTATATTATTTGCACAAATCTCTATTTCGCAAAAATAATGATGTTCAAATTTAGGGTACTCTTATGCGAAGTTGCGTTTAAAAGTATACAATATGTCATCCTGACGGTACGCCGAAGCGGCTTGTCGAAGGATCTCTTTGAAATTATTGAGATTCTTCGCAAGCT
>JANQHV010000565.1 GCA_028282505.1 SAR324 cluster bacterium | reverse complement strand
CACCGGTTTCTTCTGGTTCATCTTCTTCATCGTCTTCGTTGTTGGTTTCTTCGCTTTCTTCCTCTTCATCGTCCTCATCAGGGGTTGTTTTAAAAACGGTTTCTTGTTCCAGCTCAAAACCCCAGTTATGAGAAAGCCCTTCTTTACGACGTGGACTGGAATAGTCTAAATTGAAACCTCGAGAAATTACACCTCCTAATTGAGAAAATAACAATTTTATCGACATATTATTGTAGAAAAATTTTTTTCTTTCTACTTCAACAATATATAAAAATTGTTTATTTTTTGTGCCATATCCTGGAGTGACGAGGAGTGAATAGCCTCCCCCCAGAGAATTGTTTAATTCAAGGCCAACTTGATTCCCATCAATTGCATTGCTTCCAACTCTGGGAATTAATAAACTCATGACTTCTCTTTGTTTTTTCCAGTCAAAAGCAAAGCGTATCCTGAAAAATGTAAAAGAATGATTATTGACACGTTCTAATTCTAATAAATATTCATTGGGATCTAAAGAAACTTTATCCAAAGGTGTTTCTGTAATAAAAATGATTGTCTCTTCTTTGGTTTGTCCCGTCGTATATTGATGAAATACGGTGCCATCTTCTGTTGTTATTTGAACATCAATGGGCATTTGGGCTGAAGCGAGCTGTTCTACTACAATTTGGATCTTGTATTGTCCATTGGGAAGCTCTTCTTCTGAAATGTTTCCAAGCGCATAATCCAAATCTTTAGTAGTATGGAACCACTGTTCGAAGAACCAATTCAGATCTTCTCCATAATACAGTTCCATAGATTTTTTTAGATCCTGTTCGGTTGCCAGTTCATATAAATGGTTGTTGAAAAAATGGTGAAGCCCTTGCTGGAAAATGCTTTCACCCACTAGATAATCCAGCATCGAAACAACTAAGGCTGCTTTGTAGGTTACCAGCCGCAATAGTATGCGGGTTTCGGCATGTTTGGTACTTTTTTGGATTGGAAATATGATGGGGCGCTTTAGCTCATTTTTAATATTGCGAGCCATTTCTTCAATAAAGTGCTCACGATAGTGGGGATTGATCCAATCAATGAAGTCAAAAATTCCAGCATCTGGTCCGTATTTGTGTGTATAAAACCGTAAGCCGAAAAATGTTCCCATTCCACGGCTAAGCCAAAGCTGGTGGTCCAGGTTGTGCCAGACAGTTTCTCCAAACCATAATTCTCCCAGCCCCCTGGTAAAAAAACCAAGAACCCTGCGATCTAAAATAGAAGTGCGTTGATAATGGGGCGTTGTGACCAAAACGATGTTATTGACAACACGAATTTGTTCGTGATTTCCAAGGATTTCAACGATGAATATTTGTTTCCAGGGAAGAGAAAATTGGTATTGTTTTTGAACAAAATCTAAAAATTCTTCTCCCCATTGTAGCAACAGCTGTGCACGATCTTTATTTGACTCAAAATAAAATGACTGGACGGTAGAGTAGGGCTCTGAAAGTATCGACTGGTAGTTGGGAGAAAAAAGCAATGGAAAATATTTTAAAGGACGTTTGGGCGAAGCAAGTTTAATAGTTTGGTTCGTTTCATAATTGTGTGCACCTGAAGTTGTGATGAGTGTACCGGATTGTGGGGATTCCCAAACAACTTCATAGATCCCTGGTGAGGGTTCGAGCAAATCGGTTTTCCAGGTATTGTTTTGAAAGATTAGTAATTGAGGATACCATTGGACAGTCAACAATTCTGTGTCAATCAGACCTTCTTGATAGCGTTCGGGAAGTTTTGTCTCAAACTCAATGATGATAATGGCTTGTGGAAGTGGATTCCTTAAACGCACATCAAGCAAACCATTTTTTGTGCTAAAACCAACAACGATGTTTGGATTATTTCGAATTTTATATTCTAATGGACTTCCGTTGATATCCGTAACAGAGCGTATTTTCGTGTTGCCTACACTAAATCCATGGGGGAATAATGGATCATCTTCAATTTTTTTAAATGAATCTAAGGCAAAAACCGGTGTTTGTAAAATTTTTCGGGGGCCTCTTGGATCGGGTTCCAGAAAACGGTTCATTGGAAGAGAAAATAACAAAGAGTCCGATGGATAATATTCGGCCGCAAAGGAAACTTCCATTTTTCCCAACAATAGTTTTTGACTTGGCTTATATTGTACTTCAATCTGATAATGAGGAAATGGTGTACTGAATCCAGTATTGGTAAAGAGTGCTGAGATCACAGTTATGAATGCGGCTATAAAGCTCCATTTCCAAATGGAAGAAAAATTTAGCATGGATCGAAAGGATCTAATTTAGATTGAAAATTGTTGACTCGAATGGCAGGTGAAAGAAAAATACAATGTAGCCTGATGCAAAAATTTGTTGGACAGAGAATGAGTACAAAATTTGGATATCGTTTTTTATTAGGTCAGAACACATATTGTCAAGTAATTCAATTGTTAAATAGAATTCTATGAAATTCAATAAAGTGATACAATGATCTTGTTAAACCCTCTCATTTCATTGGCAAAGCAGTATATTGGATCAGACATCAGTGAGCCAGAACCGCTAAAGGGTGATGGTTCCCCACGTCAGATTTATCGTTTTCGAGGAGACCATAACTCTTGGATTGGTGTTATAAATTCTAATTTTGCTGAGAATCAAGCTTTTATATTTTTATCTGAGCATTTAAAAAAATGTGGTATTCCTGTTCCTGCTATTTATACCTCTGATTTGGAGCATGGATGTTATCTGCTAGAAGATTTGGGAGATTCATCTTTAGCCGACTTATTATCAGAGTGGAATCAGAAGAACACGGTTCAGAATTCCTCGATTTTACAGGCGTACCAAAAAGTCCTGTATTGGTTACCTCGTATTCAAATGGAGGCTAAGCAAGGTCTGGACTACACATTTTGTCATCGGGAAAAGGAACTCGATGGGGCAGTATTTCAATGGGATATCAACTATTTTAAGGAATATTTCTGGCAACTTTTTGCTGATGATTACGAGGTAACTGATCATATCTCTCAAGAACTCACTCGGTTAATCATCTTATTGGATGGAGTGGAGCGTCAAGCTTTAGTTCTCCGCGATTTTCAGTCCCGCAATATTATGTGGAAGGAAGGAGAGCCATATTTTATTGATTACCAGATGGGTTGCCGTGGGCCTCTTCATTATGATCTAGCCAGTTTGTTATATGCGTCTCGTTCAGGGTTAAACGATGTGTTGCGTCCACTTTTGATCGAAGCATATCTCATGGAATTGAGTCCTTGGAAGCAGATGTCGCACGATCAATTTCTTGATGAGTTTTATCATTTTGTCCTGATTCGTCGGCTCCGGTCTCTGGGAAGTTATGGTTTTTTGTCCTCTCAGAATCAAAAATTCTATTTTTTAGATGCGATTCCAACCACAATTGTGGAAATTTGTAATTTATTGGATCAGCAACCTGTCCTGGGACGATATAAAAATCTAAGAGAACTTTTTTATAAGTGGAAAGACGATAAAAAGCTCTCTAATGCTTCATCACTTGCTATGAAAATTAAAATCTGAACAACACATGTCGAACAGTCCACCTCCTGTCATTACGTTAGAAGCATTACAAGAAGAAGTGGCTCGATTAC
This sequence comes from SAR324 cluster bacterium, assembly GCA_028282505.1. Lineage (GTDB taxonomy): Bacteria > SAR324 > SAR324 > SAR324 > NAC60-12. The sequence continues at coordinate 1,715 of JANQHV010000565.1, read as the reverse complement.
TCCAACAGGTGATTCCTGTCTTGGATGCCATTCACACATTGCCATTTCAGAATGAATGGCCCAGTCAGTCTCCTGCTAAGTTTTATTTACAATGTCTATCTCAGGCAGAAAAGTTTTTGTTATATTGCTGGGAGCGATTACAACAGGGCAGTAATGATCATTTGCGTATTGAAATTTTGTGTTGGGATGGCGAGCAAATGAGGGATTCACAAAGTGTTTTACAACAATATTATCAATTCTACGAAGCATTGGGAAACTGGTTTCGATTGACTCCTCTTTTGGCAGGAGATGGAGTATGGCAGGATTATATTGTTTTTGTACTGTGTCATGAGAACCATGTCTTGAAACGTTATTCCTGTGCGGATTTAGCACCTCCGCAAGAAGAACTGGAATTGCTCGCTCAGCATTATTTAATGCAAATGCAATTGGTCGGTGATTTGGATCTATATTCTTTTTGTTTGGATTTATTTACCCTGGTTGGAGCGTTTACCCGAAAAAGCTATTTCATTCCTTTTTTCACATTCCCTGGTTCAGAAAATTCAGATGATTTGGATACTGATCATCAACCATTCTATCAATACTTGAAAACTTCAAAAAACTGGTCTGATCTTACTAAAGAGTATCTACAGTTTTTAGGACAATCCTCTCTTATGAGAAATGAATGAAAGTGGACGAACACATCCTGTTACTGTGACTGTATACCGAGTGGAGAATCAACATTTGTTCCATTTAAGAACCTTTTTGAGTCACCCGCTCCTTTTTAAGGGAACCAAAAATCTACCTTTGGGATTGGTCAATGCTTCGAGATCCGGGTCGGCGGTTGGAAAACTTTGTTTTGGATTATGTGGATCATAATTGTTTTATGAAAAATACTCCCACGATTGTACCTGCGCAAAGTTTTCTGTCTCAATTGGTTTAGTTTAGCTTTATGCCGCAACGGGATGGTTTTCGAATAGTTTTTGCTGTACTTCATCAGGCAACTCAACAATGATAAAGTGTTGCTTCGAGTGCAGGTAATCCTCACCAAACTCATTCCAGACTCGAATTAAGTTTGACGTTTCTTCTGATTCATCCGATGTCGCTTTGTAGATTTTCCCAAATATGAAATCAGGTTCACCTTCATGCGATAGGCACACAACACTGAAATAATCACTCATAGATTCTCTCAATTTTATATTTGACTCTAAAATGACATTTGGCTTTACCGTGGGCTTGGCAGAAATGAATTTCCACACGCCACACTGTTTGTGTTTCCTTGTCTAAAATCTTAGCATTTCCTTTTTTATAATGCCAAGCAGCTTTTCCAAATTTTCGATTAAGATATGCTCGGAAGCCTGGATTTTTGACCTTACCAATTAATGTAATGTTGGTAATTTCACTCAGTATCTCAAAATCGATTTTGAACAGTGGCATGAGTTGTAATCTTTGCTTTCCATTACCATACTTCCCACAAGAGTTGATCAATTTTTATCTATCCATCTACTTATAAATGTCAACCAACTCAACAAGTATACTGAAAAAATCACTCCCAACCAAAACCAAGGGTATAAGAGCCAAGCATTACAAGGAACTGCACAGGCGAAAGCCCAGGTTGTAGTAACGATGACCCGGCGTAGGCCTAAGACGATTCGCCGAACGCACATTCCCAACGGAATCATGGAAGTCGCCGCCACGAAAAACTCGGTACGAGCCGGAACAAACACGCTCCGCATTTT
>JANQHV010000519.1 GCA_028282505.1 SAR324 cluster bacterium | reverse complement strand
GCTGCCAGAGGCCAGGGTATATCCCGCTCCTCGTTCCCAAATCTCAATTTGAATATTGTCTGAATCCAATACTTTCATGAATTGGACATTGGTCCGGTTGGGAAACCGGGTGTCTTTTTCAATATCAGGACCCCACTTTTTAGTTTTCTCTGCAGAAATGGAATCAGAGAGGATAACACAATGGGGATTTCCGACAGTTGCGGCACAGTAGGTGAAAGACTGGTCTCCAACTTCCAGGGTTTCTTTTAATACTTCCCGAGGCGGCCCGGCTATTGGTATTTGCGTACTGTGAAAACTGACCTGTCCCATCGCCACAGTAATGTTACGGCCATTTTCTCTCACTTCAGCAGTCACTTCTCCCCCCAGGGTTTCAATTTGGAATGGTTGATCATCAACCAGCCCTTGATCCCAAAGATACCTGGAAAAAATCCGTAAACCGTTTCCACTTTTTTCGGCTTCACCTCCATCAGGATTAAAGATGCGCAGACCAAACGGACATTTTTCACTGGCCAGTGGCCCCAGTAAAATACCATCACCGCCCACTCCATAGTTCCGGTGACAAATGCGTCGGATTTGATCGGAAGTTAAAAAAGAAGAGTTGGGAAGATCCAAGACGATATAATCGTTGCCGAGTGCATGATATTTATAAAATTTCATCGGTGTACTTTCAGAAAATCTGTGTTGGTTTAATTCATCAGTTCTTTAAAAAGTTCAATAGTTCTCGACCCTGGAGCATCCTCATCTCTGAGGGGAAAGTAAACGGTTGCCGTATTTTCTGTGGCATTCTCTTTTTCAGGAGTAATCAAACCATTGGTCAGGAGCACCTGATGCTCCACTCCGTCAGGGTGAGGTACAGGCAGAACATGATGTTCTTCTCCTTCTTTCAATTGCAACTGTCTCCAGTCGAGTTTGCTTTGATAAAATGGGGTGTGAATCAGATAGTTGGCGATTTTTGCCCAGACAGGAAGGCTGCCAGAAGCTCCTGTCAATTTGAAAGGCAGGGGTTTGGCATCTGTTTTTTGGCGGTCTAAACCGACGTAGGAGGTGATGGTATAACCTCCTTGTGTGGTAGCATGACTTTCTCGAATAGTTGGTAAGTAACCGGCATAAGTGGCATTGCTGTAGTTATTGGCAGTCCCTGTCTTGCCAAATGCCGGAATTCTTAACGTTGTCAACGCTCCATAATTGTCCAGATCCATGATCAGAGATGTTCTGAGGGAACGACCGGTTCCATATTCAACGACAGAACGTAATATTTCCTGCAAGGCATGTGTGGTTTTTTCAGGAAGTACGCGCCGTCGTACCTGTTTATTTTGATACAAAATATTTCCTTTGGCATCTTCAATCCGATCAATGAGTTTCCAGGAATTTTTCCCTGGACTCTCAGGAGACTCCAGGATTTCTCCAGTCATGTAGGTTTGGTACATCAGAGCTAGTTCATCCAGAGAGACTTCATTGGCTCCTAATGGAAAGGAAAGAATAGGCTTCAACTCACTCTCTACTCCCAAAATTTTAGAAAGTTTTATCACCGTTCGCAGAGCCATGGTGATTCGAAAATCGTGGTGGTAAAATAACCGCTCCGGAGTAAATGGCTTCAACTGCCTGGTTTCCTCCAGCAGTTGTTCCATCAAATCTCTTGCTGTGATGAGCATGGAGGCACGGATTTTATTCTCTATCCAGATGTTGTCAGATCGAAAAAAGGCTTCCCGTCTTTTTTGTGTCCAGAAACGCTGATAGAGCAGTAAGTTCTGGCGAGTCAGTGGTAACCAGTCAGCCCCCAGTCCTCCTTTAGACAAGGCATAGGCCAATGGGGGAACCTGCGTTTGCCGAGTGGCTTGAGGCTGGATATAAAAACCATCCAGCAACTCTTTTTCCATAGTTTTCAACTTTTCATCGTTTGCTTGATTGAAATTCACCTCCAGAGCAGCTAGTTTGTCTTTCATGGTTCCTAGAATTGTTTCAAAACGTAAAAAATTGTGACGCAACAGTTCTCTTTCTAATCTTTTTTGCCGCCTCTTTGTTTTATTTTTTTCTTGACCAGGATTTCGTTTAGCATGAGCCGCTTTCCAATTTTTTCCATAGAATAAGCGGTCCCATGTTTGTGTCTCTTTGGTCGTGGCATCTAGTAAATATTCCTGTTTCAAGCGTTTTTGAACCACCTCAAAAATACCAGGCAATAAGTTCGTTTCAGTACCTATAATGCCCAAACGATCTCGCAATCGTGTTTGATATGCTTTTAGGGATTCTTCACTTTCTTGATGACTCAGGCCAGTGAATTCCATCAATTGTTGGAATTCTTTGAGGGTCAGGTGATCCAACAGATGTACCAGCAAATAAACACTGGCCAGGTTTTCTGATTTGGTTCCGGCCCATACCATACTACTGACGGTATCCTTGGGAGGGTGATCCGGACGTGGAAAATAAAACTGTCCTTGAAAGGGATAGACCCTACGCTCATTGGGAAGTGCTTCGAGAGGATCCCAACCGAGTTGTAGAGCACTTAAATAAATTGGCAGTTTGAAAGTAGAGCCCGGCTGACGTTTTGCCTGCAAGGCACGGTTGAATCCAAAATTATCAAAACCACCAATCATGGCACGGACCTCTCCTTCCTGCAGAATGAACACACCTCCATTCAACTGAGGCTTTTGTTCAATTGCCAGAATCCACTGTCCATCAGAGTTTTGTCCATGAGTGGAGACCAAAATGGGATCATTTTTCTTTAAATATTGAAAAGCCCGTTTGTAATGAGAGCTTTTGATTTTGTGGTAAGGACGCAATCGGATGACGTTTCTGACAAACTCATCCAAAAATTTTTCTTCAACAATTCCTTCATCAGCACCCAGTTGAATTTTGATTTGGCGAGTTTTTTTTGAGGAGATTTGGGTGATTTTTCCGACATGGAACACATGATTCAAGGGAGTGCTCTTGGGTGATAATGCCTGTTCTACTGGGAGAGTGTAGGGTGTGATGCGAAATTCCAGGTGAGAAAGATGACGTTTGAGGATGAACTCTCCGTATTTTTGGAGTTGGTAATCTAGTGTTGTGTAAATATTGATTTCCGCCTGGGATAGGTTGCGAATCCCTTTTTCCTGTAAAATATTTTTCCAGAATTCGGTGTTCAATACTTCTCGAACCGCATCCATCTGGTGACTTTCTTCAAATTGAAAGGAACCCCGATGAAACTGGACCGGATGTTTGGTGGCTTCATCGAATTCCGCTTGAGTGATGGTGCCTGAATTCCGCATATTGTTCAGGACATAATTACGACGAGTTGTGGCTCTTTCAGTAATGATTGCAATTTTTTCAGGATCTGTGGTGCGAAAAGGGTTGTAATTGGCGGGGCCCTTCACTGAACCTGCAATGAAAGCAATTTCTGGAAGATTCAACTCAGAAACTGATTTATTAAAATAATAACGAGCTGCAATGGACAGGCCCTGTCCGGTGCCATGAACATGAAACAAATTGGTATAAAATTCTAGAATTTGATTTTTAGTATAATGTGCTTCTAACCGGAAAGCATTCAGAGTTTCCAGGATCTTTTCTTTCCATTTTCCCCATTTACTGGTTGCCCTGTGTTCAAATAACAACTCTGAGGTCTGTTGTGTCAGCGTGCTGCCCCCCTGTACGACTTTTCCCGCACGTAAGTTCGCAATGGAGGCACGTATGATCCCAATCAAGGAAATACCGATATGATCATAGAAGTTATTATCTTCACTGGCGACAATTGCTTTGAGGAATAATTGGGGGATTGTGTCATCTGAAGTTGTACTGGCTGACAAGGATCGAGGTGAGGATAGATAATCCCGGTGGGCATCGCTGTAAAATGCTCCTAATTTTGTTTCTCCATCCTGGTAATAGACGGTAGATTCTGTCAGTACCGATTGTTTGATCCGGTTGATATCGAGGTGAGTACCAGGTTCCAGGAAGATAAGATAGAGTAGAAAACCAGTACTTCCAATGGCAATGAGTGAGAGGATTAGGGTAAAAAAGAAAAAAAATCGTTTCACGTCTTATTCTGATGGTATTTGATAAGTTTGTTTTGCCGATACCTGGCAAATGGTTCTTTCGGGTAGTATGACGGCTGTTAGTTTGTTGCCGTAAACGCACCCTGTATCCAATCCAATTGCATTTTCCCGAAAAACTAATCCTTTTTTGGCCCAGTGTCCAAATAATACTAACTTGGGAGCATGATACAGTTCAAACCAACCTGGATCTTCTGGATTATTCAAATTTTGGCCCACTCCATCCCATGTCCGAATTCGGGTTAAAATATGGGCGGGTGTTTCAGCAGGAGGTTGATTAGGGGCTAGCCCTGCGTGAACGACAATAAAACTTTCTTCTTCAATGAACAGAGGGAGTTGCTGGAGCCAACAACTCCAAAAATCGAGTTGATCTCCCAACTGTGATTTTAATTGAGGAAAATGACCATAAGCTAAAGCTGGATCAGACAAATACTGCAAAAATCCCAGTTCATGATTTCCCATGACCGCTTCTGCCTGCAATGACCGGATTTTTTTCAAAACTTCGAAAGAGTAAGGGCCTCTATTGATAAGGTCTCCTACAAAAATAAGGCGGTCTTTTGTGGAAATATAATTCACTTGCTCCAGTAATTCTTCCAATTCTTCCAGACACCCATGAACATCTCCAATGACAATTGTACGTTGACTTTTCATATGATGTTGATAGAGATTTTATTTCAAAGCTTATTATTAAATCAGTTTTCTCAGGATAATTCCAGATACTAAAATACCACGAATGCGTTTTCTTCGTAAACATGTCAATTTTTTGGTAGATACGCTCCTTTTTATTTTAATCTACCTCTACCTTTTCCAATATTTCCCATTTCAATATATTTTTCTCGATACCGTAGTAACGGGAGGTGATACGGGATCTCACTACAAAACAGCCGCCTATTTGAAAGAGGTTTTGTTACCACAGGGAAAAATCATTGGCTGGTATCCTGGCAATTATGGTGGGTTTCCTCTGTTCATCATGTACTTTCCCTTGTTGTATCTGATTGCCGTCTGGATGTCCTATGGGATGCCTTTGACCATTAGTTTCAAGATCATCACCATTATAGGTCCTGTGGTTTTGCCATTGTGCACGTATTATATGCTGAAATTGTGCCGATTTCGGTTTCCGGGTCCTGGATTGGCCGCATGTGGCAGTTTATTGTTTCTGTTCAATACGTCCAACTCCATGTGGGGAGGTAATCTCTATAGCACCTTGGCTGGAGAATTTAGCTATGCTATCAGTTTTTCTCTCACCTTTGTCTTTCTGGGGGCGATGTACCGTCTGATCCATCAAATTGTAGACAAAGACCAGTCCATGAATTGGAAGTTGGTGTGTTTCTCCATCTTTTTGCTGGTGCTGATTGGAACATCCCACGGGTTTACTTTAATCATTTGTTGCCTCAGTGTGTTGTATTTTCTGTTGTGGCCTTCATATTTTTTACGCAAAGCCTTCCTGCTTCTCACGGTTTTTGGGGTGGGAGGGTTCTTATTTGCCGGTTGGTTTGTGCAGTTGTATCTGAATATGCCCTATACCACGGCATTCAACATTTTGTGGACATTTTCTTCTGTCTGGGAAATTATTCCCAAAATACTGATTCCGCCTCTGTCCCTGTTTTTAATCTATTCCGTATATGCTGGTATTCCAGCAACAAGTAAGTGGCAATTGCTTTCTGCTGATGAACGAAAAGCGGTTCCTTTTCTCTGGTTCATCATTTTCTTGTCAGTTCTCTGTTATTTTGGCTCAGAAACACTCAAGTTACCAGACATACGCTTCATTCCGTTTGTGCACTTCCTGACCACCACCTGGGGATTGGCTTTTCTGGGAATTTTGATACAGAATGCATTTGCCTCCAGAATGGTGCCCTACATCGTGTTTTGTGGCTGTGTTTTGTGGCTGAGTTATTTTCGTACAGATGCAAAATACTGGACATATTGGAATTTCAGAGGGTTTGAAAACGCACCTCGCTGGGAGGCATTTCAGAAGATCAATACCTTCCTTTGGGGCAATACCAATGAGCCCCGGGTGGCCTATGAACACAATCGCGTCAATAATGGTATGGGGACTGTTCGTGCCTTGGAAAGTTTGCCTTACTTTGCAGGACGTTCCACTCTGGAAGGGTTGTATTTTCAATCATCTTTGTTGACTCCCTTCGTTTTTTATACGCAGTCCTTGTATTCTAAAGAAATTTCTTGCCCTTTTCCTGATTATCCATGCAGCCGTTTTGACTTGAAGCGGTCTGTTGATTATCTGCAGCTGCTTAATGTCGGACAAGTGATTTTGGTGAGCAAAGAAGCCAAATCAGCAGCGAGAAAACTTTCTGCTTCTTTTCGCCTGCAAAAAAAAATCCGCTACTCTCCTTATGAAATCTGGAGATTGCGCCATAAAACGGGGTATGTCCAGGTGTTGGAAGAAGCTCCAAAATTTGTTGCTCCTGAAAAATTCAGGCATACCTTTTACCATTGGTTCCGCAACTATAAAAAAGAGAAACCATTTCTCTATACTCTGCCTGATGTTTATCGCTACTTCCATAATATGGATGATATCTCCCTCCCTCCAATATCAGTCCAGGGAGATGACGATATGGATATGATGGATTGTCAGATTCAGGAAAAAATAAACAATGAAACCATTCACTTTGAAACCAGTTGTCCTGGCAAACCTCATTTGGTCAAAGTGGCCTACAATCCTGGTTGGCAGATCAAAGGAGGACAAGGACCTTATTTGCTCTCTCCAGCATTCATGTTGGTATACCCTTCAGGCAATCAGGTGGAGTTGTTTTATGATAATGTGAGGCCCCGGCAAATCGGGTTAGCACTTACCGGCTTGGGGATTTGTTTATCTTTAATACTCCTGGCAATAGCCTTCTTTCCTTCTTTCCGGCAATCAAATTGGTTTCAGAAAGGAGCATCCTGGACGTTATCTCGGAGTCTCAATCGCTACGGGTATCTGATATTTTGTATCCTGTTTTTGATTGGATTAGGGAGCGTGACCTACCAGGCGTTTTCTCCAGGTTTTCACAGTGCGTTCAAGCAATATGAACGTTATTACACCTTTGGCGATTACGAAACTGCCCAAAAAGGATTTAAGAGCATTATTGAAAAGTGGGGAGATCGGCCAACGGTTGATAAAATCTACTATTTTTTAGGACTGTCCTATTTTTTGGAACAAAAATGCGGTGAAGCTGTTACTGCGTTTGAAAATATTCTTCCCTTTGAAGACAGCGAATACCTGGCAGAAGCTTATTACCACCTGGGGCAGTGTGCTCAGCGACAGAATCAGAAAGAAGAGGCCATTCAGCATTACAATTATGTCATTCAGACTCTCAATGATCCGATTTGGAAACCACACGCCAAAGCACGCCTGAAGGAACTGTGACCATGAAATAGATCTTGTTGCAGTTGATAGAATTTTGAGCAGAGCACACAGAATGTGTCTTTGTATCTTGCTGTTTCTTGCTAATTCTAGTAGGAATTAATCTTTTGGTTCGGAAACATTGCAGCAATCAAAATACCTTCCAATACGTTGAACTCACTCTAATTTGGCTGCCTGATTGAGGGATTGGATTGAACCCTATCTTGCCATGCGTGCTCAAATTTTCAGTTTTTAACTCTCATTTTGGCCCCAGGCCGTATCAAACGATAGTCTATGAAATGGATGAATAACTGCTTAAGCGCAATTCTTTTTATTGTTTTTTTATTCCTTGCTGCCTGTGGAGGAGGAGGTGGCGGTAGTTCTGAAGGAGAAACTCCAGAAACGGTCACTACTTCTAAAATCAGTGGTGTGATTGCAGAGGGATTTGCCGTCTCAGAGGCCAGTGTTTCGATAATCGATGCCATTGGTCAAACTTATTCAGGAGGCAGTACCGATGTGAGTGGAAATTACAGCTTTGATATTCCAGAATCAGCAAAATTTCCTCTCTTGGTTTATGTGAGCCGCTCTGACAATTCTGATTTGTTTACAATAGTTGCCGCCAAACATGATACAAATTCGACCACAATTGCTCATATCAATCCTGTGACCTCCTTTCTTGCGCAAAATCTTGCAGGAAGTGAAATACCAGACCAGTTCTCAACGCCTCTGCTGACGATCACCTACAGTCAGCACAATAGCAGTGGGCAAGATATGGTGGACAAGCTATTGGGAGGAGGTTCTTCTTTTTCCAGTTTTAATGATGATCCTGATTTTGTTGCACGGACTGTAACCGGTGAGGCCAGTACCCCCTCTTCAGCTGATGTGATTTTGGATACTCTGGGAGATCTGGCAGAAGACGCTGCTACAGGGATAAATGCAATCCTGTCAGAAAAGTTCGATAGTGAAGGAACAACCGCATTTTTAGAAGAAGATGAATTCCAGGTGAATTTGTCTGAGAACTTGATCAATGTGGGATACACCGCAACAGAAGCAATAGAAATGTTGCAGCAGGACATTTCGGAGGAAAGTATTATTGATACAGTGGAAAGCATTACAACCATCCTTGAGTCAGCGAAAGAAGCCGCAATTTCAGAAGGGGTTGACAGTGAAGACATCTCTTCTGTGTTGGAGGGAATCACTTCTGCTATTAAAGAAACTCTTAAAGAAGAAAAAGAAAGCAACTCCACTACTCAGGTGAGCGGAACCGCATTGGAAAATTTAACAAGAAATGTAGTGACCATTGTTCAATCTGATATCATTCAAGTAGTGCAAGACAACTCGAATGCCTTGACTCAGGAAGAACTGGTCAGTGTGACAAAAAGTTCTGGACAGCAAACAGGCCCAATCATTGGTCAGATCAATGCAACAGAATCACTGAGTGACACCGAAATTGCCGTGATTGAAGAAGATATCACAAACGTGATTTCCTTTACGGCAGAAACATTAGTTACGGCCATTCAAACCACTGGAGATCTGGAGGAGGCGCTACAGCAGTCAGAAACAGAAATTCAGGCATCCACAACTGCAGCAGCAACCCAAGTTGCTCAAAAACTGTCAACGCAAACCGCAACCGTCACTAGTACTACTACGACTACCAGTACCAGTACTACTACGACTACTAGTACCAGTACTACTACGACTACTAGTACCAGTACTACTACGACTACCAGTACCAGTACTACCAATAATGACCCAAACCCCACGACAGCCACGACTACCAGTACTACTACGACTACGCTTTGTACTAACCCAACAACAAGTACCCAATTTAGCCTGGAAAGTAATCAGTTTCTAATAGATGACCAGGTATTGGCTTTTGATTCTTGTGGAAGTGGTACTTCCATTCCCACAGTAACATCAACCACACCCTACATTGCCATGACGGTAAATGGAGTTGGCTCTGATTTACAAACAGGAGCAATTAGGTTTACATTGACTTGTTCCGGCTCCGATTGTCAGGCTAAAGATGTCACTGCAACTATGTATGACATGATCTTCAACCCAACTAATGGTTATGTCAAATATCCAAGTACTCCAAAAATTGATTATGGTATCGAAGTTGCGAATGGGGCTACTTATTCAAAAACAAACTTAGAAAGTAGAGATATTCTGATAACTAATGGCAATCAAATTGGCGTCAGTACTGAGAATCTTCAGTTTTTTGCTTTAAATGATGCTTCCGCGGTCTTTTTTTTAGAATTAACATCACCTTTGTTGACAAATGGCACTTATACGATTACCTTTACCTTTGGTGATGATATTTCTTTTTCACCAGTGAGTACTTATACAGGCAGTTTTATCATTTCGAACTGACGCCATGTAAAAACTATTTGTCATGAGACCTACTTAATGTTTAGAATGAAAAATCAAAAAACAGGAAATCGATAGTTCATGTTGGAAGGGCATACTCTTCAAAAAAATTCAATGAATGCTATGGTATGAAATCTTTCTTTCCAAAAAGAGTACTGGAATATGGGATGATCCTGATTCTATCTCTTCTTGTTTCCTGTGTTGGTGATCATTCAGGACAGATCGAGGCAGAAAGTGATGCTTCCTACAATTCCGAAAAAAATCAACTCTTGCTGGTGGAAGGAAGCGACGATTTTGATATCGGCGCAGAGAGGATTTTTCTTGGAAAAATCGAAGGGGAAGTCATCAATAGTACCTCAAAACAAACTTTATTAATCAAAGATCCCGATGGCAAATTTTTGGCTCAGTCCAATGGAGAGTATTATCAAGTGCCAACAGAGGAAGATGGTAAGTTTGTCATTGAAGCAGAATTTCCACAAGATCGCCTTGGCAACCCTCTGATTCTTGAAGTATTTTCGACAACAGATTCCGATAGTGATCAAACTCCACTGCCTGTTGGTAGTGTCCCTGTTCTTTTTGAAGCAGCCTCACTGAACGGAAACAATCAAGCCTCCGTGAGTGTTGTGGTTTCCCCTATCACATCCCTGGTTGCTAAAAAATTGATCGCAACTCCTTATGTTCAGTTGTCACAGCATCAGCAACAGATAGCCTCGCAATTGGATCTCTCCATTGATCAAATTCAGCAACACCCTCTAGAAAATACACAATCGACTCAAGTGGTCTATGCCTTGGAAGTGTTAACTGAAATCATTCAAGAAGGATCTGCTTTTCGGCTCGAATCCGACCATCTATTTCAACAGTGGGGAATGACCGATCATGCTTTGACGGCCTTTCATGCCACAGAAAATACCCTGGAATTGCTTCCTGGAGCGGGGAATTTTTCAGGCACGGGAATACTGACAGCAACACAGGCAGAACGATTATCATTGCTGTTTCAAACTTCCAGCGACATCATTGAGCAACTGGCTCATGAAGCAGCATCCATACAAACCTTGAGTACTCCATCTCTACGCAGGAGTTGGCAAACAGGAAAAACAGAGCAGGCAGAACTGGCTTTGATATCGGGGGAAAATAATCTTCTGAAAACTACACAAAATCTGACTTCTCTGATCATGGCAGAAGGAAAAGTCGCTACAGGTGAATTCAGAATTTATGCTCATGGAATGATGATCCCTATTCGTCAGAAATTAGAGGGTTTATTGCAACAGTCAACAAAAGAATTTGCTAACTTGAATGAGAAAGAATTGCTGGAAAAACTCGCTTCTTTTGAGATTCCCACGACAGACCATCAAAGCCATTTACGTTTACTGACAGATTCGATACAAGATTCAGAAAGTTTCCTGGCCCAACTTTCTAACAATCAGGATTTATCCATTCAGGAATTGGTGTCTCTGGTGGAGTGGGGTATTTCAACACTGGGAAAAGAAGGATTGGATGAACGGCTGTTGGAGCAAGTCAGTGCTAAAATCATTACCGAGGAGTTGCTGACGAAGTTAAAAGCTCGTTTAGAGAGTAGTGAATTATCAAAGGAAATGGAGTTTGCTGAGTTAATTAGCTCTGCTATTCAGGTTCTTGATCCGACTTTAAAAGAATTCATGGCAATTCTGTTGCAACGTCCAGACCTGGTAGATTCATTAGAAGAACAGCTTTTGAATGAGCAGGGGGAGTTATTGGAGACAACGGCAGCGTTGGGACAGTTGACTATGACAACATTGGATTTAGTGCTTCGCTACCTGGGAGATTCACAGCCTGTCCTGCTCCAGCAAATCTTGAGTGATCCTCAGGAGATACGTGAACATATCAATGTCACTCAGTTGTTGTATCCCATTTTTGGTCAGGTGTTTGATACCAACTCTGTCCTTCCTTCTGCAGATTCCATTCGTCA
>JANQHV010000609.1 GCA_028282505.1 SAR324 cluster bacterium | reverse complement strand
CCTGACTCATTGTGGGCACAGAATCGTTCTCTGCGGTGATTAAATTCTCCTCAAAATTGTCAAAAAGAAAGATGGAGTGCCTGCCCTTTTCCGGGAGTTTGCTGGAGAAAAAACCGTGCCACAACAATTCCAGAGTGTCTCCAGCACAACCGAATCGTTGCAACAGATCAACCAATGAAATGGAGCCTGTCACCGAATGAATCTCAAAGGTCTGGTTGGCCCGGATGGCATCGGCCAGGGAGCGGGCCACCAGGGTGGATTTGCCCACGCCTCCCATGCCGGTAATCAGGGCACAGCCTCCTTGTTTGTTGAGCACGTCACGACGCATGGTCAGCAGTTGCCGTCTGCGACCGACAAACTCTCCGATTTTCCGGTGGGAAAGATCCGTTTGAAAATCTTCTTCAGGAGTGGCCATTTCCCGTTCAAAATAAATTAGATTGGTTTCGTAAGCCATGTATTGGTAGAGGTTGCCTTTGTAGAGGGCAGGCACCATCCATTCCGGCGGCATTTGTTGTTCGGGAGAACGCTGTTGATTGTCCCGAAGGCGTTTGGCTTCCAGTTCAATCCGGGTTTGTGAAAAAGCGTTGTCGATGACGGGCTCGTCGTCATAAGCCAGTTTGCGATAGAGGATTTCCACAAACTCAGTGGCGTAAGGATCGGAAACGGCTTCCTGCATGGCGATGACATACGAAAAACCATGTTGGATCAATTCACCGGCAAAAGAATCCATTTCTCCGGTCACTCCACTGTGGCAGGCACTGAGGGTGGTCAAAACTGGTTTACGTTTCGACGGGAACAACTGGACAAATTCCTGAGCGGATACTCTGCGAGAGGCTCCCTCTTCATTTTCAAGAATAATATGCCCCGGCTCTCCGTGCGTGCTGATGTGGAGCACATGGTACTGGTTTCGTGAAAAGGCTTCGCAAATGGCTTTTAGAGTGCCCTGATCGAGAATATGCACAATTGGTTTCCGCTCTGGTTTGGAAAAATTAGGAATGGTTTCCACAATATCCATCACCTTGCCCAACTCTTTTTCGTAATCCAGTAAAGTGGAGTGTTCTCCTTCGATGGGAGAAGCGATGGCCATAAGGATTTTCAAAGGGCCTGGAATGTTGGGAAAAGCGTCAAAATCCTGATGACCTGCCAGACGGACAAAATCGATGCCCGGTTGCAGTGCCAATGGTTGTGTCTGCTGGGGGATTCGCAAAGTTTCCAGAGGATATCCCGTCCAGGCCGGATTCTCTGACTGAATGGTGACCTGAAATCCTTTGGCATTCCCGGTGGAAGTTTGGATCAGTTGATCGAGTTTTTCAGCGATGGAAGGTGGCAACAGCTGTTCGCTCAGAGCAATGCCCATGTGTCCGGTCATGATTTCCGCCGGAGAAACACCAGGGTTGGGGGATTTGGTAGGGACGCCAGCAGTGCGTTGTCGTTTGGCTTCGTTGTATTGTTCCAATGTCCTGTGGAGAGCAGAGTCTAAAGCTGCCGGTTGGCTGGCTAAACACTGATCATTGTGAAAGCATCGGATTTGCTCCTCCTCCAGGACCAACCGAAAGGCATTGACAGGTGGTTGGAGGGTCTTGAAACGTTTTTTATAGCGAGACAGGGATGCCAGCACCTTAATCGCCAAATCATTGTCTGACACAAATTGCTCTCTGACCAGGGCTGTGCTGATTTCGACAATGAAGGCTTTCAACTTGTCTTGTTTGGCTTGAGCTTCCGGGCTGTTGTCGTCCTCTCCCGGTCCTGGCTGCAGATCAGTATTGGCTTCATCGACCACAAAAGCGAAAAACGGTTTGCCCAGCGAGCGGGCGTGGTGGAATTCCTGTTCAGTCACCGACTGTTCCTGCCCTACGGGGATGTATCCATAGCGCCGGGCATAGACTCCAACGACGGCATCAGTAGCTTCCAGTTCTGCCAGACTGACGGTGACTGCGTCTTCCGGTTGAGCACCAAAATCCGTCATGGTGGTGACGGTGTATCCGGCCTGCTCCAGCTTTGTTTTGATGGTTTTGACATACCCCGACAGGTCGATACTGGTGGCGCTGATGAAGATCGTTTGAATATCGTAGTTATTCTGTTTCTGGGGAGTTGATTTCATACGCAATGCCTTCCTGTTTTGAGAGTTCATGATCTATAAGACATTGCTATAATGTATAACAGGGTAAGGCGGGTTTGTATACAGAGAATTCCCGAATTGTGTGTCTATCCACCTTCCTCTTCTTTGTGAGACATGGTATACAGGAGTTTTATATGAATGAAACTCTTTTTTCTTTTCAAACCATGCCTGACTGTATACACCAATCCGTCGAAAATTTTCTGAAGGACTGCCTGCTCATAGACCTAGAAACCAGTCGTGCAGGCAAGATCCACCAGATTGGAGCGGTGTTGGGCGATGAGGAGTTTGAAAGGAAGAATGATTTTGATTTACGGGCATCTTTTGAAAAACTCCAAAGTTTGGCAGAAAATGCTAAATATTTGTTGGGGCACAACATCTTGCAGCATGATCTGCCGATACTGTTGTCACATGCCCCGGACTCGGTATTTTTAAAACTGCCTGTCATCGATACCCTCTATCTCTCCCCTCTGGCTTTTCCGGAGAATCCTTATCATCATCTGGTCAAAGACTACAAACTCGTTCGTAGCTCCTTGAACAATCCGGTTGCTGACGCCAAGCTGGCAAGAACTTTATTTCAAGATCAATGGGAAGCCTTTGCACAGCTCCATGATCACCATCCAGACGTTTTTATTTTCTATTATTATTGTTTTCACTCCTCTCAGTTGGTGTGCCAGACAACAGACAGCCAGGGAATCACTGCCGTATTTTCTGCCCTGGCGTCCATTCCTGAATTATCTCAAGAGGAAATTCGCCTCCTTTTTCAAAATGAGGTGACGGACTTGGTTTGCCAAACGGCTCTCAAAGACATTGTTGAAGAGTACTTGCCCTCTCCCCAGGGTCGTCCTGTTTTGGCATACGCACTGGCCTGGCTTCGGGTTTCCGGGGGTAATTCTGTCTTACCTCCCTGGGTTCGTCATCGGTTCGAAGGAATTGTGGATGTCATCAAAAAACTTCGAGACAGCACTTGTGCGAATTCCACGTGCTCTTACTGTCGGGGGATGCATGATCCAGATACCCAGTTGCAGCGTTTTTTTGACTTTGCCACATTTCGTCCGGAGCCAGCAGCGATGGATGGAAGCAGCCTGCAAAAAGCGATTGCAACGGAAGGCATGCAAAATGGTCCCTTATTAGCCATTTTACCAACAGGAGGAGGCAAGTCGTTATGCTATCAATTACCAGCCCTGGTGCGTTATTTCCGCAGGGGCGTACTGACGATTGTGATATCACCGCTCCAGGCTTTGATGAAAGATCAGGTGGATAATTTAGTTGAAAAAACAGGAACGCCTTTTGCTGGGGCCATCTATGGGATGTTGACGCCTCCTGAACGGGGAGAAGTCCTGGAGCGGGTCCGGTTGGGTGATATTGCCCTGCTTTATATTTCTCCCGAACAGTTGCGGAACCGCTCCATTTATAACGTGATCCGTCAAAGAGAAATAGGCTGTTGGGTTTTTGACGAAGCCCATTGTCTGTCCAAATGGGGACATGATTTCCGGCCAGATTATTTGTACGCGGCTCGATTCATACAAGAATCTTCCCTGGAACAGCAAATGCCTGTGCCACCCATTGCTTGCTTCACCGCAACGGCCAAACAGGATGTGATTGAGGAGATCAAAGATCATTTTAGAAGCGTCCTGCAGCAAGAATTGCAAGAGTTCATTGGGGCAATCGAGCGGGACAATCTGCATTTTGATGTGGTTACAGTCAATCGTGCTGAAAAAATGGCGTTGATCTTTGAGTTGATCAGGGATCGCCTTGTGGACACAAGCGAAGGAAATCCTGATGAGTTTTTGATGACAGGCAGTGGGATTGTTTACACAGCCACCAGGAAATCATCAGAAGCCATCGCAGATTACCTGCAAAAAAAGGGATTACCTTCCGCAGCATTCCACGCCGGTTTAGAGGCCCCTGTCAAACGGCAGATTCAGGAACAGTTTGTTGAGAATGAAATAAAGATCATTGTGGCGACGAACGCCTTTGGAATGGGAATTGATAAAGGCAATGTCCGGCTGGTCCTCCATGCCGATATTCCAGGTTCTCTGGAAAACTATATCCAGGAAGCTGGTCGTGCAGGCAGAGACTTGAAGGATTCAGAGTGTATCTTGTTGTACGAGAAAGATGATGTGGAAACTCAATTTCGACTGCTTGCTTTATCCCAATTGGAAAAGCAGGATATTGTCCAAATTCTCCGGGGAATTCGGCGTGCCCGCAGAAATCCTGAGGAAGAAATTGTGATCACTTCTGGTGAATTGCTGCGTGATGAAGAAGTCGATACACGTTTTGGCAGTGGAGATCCCATGGCCGATACCAAGGTCAGAACGGCTATTGCCTGGCTGGAGAAAGCTGGCTTCCTGGAGCGCAATCAAAACTATACCCGGGTTTTTCAAGGAAAGCCATTACTGACTATGGATAAAGCTCAAGCGAAATTGAATCAGTTGAATCTTTCTCCTCTCGTTCGCCAGCAATGGGAAGCTGTTTTTCGCAGATTGCTCAATGCCGATACGAGTCAGGGCATCAGTGCCGATGAGTTGGCTGAATTGCCCCAGTTTAAAGGCAGTTCAGATACTCCAACTCTGCAAGTGTTACGCATCCTTGAAGAGATGGCGACTCTAGGATTGATCCAGAAAGGGATTCAGCTGACCGCCTATCTACGCCCCAAAGGAAAAAATAATGCTAGATTGATCTATGCGAAAATATGCCAGATTGAACAAGACATGCTGCAATTGATGCAGGAGAATGCCCCAGATGCGGAAGTGGACATGGCTCTTTCCTTAACATTAAATAAATTAAATCAACAATTGAAAGATAATGGAGTTCCCAGTAATTCTGAAATCTTGAGAAACCTCATCCGTGGGCTTTCCCTGGATGGCAGAGGGTTAGCGGGTCGAAAAGGAAGTATTGAATTCAAACATTTTTCTCGGAACAGCTATCAAATCCGGCTGAAAAGAGGATGGGCCGAACTGCTGGAAACCGCTGAAAGGCGTCGCTCTGCTGCCGGATTGGTGTTGGAAGCGCTATACGCTAAAATTCCTCAAAAGCAACAAACGACAGAAAGCGTTTTGATTCAATTTTCCAGTAATGATCTCACTAGGGCTATTCAGCAAGATATGATTCTTTCTGCGCAGATCAAAGATCCATTGGCGGTGATTGATCGGGCCTTAATGTTTCTTCATGAGCATAAAATCATCATTCTCCAACAAGGACTGGCTGTTTTCCGTCAGGCCATGAGAATTCGAATATTGCCTGAAGCGAAAGGACGCCGGTATTTGAATGCCGACTATGCTCCTTTGGATTCTCATTATTTAGAACGCCGTTTTCAAATTCATACGATGCATAAGTATGCGGAATTGGGTTTGTACAAGATCAGATCTGCTGTGGAATTAGTTCTGGCCTACTTTTCCATGAATCGAAAAGATTTTGTGAAGAAATATTTTGCGGATAATCAGAAAATGATTGAATACGCCACCACAGAAGAATCTTACCAGCACATTGTTCAATCACTGGCAAACCCTCGCCAAATAGAAGTAGTTTGCAGTCCGCTTGATAAAAATATTCTGGTCCTGGCAGGACCGGGTTCTGGAAAAACCAAAGTAATTGTACATCGTTGTGCCTATCTATTAAGGATTCAGCGCATTCCCGCCCGCCGAATTGTCATTCTCTGTTTCAATCATAATGCTGCGGTGAGCATTAAAAAGCGGTTATGGGCATTAGTGGATGAAGATGCGCAAGGAGTGACTGTGTTGACGTATCATGCCATGGCGATGCGATTGACCGGAACCTCTTATGCGGATCGCATGGAACAGTTCAAAGAGCAGGCACCTGATTTTGAGCAGGTTCTTCAAGATGGGGTTGCTTTATTGCGGGGTGAAACCGAAATCCCCGGCCTGGAAGCTGATGAATTGCGAGACCGTCTTTTGGCAGGATATAGCCATATTTTGATCGATGAATATCAGGATATTGATCAGGTTCAATACGATCTCGTCTCTGCTTTAGCGGGACGGGAACGTTTGGATGCTGATGAGAAACTCACGATCATGGCAGTTGGGGATGATGATCAAAATATCTACAGTTTCCGAAATACCAGTGTCCAATTCATCCGTCAATTTAAAACCGATTATGACGCTCAAGAGTATTACTTGATCGAAAATTATCGTTCCACTGAACATATCATCACTTTGGCCAATCGGTTGATTGCTCATAATCATGAGCGCATGAAAACGGATTACCCGATTTGTATTGATCAAGCAAGAGCCGATGAACCTTCTGGAGGAGTCTGGGCAGAAAGAGATCCCATCACACGGGGAAAGGTGCAATGCCTGACTGTGAATGATGAGTCCCAACAGGCGCTTGCTGTTCTGGAAGAAATTCAACGTCTGAAACAACTTCAACCAAAGAACTGCTGGGAGGACTTTTCCATATTGGCAAGAACGAAAGACTTATTGCATGGCATCCGAGCGCTTTTGGAGAGCGAAAAAATTCCAATGGTCTGGGGAATTCATCAGGACCATCCTCCCCCACTTCACCGAATTCGGGAAATTGCCCAGCTGTTAGAATGGTTACAACATCAGAAACATGAACTCAAATCCACTCAAGTTTTGGAAGAATGGGTGGACTCCCTTTCTGCTCCCTTTCCTGAAAATCCCTGGTGGCCATTAGTCAAATCAATCCTGTCTGTCTACCGGGAAGCCACAGCAAATGCTGAGTTGCCTGTCACGCAATTAATAGATTTCATCTATGAAAGCTTAGCTGAACAAAAAAGAGAACATTTGCAAGGAAATGGTGTTTTTTTAAGCACCATTCACTCAGCCAAAGGAATGGAATTTCCTCATGTGTTTTTATTGGATGGGGGATGGCGCTTTGATCCCGCC
>JANQHV010000442.1 GCA_028282505.1 SAR324 cluster bacterium | reverse complement strand
CCGGTTGGATTGTGAGGGGTGTTGATGATGATCATGCGAGTGTCTGGAGTGATACTTGTGGCCACTTGCTCCCAATCTGGTTTGTAGTGGGGACGTACTAGCGGGAGATGAACCGCCTTGCCTCCTGCCAGCTCAATGGCGGGTTCGTAAGAATCGTAGGCAGGGTCAAAGATAATCACTTCATCGCCTGGGCAAACGACAGCATGGATGGCAGAGAACAATGCTTCGGTTGCTCCAGAGGTGACAGTAACTTCCTGGTTCATGCAAACCTGGCGTCCATACATTTGTTCCACTTTGAAGGCAATTTGTTCTCGCAACTCGGGAATCCCCGTCATCGGCGCATACTGATTCTTGCCTTCATTCATGTGCTGAGTGACCAGATTGCGCAATGGTGGGGGACAATCAAAATCAGGAAATCCCTGGGAAAGATTTAAGGCATTATGGTCGGTTGCCATCTGGGACATGACCGTGAAAATGGTAGTTCCAACCTTGGGTAGCTTGGTTTTTAAATTGAATGTCATTATTTCTCTTTCATAGCAGATAATAATTAACAACGATCGAGATAGATTTTGAAGAGGAGGTCATTGGGAATAATGGCAACGCATTTTTCAAAGCAAGACCTGGCTGCGTCGTTATTGCCATCCAACAGGGCTTGCCAGCCTTCTTGAAAAATATCAACCGTTGATAGTTTGAGTTCAATCACTTCTGGATCGTAGGCATTCAAGATTTCGATTAACTTGATGGGGTGAGATTTTCCTTGAACAGCAACCACATCCACAAATCGAGTTTGGAATTTTTCTGGATGAGAAAGGTGTTTCAGACATTCTTCACTAATCAAAAGAGGGGTTCCGTAAATTTTTGTCAGTTTTTCCATGCGCGAAGCCAGGTTCACACTATCACTGATCACTGTACTTTCCATACGGTCTTCCTCTCCTAGCGTTCCCAACATCAACATTCCAGAGTTGATGCCAATGCCGATCCTGATCGGAATGTACCCTGCTCGTTTTCTCCCTTCATTGTATTCTCTCAAACGCTGGAGCATGCTAATGCCCGCGTGAATCGCATCATCAGCTGATTCTGGAAAAAGTGCCATGATGGAATCTCCGATAAATTTGTCTATGAAACCATTGTTTTTTCTCACCAGAGGCCCCATATGACTGAGATAAGAGTTGATGAAACGAAAATTTTCTTCTGGCGTTAATTCCTCCGAAAGCGAAGTAAAGGAGCGAATATCAGAAAAAAGAATGGTCATGTGCTGGCGAATTTGATCTCCGAGTTTCACATCCAGAATGCTGGATTTTCTGAGGATTTTTACGAACTCTTGAGGCACAAAGCGTTCGTAAGCATTGTTCAATGATTTTAAATGAGTATATAGCCTTGCATTTTCAAAATGATTCGAAAGGCTGCTGGCAATATTCTCCAAAGCCGCAATGTCCATCTCGTTGAATTTACTTTCAGAAGAGTAAGTGGACAGAGTGACCAGACCAATTGTCAAATTGTCTGAAACGATGGGCGTTATCAACTGTTGCCAGCATGTTTTCCCATAATGCAGTTTTAACGTCTGTTCATTATGAAATGGTTGTATTTCCTCATATTCCAAAATTTTTCCCTGTTTGGAAACAACAATATCATAGGCATACAATTTATCTGGAGAGAATTCAATTTCAAATTGCTGAATATATTTAGGATCGAGCCCAAAACTCGCATAGAACCTGAAGACATTCCGGACCTGGTCAAACAACAATATGGAGCCCGCCCCCTCTGGTTTGATGGTTTCCACTGCTTTTTCAATGAATTTTTGAGAGACTTGCTGGAGATCCAGTGTACTGCTCACATATTTCATGATCTGATTGATTGTTAACAGGCGTTCGTGTGCTAAAGCCAGATCTTTATTGGCCTGAAGCAGATCCTGATTTCGTTCCTCCAACATCTTATCTTGAAAATAGCTGCGAGCTGCTTCTTTGACGGTCATGATCAGATCTTCTTCGTCCCAGGGTTTGGTGATGTACCGGTACAATTTTGCCCGATTGACCGCATTGCCAACCGCATCAGCATCGGCCTGTCCGGTGAGCAGAATTTTGAGAGCAGTTGGACACTGCTCATGCATTTTGATTAGCAATTCATCCCCTTTCATGCCTGGCATGATTTGATCAGAGAGCACCACTGGGATTTCATAATTGTCTTCCAATAGCTCTTCCAGAACTTCCAAGGCTTCTTCTCCGTCCTGGGCTGTTTCAATGGTATATTCAGGACTGAAATGTCGCTTCAGTTGTCCTTTCAGACTGGTCAGGATGTCTTTCTCATCATCAACACACAGTATCACAGGCTTTGCCATCTAAAGGTCCTTTCCTCACGTGGACTTCAGGGTTTAATCGGTAAGAGAATCCAAAATTCTGTTTTTCCAGGAGCACTGTTAAATCCAATTTCACCAAAATGTTTGTCAATAATTCGCTTGCATATATCGAGCCCAAGACCGCTTCCTTCTCCCGCAGGTTTGGTTGTGAAAAACGGATTGAATATTTTCGGTTGGATTTCTTGGGGGATGCCAGGGCCGGAATCGGTGATGCTGATAAGCACCTTTTCGTTATGTGGAGAGACGGCTATTTCCAAAGTTCCTTTATTTTTCATGGCTTGCACCGCATTGTGAATCAAGTTGCTCCATACTTGATTCAATTCATCGGGATAACACCATACCAGGGGAATTTGAACAAAGTTTTTGACCACTTCGATGCCATGTTTCAATTGATTCGTATATAAAGTTAAAGCCGTTTCCAAACTGTCGATCAGGTCAGCCTCTATCCGTTCTCCAGAATGGTCTCGGTGGGCAAACTTTTTCAAGGCAAAAACAATCTTGGCGGATCGTTCCACAGCGCTTTCAATACTCATGGCATTCCTTTTTAATGAGGACAGGTCATAAGCGGTTTGCAGGATGAGATCTGATGTGGTAAGAGGTAAGAAGTCATCAACATCCTCCGTTACACCAAGA
>JANQHV010000420.1 GCA_028282505.1 SAR324 cluster bacterium | reverse complement strand
AGTCGGAATGTTCTCCTGTTCCTTCGGAAGACGAATGATTTTCAAAGCCTCTTTATTTCCCAGTTTTTCAACAACTTTCAAGGGCACAATGGCTCTTCCCATGCCTGCGGCAACACAGCCCAAAATCGTATCAAGACTCCCAAATTCCATAGTCCGAAAATCTGGTGCTCCCTGTTTCTTCATAAAATCCTCAAGAAATTCTTTGTAGGTGCAGCCTTGACGAAATCCTAAAATCACACTTGGAATTTCCCCAATGGTCGATTCTATCAAAACCATGATTTCCTCGTATTGGTGCAAAACTTTGAGATCTGGATGGTGGGGATAGCCGCTGACAAATGCCAGGTCGACTTTGTAATCGAGCAGGAGTTCTGTAATGTGCTGTGTTGTCCCAGTCAGCAATTGAAACTCGATTTTCGGATACTCTTTGTGCAATTTAGTCAGAATAGGCGTGAGACGTACTGCTGCATTGGATTCGGTGGAGCCAATTCTAAGGCTGCCGGCATGCCCCAGGTATTTCATGGACTGCTCCGCCTCTTCAATTTTCCGTACAATTTCTGAGGCATATTCATAAAGCTTCTCACCAGCTTTTGTCAGAATCACACCTCTTGGCTTGCGGTGAAAAAGTGTCCAACCAACAGAATCCTCCAGTTGTTTCACCCTGGCTGTCACATTGGACTGCACACAATGGAGGTCTTTGCAGGCGGCAG
The DNA here is from genome assembly GCA_028282505.1 of SAR324 cluster bacterium. Taxonomy (GTDB): domain Bacteria; phylum SAR324; class SAR324; order SAR324; family NAC60-12. The sequence goes on along the minus strand of JANQHV010000420.1, from coordinate 1,656 downwards.
AAAGACTGCCCAAGTCAGCAACTTTGACAAATACTTTCAGTAAATTCGAGTCCATATCACTTTATCTGATATCACCCATCATTAATAATTATTTGATTTATCATTACTGGAAATGATATCTTTTTTTGACAAAGGTGACAAACAATTTTTAAAATCTTCTCATTGGCTTCTCTTATGTTCTCAACACTTCTCAGTGGTGCACTCGCTCTCTTTCTGGGCATGGGTATTGGTCGATTTGCCTTCACACCGATCTTGCCTTTGATGCAATCAGATTTTGGATTCTCTGACACTGTTTCAGGGGCATTGGCCTCTGCAAATTACCTGGGATATCTATTGGGAGCTTTCTATGTGAAAAAACTTTCTGTGAGAGAAAAGGCATACCCCTGGTTCGTGCTATCGGTTGGGATGAGTGTGGTGTTCATTGGTCTGATGTGGTTTGAATCACATTATCTTTGGTATGCGTTTCGTTTCTTATCCGGTTTCTTCAGTGGTTTGCTTTTTGTCTTAAGCTCGGAGCTCATCCTCATCTATTTGACTGACACCAAAAAACCACAATACTTTGGTATTATTTATAGTGGGATCGGGACAGGTATGGTGCTTTCTGGGCTGACAGTCCCATTGCTCTCTGATCATTTCAATTCTTCACAGATTTGGCTCTGGTTGGCAGGGTTGAGCGTGATACCTGCTATTTTTGTGATCCGCTATATGCCCAAATCCAATGCTCTGGATGGGAACAACACAGCCAATCAAACAGCAACCAACAATCGACCACTGGTTTTTCTTTACATTGCTTACTTTCTAGAAGGATTGGGATACATCGTGACAGGCACATTTATTTCCGTCATTGTTCTCAGAGGGACGGGTTCTATCTTGTTGTCAGGATATGTCTGGGTGATTGCCGGCTTGGGTGCTGTTTTCATCACACCTGTCTGGCCCCTGCTGGCAAAACGTTACAGCATTGTCAATATTCTTATTTTGACCTACTTTATTCAGGCTGTTGCGATTGCCCTACCGATCATTTTTCCCAACACCTTGATGACCATTTTGGGAGCCATTGGTTATGGCGGAACTTTTCTGGGTATCGTTTCATTGATCATTGCCTATGGAAGAGAATTGAACCCCGCCGGCAACACCACTGCCGTCTTGACGATTTTTTTCAGCTTGGGACAAGTGATTGGGCCCGTTGTTGCTGGATGGATATCTGATTTTTCGGGAGGATTCGACCTCCCTGTCTTGTTAGCTGCTGCCATGATTCTGCTTGGTGGCATCATCATACTCATCAACAAAGGAGAAAAACATGCCGTACATTAATTTAAAAATGACAGAAGAAGATGGTGGAGCCACCAAAGAACAAAAAGCTGCATTGATTGCAGGCTTCACCAAAGTTTTTGTAGATGTCATCGGACGTGGGCAAAAAACCACAGTAGTGACCATTGATGAAATCCATACCGATAATTATGGTATTGGTGGTGAGCAGGTCACTGAAATCAGGAAACGGTGATCAATCCTCTCAGTTAATTGTGATAGATCCACTACCCGCTGTGGTATCCACACTGGTTGCGACTTCGATTGTATAAGTCCCCGTACTGGACGGGTTGACAATACCATCCAGGTAAATAAGGCCTGAACTGCCAGCATTGACTGTCCCACTTGATT
>JANQHV010000393.1 GCA_028282505.1 SAR324 cluster bacterium | reverse complement strand
TTCGTTAAATAGGCCGGCTATTCGCCTTAAATTTTCTCAAAAATCCGCTCAATGAGATCGATTTTTCGCAACGAACCATCTTTTCCAAACAGGTTCTTACATGATTTTTACTGCTGATCAAGAATAAGGTGATTGCTCGCAAAGTATCTCAGTAGTTTAATTCAACCACCATTTCTCTGAATTATTGCCTCCTCCTCGATTGCCTTTTGGTCCTTTGCTTTTGGAACCTTTAGACTTATTGCCTTTTCCAGGACCACGCATATACTGCTGACGTTCTTCTTCCGTCATTTCATTGAGCCGCTTTTGCCACTCTTCCCGGAATGCGGCACGTTCTTCTGTTGACGCATCCCTCATTGTTCTTCGCATCTCGCTCAGCTCTTCTGTCGAGTAATTGCTGAAATCTGTGGCATGAACATGTCCTGAAAAAATTAGGGATACCGTTAGGATGGCAAGAAAAGCTTTGATGATTGTTTTCATAATGAACTCCATGAACAAAAGGTTGATAATTTGATGAGGTAAGTAAGTATAAAGCTAGAATTCCGATTTTTCACAGAACCTCCCCCAACCCGCTTTCGTGGACGGCCTCCTTGGCAAAGAGGGAAGCCGGTCCCTTCCCTTTGTTAAGGGAGTGGAACCGACCTTTGGTGAGGAGAAAGTAAAAGTGCAAATTCTTTATTCATAACTACTTACAGATACAGAATAGCGGGATAATATGGGAAAAATATGGAGAAATTGTGGAGACATTATGAAGATTTTGATGAATAGAAAATCGCTTCCCACTCTTATGATTTTGTCGTATATTTGAAAATCTCTTTACAGTTTTCAGGGGCATTGAATTTTTAGAACTTGTAGAGAATCGGAAATAAGTATTCAAATTCTTGTTGTCACAGTCTTACTCTTAATCCTAATCATAATCTTAAATCTTTGGGAATTTGGGGATTAAGATATAAGAACAAGATATAACAATTTGTGTACTTTATTGTGAATACGTGTACTAAGTCAAAAACAGATGAGGCAATGAGAGTTTTACTGGTAGAAGATGACAAGCAACTGGCGTCTTATATTGTAAAGGGTTTGAAACAAGCGGGGTACCTGGTGGAACACGCCATCGATGGAGAGCAGGGATTGGAATTGGCGTTGGTCGAACATTTTGATGTGGCGATCATGGATTTGATGTTACCACATCGAGATGGCTTGAGTGTGATTCAACACATGCGAGAGAACCAGGTCGATACACCCGTCATCATTTTAAGTGCCAAACGGCAGGTCAGTGATCGTGTGCAGGGTTTGCAGTGCGGAGGAGATGACTATCTGGTCAAACCGTTTTCTTTTGAAGAGTTGCTGGCTCGGTTGCAAGCTCTATTACGCCGGGCCTCCCATGTCACAGAACCCACTTCGTTAGAATATGCAGACTTGAAGATCGATTTACTATCCAGACAAGTCAGCCGAGGCAATGTGAGTCTAGAACTCTTGCCTAAAGAATTTGCGCTCCTGGAGTATTTACTCCGTCATGCTGAACGAGTCATCTCAAAAACAATGCTGTTGGAAGCTGTATGGGGGTACGACTTTGATTACAAAACCAATGTCATTGACGTGGTGATTCACCGTTTGAGGAAAAAAGTAGATCATGGTTTTGATATAAAACTGATTCATACACTTAAGGGAATCGGCTATGTTCTTAAAGTGGATTAAAGCATGCTGGCGCAGTACGGTGTTACGACTGACTTTAATGTATGCGGTTTTATTCAATCTGAGCTTATTTTTAGTGGTAGGCGTGACCTATTTCATCCTTAAATCGGCGTTGGAACAAAATCATCTGCAAAGAATTATTCATAAGTTGAATAAATATGCAAAAGTCGAATTCTATGGAGGACGAGAAGGACTGCTGAAGGTGATTCAGTATGAGAATACTGACAATCAAAACGAAAGTATCTTTGTCCAACTCCTTTCGGCGAATGGTCAAGCCTTGTGGTTGACCATTCCTACTGGTTGGGAAAAGCTGGATACTAAAAAAATTTACGAAGAATATGTACAAACGTCCTCTGAATGGATGATGGTGGATGGCAGTCTCATTTACCCAGGAGAATCACGAATAGATGAACTGGAAATCACCCATCGCGAATTGAGTAATGGCGATCACCTGTTTGTGGGGAGTTCCAATCAGGAGCAAGAGGTACTCCGCGCTCGATTCATCGAAGCTGCACAATTGATGTTTATTTTTGCCTCCCTGTTGGGCATCATTGGTGGATATGTGTTTGCTTCCAGGCTCCTGGCTCCTATCAAAAAATTGCTACATACGGTGCGTTCTGCTCAAGATGGTGATTTTCAATCACGGATACTGACCGATAAATCTTCTACAGAACTCAATGAATTGTCGATTTTGTTCAATACCTTATTGGATCGGATTGAGCGATTGATTGAAGGAATGCAGCAAACACTGGATAATGTGGCTCATGATCTGAGAACCCCTGTTTCTCGAATACGAGCTGCTATTGAGTTGACGCTAAGGGAATCACACGGTGAAGCGGAATTGAAGGAAGCACTGCTACAGTGTGCCAAAGATTCCGAAAAACTGATGGATCATTTGAATGTGCTGATGGATGTTTCTGAAGCTCAGTCAGGCATCATGGCACTCCAGCAAATGGCGATTCCCGTTGAAGAAGTATTACAAGAGATCGTATCGCTATACGAATTCATGGCTGAAGAAAAATCGGTGCGTTTGCAAATTGAGGCTGCTCCTCAATTAACGATTTGGGCAGATCCCCAAAGGATTCGGCAAGTGCTGGCCAATCTGGTTGATAACGCCATCAAGTATTCCCACGAACATGGTCTGGTCACATTGGAAGCGAATGTTGAAGCAGATAATGTGCAGATCGTGATCAGTGACTCAGGAATTGGAATTGCTCCCGAAGATTTGCCAAAGATCTTTGATCGGCTTTATCGTGGCAGTAAAAGCCGCTCTGGCAAAGGATTGGGCCTGGGATTGAGCCTGGTAAAAGCGATTGTTCAGGCTCATCAAGGTTCAGTCCATGTGAAAAGTCAACTGGGGCAAGGTTCCCAGTTCATAGTCTCTCTTCCCGATCTTTCTCCGGATACTGTCGTCCACGCCTCAAACCTTACAAAAATTTAATTTTGCTGAAAGTCTTCTGAAAGG
>JANQHV010000337.1 GCA_028282505.1 SAR324 cluster bacterium | reverse complement strand
TCCAACAGGATCAGATCAAAATGTTTAGAATTGACCCATTCTAAGCATTCTTCTCCACTCATGGCAAATTCAACCCGATACCCTTCTTTTTCGAGAACGTTTCCCAGCAACTGAATATTTTTTGATTCATCATCAACCATTAAAAGGGATAATTCTGTTTTTTCATTTGAATTTAGCATGTACTCATTAAGGGATGTTGGGGCTCTCGGAGTCGATCAATTTTTCTAGAAATTGTTGAATGGCATCCACCTGAAACTGTTTCGCTAATTGACGAATTTCTGTGATAAATTTGGTTGATTGTGGAGACTCTTTTTCTAATACATCAATTCGTTTCTGGATAGCTCTAATGTTTCCTCGTATAGCAAAATGATAAAGCTCTTTCAATTCTTTCTGTGGAGGAATTCTCGTTTTTTCTGGTTGGGATGATTCGGAGGGAGGTACATTGGGGTCGTCTTCTAGGAATGTTTGCAAGGTTTGCCTCAATTCTGGAAAAAGTTTGAGGGTGCCCAGCATATTGTCTATATCAAAATTATGAGCATATTTGAGCAAATTGTCACCGAATTTTCTCAAGATATCAATATCATGAGTATTGCCCAACTCCTTAATCTTTTCTCCAAATTGTCTGACGGCTTTAACGGGTTGTTTCTTTTGAAAACTTTCCCATTGGGGCATCAAATCCTGGTCAATATACTGTAAAATGTCAGGGAGATTGGATAAGGTTTCTGGAGAAAGCTGGTGAGTCGGGGTGAGGATGGATTCCATACCCTCTTGTTGTTTTTCCAATTGTTTAAATTTCAAAAAGCGACTGACTTCTTGAAACAAATTAGCGCGAGATATGGGTTTTCGTAAGTAACCATCAAACCCATACTGTTCCATCATTTCTTTCTCACGGGTCGTGTAGGCCGCTGTGAGAGCAATGACGGGAGTCTTGTGCAACACCTCATCGGATTTTAAAATTTTAGTGGCTTCATATCCTCCCATAATGGGCATTTTAATGTCCATGAGAATGATGTCAGGGCGATGTTCTTCAGCCAGTAAAAGCGCATCTTGCCCATTATTGGCACTAATCACTCTCACTTCCGTACCTTCAAAATGTTCCAGGATCAGGAGCCGGTTGGATTCTACATCATCCACACACAGGAGACGGGCAGCTTCAAATTCAATATTGGATACTTCCTGGGGTTTTTCCGTAGTAGGCAGAACTTCGCTGGCAGGAATTGCAATATGATATAAGAAAATCGTGAAAGTGGAACCTCCCGAATGTTGGTCCGATTGGTTCGCTGAGTCAGCCATGTTACTCTGAAGTACCAGTTTTCCGTCCATCATTTCAATCAATCCTTTACTAATGGCCAGACCTAATCCGGTTCCTCCATATTTTCTGGTATCTTGCCCTTCTTGTTGCTGAAATGATTCAAAAATTCGATTCTGCTCTTCTAGAGGAATACCAATTCCAGTATCTCGCACAGAAATCGACAGATCGACTGAATTATCAGAACTCATCGACTCTTTTTTCAAAATCAGTGTAATTGAGCCTTTTTCAGTGAATTTAACCGCATTCCCCACAATATTGATCAATACCTGGCGCAGGCGGATTTCATCCAGCATGAGAATTTGTGGGACTTCTGGGTCAATCTCGATGAGAAATTTAAGTCCTTTTTGGGATATTTTTAAGGAAAGAATGCTTTCTATTTCCTGAAACAGGTGTTTGAGATTGACGGGACCATACTGAATCTCCATTTTTCCTGCTTCTATTTTTGAGAGATCAAGGATGTCATTGATAATTGTCAGCAGGCTCTTTCCTCCATTTTTGATGGCTTCGAAATAACTTTTTTGCTTTTGATCGGTGATGAGTGAATCAAGCAATTCGGTAAAACCAAGAATGGCATTCATGGGAGTACGGATCTCATGGCTCATGTTGGCTAAAAACTCACTTTTAGCACGGTTTGCCTTTTCTGCCTGATCTTTCGCTACTCTTAATTTTCCTTCTATTTCAATGCGTGGACTGATATCTCGCAACATCACGGTAAAGATTTTTTCTCCCTGTACATCCAGTTGAGAAATAGCGGCCTCTCCAAAAAATTCAGTACCATCTTTACGCAATCCCGTGATGATATTCCGCTGATTCATGGCACGGGATTGTTCGTTGGACTCATGAAACTGTTGAACATGCTGATGATGCATTTCTCGAAAGGTTTTGGGCAGGAGAACGTCAAGAGACTCATGCAATACTTCTTTTGCGGTATATCCAAACGTTTTTTCTGCACCCTGATTGAATAAAATGATTTGATGCTTTTCATCGATAGAAATAATCGCATCTTCGGCAATATCAAGTATGCCTGCGAAACGTTTTTGAGAAGTTTCTAATTCCCTTGTACGAATTTCAACTTGCTGCTCCAGGTGTGTTCGATATTCTCTTTCATTCCTCTTCAAATCTTGCAGCAAATTGTGATTCCTTTCAATCATCGTATTGAACGCTTCTTCCAAAACTTTCAATTCATTGTGCCCTTTGGTTTGAATATTAATCTTGTCTTCTGCGAGGTTATCCAGATTCAATTGTTCAGCAGCAGAAGTGAGGATAGAAAGAGGAGGATTCAATACTTTTCGAATGACCCACAGAGAGATGATCCACAAGGCAAACGTTTTAATAATAGCGTTAATGATCAAGAACATGAATTCCAACCACACTTTCTCAAAAATGACAGAAGAACTGGAATAGATAGTGGCTTCTCCCACGACATCCTGGCCCGTTTCATGGGTATATGTGATCAAAAATTTGTGCCAGAATAATTCAGTCAATAATGGTTTTTCTACAGCAGAGGGTTGTGTTCCTGGTTGATCTACGAGAGTGAGTTGCCCCTCCTGATTCAGAATTATACCAAATGCGCCAAAACGTTGTTCGCCTTTGTGGTCTCTCACTTCCACTCCAACAATACTGGGCATTTCGACCATACCTTCAATGATTGAATTTAATTCTCGTTGATCCAACTCCCACAGTGCATCAGCAATTCCTCTTTTGAAAGTATTTTCAAAAATCGTCAATTCCTGAATAATACTGTTTCTGACGTGATAATACTCAGAGATCATATGAATGAGGGTGACCGCAATCGCAATTCCAAGATAAAGAGAAAAAATAAGCTTCAAAAGCCTAGTCGCAATAGAATTTTTCATGGTCGGTAAGAAAAACATAAGCATATTTCTCGATTTGATCCAATCAGGTCGGAAAATGGCAAAGAAGGATCTGTACAGAGGATCATTGAGGTGAGATGATTGGTACTTACCGTGAGTAGAACAGACGTTGATTCTTCATAAAAATCCCCCTTGGTTTTTGTGTGTAATATTAGTAACGCTGATTAATGGTTTCGATCGTGCCATCCTTCCGCATCTGTTGCAGAACTTCGTTGAGTTGATTGATGGTTTCTTCTGGAACCGATTTATTGAATGCAATAGACATGATCGTTTCCTTGAACATAAACACTTCTTCTAAGCCAGACACTCCAGCACGTTTCGCAAAATAAGGACCTAACAACTGCCCTGTTGCCCAAAGGTCTATTCTGTTTTTATCAATCAACAATGCATTGTAGTGATCCGCAATAGTTAAATTCAATTTGAATCCCTGGTTCTGCAGATAAAGTGCGACAGCGTCTCCTTCATACCCCCCGATTCTATACTTTCTGGCATCTTCCAGACTATTAATCTTAATCTTTCTTTCTTTTTTAGCCAAAAAAATCCAATTATTTGTCACAAGGGGCCCCACCCATTTAAACAGTGGTTCTCTGGCTTCTGTCCGAGTCGTTGAAAAAACCCCATAATTTGATCTGTTTTTGGCCAACCAGTAAGCGCGTTTCCAGGGATAGAGAGTCATTGTGTATCCGATCTCAGCGCGTTTGAAAAGTTCCTGTACGATTTCTGTGGAAATACCAGTAATTTGGTCTTCTTTTGCTGAATCTCTCCCAGCGATATTCATGTTGAAAGGAGGATAATTTTCGGTTGTCAAATGCAACGTTTGTCCATAGCTGCTGCCTGAGGCAAAACAAAGAAAAATCCCCAATAACAAACTGATTTGTGCTTTCATCATAACTACCTATTAGCTAATAGTGGGGCATGATCACATTTTCCCCCATCCTGTTTACTGAGCTGGTATGTCTGCTGAGCTTGTCGAAGCAAAACCAGTGTTTCCTCTTCGATAAGCAATGTTCCAAAAATAACTTACACATTTACTTGTCTTTTATTCCGGTTTCCTGCGTTGATGCATCGCCCACGTAGTTCGACTACGCAGAAGATCCATCGCCGTATCGACGGACCGCTTAAAAATCGAAAAAAATCCTGCGCAAATTCGTGTAAGTTATTTCTGTCATCTTACTAAGCTCAGAGAACATTTCTGTCAAATATATAAAAAATATGATTATGCTCTAATAGTGTCATTTCTTTAAATATTCTCCCTTTTGTAATCCAGTAAAATATTGCTCAATTTTTCCACTATCTTTTAATTGTTTCAATCCTTTATTGAAAGAGCGAAGAAGATTTTTATTGTTTCCCACTTTTTTTGACAGGATGAGATGATAAGGGGATTGCATTAGGGTTTTGGGATGGTGAGTGATCCGTTGAATCTCTTCCTGTTTGAAATGTTTATGAAGGATACTGTAGCCGACCTCTGTTTGTATAGGAAAAACCTGGATTCGTTTCAATAATAACAATTTGATATTGATTTCATCACTAACAGCATATTCTACATGAATCTTGCCAGATTTAGCAATTTCGTGAAATTCTGGACCATAATTATATTTTAGAGTGGCTCCGATGATAACATCTTTTAGATCATCTAGACTGCTCCAATCGAAAGGGTAGTCTTTCAGATGGAAAAATACCTTTCTCGTTTCAAAGACAGGATCACTGTAAAGAAAGTCTTTTTCACGTTCTGGAGAGCGGGACCAAACCACAGAACCTTCCCATTTTCCCATCTGCGCCAGTACATAAGATCGGGCCCAGGGGAAAAATCCATATTTGACTTGAATCCCTTCCAGGGCAAAGGCTTCTGTGACAATCTGAGAAATGACGCCACCATGCTTTAAATTATCAGAAAGATAAGGCGGCCATTCTCCATTGGTCAAGTGAATCACTTGCTCGTCTGCAGAAATTGGTAAAATACTCCATAAAATGAGATTGATTGTGATGACCCACTTCTTCATACAGTTATCCCTTTATACGTTTTCTGTTGGTATTTCTTCATTCTTTGGCAGATTTTACAATTGATGTCAATTCTTGGGACAGGAAACAACTCTTTCCCTTTTTAAGTAGAGGCTGGTAAAGGTTTTTAATCGATTGATTTTATTAAACATCTTGTTTTAAGTAGAGCGCCACTAAAATTATAAGTTGGAAGAAAGTGCAAACTTCTGTTAAATACTCTTTCAGGGTAAGTAAGTATAAAATTAAGAATCTCAACTTTTTGCAGAACCTCCCCCACCTCCCTCCTTAACAAGGAGAGAAGTTTGTTTCCTCTTCCTATTCAAGGCAAGGTCAGGTGGAGTTAAAAGAATAAAATTTTTATAAAATCGCATCCAGGTTACAAAATATTATGAAACGCATACTATTTTGGGTTGGCATTGTATATTTCATACTCCACAATATGGCTATTGCCAATGAACCAAAGACTTTAGTGATTGCGGTATCCCGAGACTACACTCCCTTTTCATTACTCAACGTACACGGTTCCGCAGCAGGCATGTGGATCGATATATGGAAACTGTGGGCCGAAAAAACTGGGCAAACCATTAAGATTCAACCCTATGTTTGGAAAGATAGTTTATCTGCTCTGAAAAATGGAAAAGTCGACATCCATTTTGGTTTGTTTCGCAACAAAGAACGAGAAGCTTGGATGGATTTTTCCCAACATTTTTATGGAATTGGGACAGGGCTGTTTTATTCAGTCACATTTGATGAACCCCCAAATTTGGCAAGCCTGTCAGGAAAAAAAGTAGGAGCGGTGACAGGCTCCTATCAAGAAAGTTGGCTGCGTGAGAACTACCCAGACATTGAAATCGTCTCTTTAGCCAATCAGGAATTGCTAATCTATGCAGCTAAAAATCAACGGATTGAAGCCTTTTTAGGAGAAGGACCTGCGATTGATAGTTTATTGAATAAGTTGGGTATGTTAGGTGACATTGCCAGGAGCGGTGAAATTTTGTTCAGTAACCGAGTTTTTGCAGGAGTTGCCAAGGGTCGAGACGATTTACTGCAATTAATCAATCAAGGATTTAACCAGATTTCTCAAAAAGAATTACAAAAAATTGAGAGTCTTTGGATCCCAGACCCTTCACGGCGGTATTATCATGATAAACAAATAGATGTTCAATTCACCGAGGCAGAAAAACTCTGGCTAGAAGAACACCAAACCATCCGTGTCGGTGGTCCCAGGGCGTTTCCTCCATTTCATTATTTTGAAGAAGACGGAACCCTGCGGGGAATGTCCTGGGATTATATTCAATTTATCATGAGGGAGTTGGGAGTCCAAATAATCCTCCAAAAGGATTTACCCTGGTCTGAAGTTCTCAAAGGAGCAAAGGCACAGGAACTGGATCTCATTTCTCTGGCAGCAAAAACGAGAGAGCGTGAAACTTTTCTCCATTTCACCAATCCTTACTTCTCCTTTCCATTAGTCATCATCAGTCAAAAGGATGCTTCATTTATTGGTGGCCTTGATGATTTGAATGGAAAGAAAGTTTCTGTTATTCAGGAAGGATCGATTTATGAATGGTTGATGCGTGATAAAATTCAGATTATTCCACATTTTGTAGAAACACCGAGGGAAGCCCTGGAAGCCGTCTCGTTTGGTCAAGTTGAAGCAAATATCAGCAACCTGGCTGCGGCGAGTTTTTTAATCGAAAAACATGGTTTGGCCAATCTCAAAATTGCAGCACCAACCTCTTACGGCAACTATGAATTATTCATTGCTGTCCGCAAGGATTGGCCGGAGCTGGTTTCCATCCTCAATAAAGTGTTATTATTATTTCCAGAAAAAGAGAAACAAAAATTATTAGCACGCTGGGCACCATTCGAAATGTCAGCACAGCCACACAATAAAATTGGTTTGACTGAAGAAGAAAAGGCTTGGTTGGCAGCACATCATCCCATTCGAATTGGAATTGATCCAGCCTACCCTCCTTTTGACTATGTAGATCAGGATGGAATGCACAAAGGGATCGCTTCTGACTACATCCAGTTGATCAATAACCGCCTGGGTATCGCAATGGAAGTGATTCCCCAAACCAATTGGTCTGAAGTCATCAAGAGTGTTGAAAAAAAAGAAACCGATGTGATTTCGGCAGTGACCAAAACAAGTGAACGAGAGGCTTTCCTGGATTTCACCACCCCTTATATCACTCATCCCATTGTGCTGCTGACCCGCCAGAACTATCCTTTAGTGAGTGGCCTCAAAGATTTTTCTGGAAAAACCATTGTGCTGGTGAAAAATTATTATCTCAATCAAGAAGTGTTGCGTAAAGTGCCTTCGGCCAACATCCTGGAAGTGGATACTCCATTAGAAGCGTTGCGTACAGTTTCCAGTGGTGAAGCAGATACCTACGTGGGCAATCTGGCGGTCACAGGGTATCTCATTCGAAAACATGATTTGGTCAATCTCACTGTTGCAGCACCAACTGATATTGAAAATCCTGGTCTGAGCTTTGGTATTCGAAAAGACTGGCCTGAATTGGTGTCTATTTTAAATAAAGCACTCGCTTCCATCGAAGAAGAAGAGCAACTCAGGATTTCTAGAAAGTGGGTTTCTCTCAGTGACACACGTCCCGCAGACTATACACTCGTTTGGCAGATTGCCGGAGTGATGAGTCTCATTATTTTGATAGGATTGCTTTGGAATTTTCAGATTCAGCGTCAAAAAAAGGCACTGTTGAAAAGTGAGCAGAAATTTCGCAGTCTGGTAGAAGGCTTTAAGGAAAACTATATCTTCTATTCTCATGATACCAAACGAGTTTTTACATATATCAGCCCCTCTGTGCGGGATGTTTTGGGTTACACTCCAGAAGAATTTGTCGGACAATCACAAAAACTGCTGGATATTTCCAGAAATCGAGAGGGCCTGCGCTATACCCAGTTGACTCTTCAAGGAAAGCTACAGCCTGCATTTGAAATAGAGACGTTGCATCGAAATGGCAGCATCCGGATTTTAGAAATTTCTGAGATCCCTGTTACCGGTGAATCAGGAAAGATTGTTGGGGTCGAAGGCATTGCTCATGACATCACCAGCCGTAAGCAGGCCGAAGCTGAATTAGAGCGAAAAACCACAGAATTGGAAAAAAAAGAATTGCAATTGAGAACCGCAATCAACAGTATTTTTGCCGGTTTTTTTATGGTTGATAAAGATCTCAATTTTCAAGTCTTCAACGAGCATTTTTGCGATTTATATGATTTCCCCAAAGAATTGGGGCAAAAAGGAATGCCTTTTTCTAATCTTTTACGAATGCGTGCTGAGCGGGGAGATTATGGTCCAGGGGATCCAGAAGAACTCTTAGCCCAACGTCTGGGGAGGTATCACGATCCTGAACAATCCCAACAAGTCGTCAGGTATGAAGATCAAGTACCCGGCAATCGAATGACAGAAGTTTACCGTGCCCCAACAGAAGACGGTGGGTTCGTGTTCGTTATCAACGACATTACGGATCGAAAAAAAGCAGAAGCCGAATTGAGAGCCGCTAAAGAAGCTGCAGAAGTGGCCAATCGAGCTAAGAGCGAGTTTTTGGCAAATATGAGTCATGAGCTCAGAACACCACTCAATGGCATTCTCGGCTATGCTCAAATTTTGGAAAAAGAAAAAAATCTATCAGAACAACAAAAGAATGGAATATCAGTTATTCACCGCAGTGGAGAGTATTTGCTAAATTTGATCAATGATGTGCTCGATTTTTCTAAAATTGAAGCAGGAAAGATGGAGTTTCACCGAATGGATTTTCATTTGCCCAACATGCTTGATGAAATTTCAGATGTTTTCCTCGTTCGTGCTAAAAACAAAGGAATTTCTTTTAGCTATGCAGAGTTGTCTGATTTGCCGTCTTATGTGTCTGGGGATGAGCAGAAAATTCGTCAAATCATCATTAATTTGTTGAGTAACGCTGTTAAATTTACAGAAAAAGGAGGCGTTGTTTTAAAAACAGGATATCATGAAAACAAAATTCGTTTTCAAGTGGAAGACACAGGAATTGGCATTGCTGAAGATTCTCTGACAACCATATTTGAATCATTTGAGCAGGCAGGACAGAAAAATCAAGCAGTAGAAGGAACAGGACTGGGACTGGCTATCAGTTATCGCCTTGCTCAACTAATGGATAGTGAGTTGCAAGTAGAAAGCAAATTGAATCAAGGCAGTACATTTTGGTTTGATCTTGAATTGCCTGAAGTTGAAGGTCTCTCTGAGAGAGGCCCTCAACAAAGGCAGTTGGAAGTGTTGGGATTCCAAGGCCCCCCTCGCAGTGTGTTGGTGGTTGATGATAAAGAGGAAAACCGAGCAGTACTCGTGGACATGCTGATTCCTTTAGGTTTTACGATCTTTCAGGCGGTGGATGGGATTGATTGCTTACACCAAACCAAAGAACATCAACCAGATTTAATTTTACTGGACATCCGCATGCCCAAAATGGATGGCTTCGAGGCGTTGCGGGAAATTCGTAAGATGCCTTTTGGTCAGGAGATCATTGTCATTATCATTTCTGCCAGTGCCTTTAGCCACAATCGGCAACAAAGCATGGAGGCAGGCAGTGATGATTTCATTGCCAAGCCATTCCGGTTGAGACAATTGCTGGATCTATTACAAAAATATCTGAAATTGGAATGGATTTATGCTGAGCCCATCGAACAAGCAGTCTCTGAAAATTCAGGAGGTGTGCATTCAGCCTCTGTTGAAACCGAGGAACGTAAAGTCCCTCCTGAAGATGAGTTGAGAAAGCTGTATGATTTAGCAGCCAGGGGGGATGTCAAAGGATTCCAAAAACACATTGATCAATTGCAGAAGCAAAACGAACAGTTGACCACATTTGCCTCAGAAGTCCTTCAACTGGCAAAATCATTTCAAATGGAGAAAATTCAATCATTGATTGAAGAATTGTTGTGAGGAATAAGGGGAAATAATGCGTGCTTCACGCCAGTTAATTATTCTATTTGCGCTCATGCTTCTGTTAGCAACGACCATTGGGGGAGTCACTGCCTATTTAACTTACCAGACATCGTTTAAGA
>JANQHV010000319.1 GCA_028282505.1 SAR324 cluster bacterium | reverse complement strand
AGGTTGTGGGTTTTTCGGATTGATGTTGACTAACATATAACTTGTTTAGAATTTGTTAAAAATTAAGTATGCGATGTAGAGCATGATACACAATAATAGCAACCGCAGAAGACAAATTCAGGCTACGTATTTGAGAGTTCCACATAGGAATTGTGTAGCAACGGTCTTTATATTTGGCAAGCCAGTGTTTCGGGAGTCCTGCAGTCTCTTTTCCAAAAAAGTAAAAATCACTTTTTTTAGGATTACACTGAGTGTAAAGAGTTGTTGCATGAGTCGTTAATAAATGAAATTTTTCAGGAGGTAGTTGTCCAAGAAATTCTTCTGAATTTGGAATATGTTCCCAACTAACAAATTTCCAATAATCTAATCCTGCTCTTTTTAAATACCGATCCGACAATTCAAAACCCAGTTTTCCCAATAAAATGAGATGGCATTGGGTTGCTGCACAGAGTCTTGCGATGTTTCCTGTATTTGGGGGAATCTGTGGTTCTACTAAAACAATATTCAGGTTTGGAGACGATAGCAAATTCATGTTACGATTCTGCCGAGTTTTTCAGTTGTGCTTCTTTATGGTGACGTTCCATCGCAAGTGTGATTAGTCGATCCATTAATTGGCTTTGTGACATGCCAGAAGCTTCCCACAGCTTAGGATACATGCTAATGTTGGTAAATCCTGGAAGTGTGTTGATTTCATTAATAAGAAAAGAACCATTGGATTTTACGAAAAAATCAATACGAGCCATGCCTTCGCACTCTAATATGGTAAAAGCCGATATAGCAGCTTGTCGAACTGTTTCGATGACCTCGGGATCTAATTCCGCGGGAATTTGTAATTTGGCTCCATCTTCTAAAACATACTTTGCTTCATAAGAATAAAACTCTTCTAAAGGAACAATTTCTCCTAAAACGTCAGATGCTTCAGGGGTATCGTTTCCTAAAACAGCACATTCAATTTCTCGTCCATTGACTGCTTGCTCAACAAGAACTTTTCGGTCGTGTTGAAAGGCTTTTTTCAATGCCTGCTCAAAAGAAGCTTGGTCAGCAACTTTGGATATTCCCAAGGAAGAGCCTAGTCGACAAGG
Organism: SAR324 cluster bacterium; assembly: GCA_028282505.1. GTDB lineage: Bacteria > SAR324 > SAR324 > SAR324 > NAC60-12. The sequence goes on along the minus strand of JANQHV010000319.1, from coordinate 10,705 downwards.
TTTGATAAACAATGGAGTGCCTAAATGGGTTGAAGCTTCTTCAAATGAAATAGATTCTATGTTTCGTACAGTCATGAATGGTGTGATAGGGAGCCCACTGTCTCGTAAGAGACGTTTTGCTACATCTTTGTCCATTCCAATGGCCGATCCTGTCACATCCGGCCCTACGTAGGCAACATTCAATGAACGCAGGATTCCCTGAAGAGTTCCATCTTCTCCATAGGAACCATGGGTGATTGGAAAAAAAACATCAATTTTTGCTAAACATTTTTGAGTGGTTTGTTCGATCAGTTGACCGCCAAACGATGGGTAGACAATAGGCTTGGATAAATCCAATGCAATCTTCTCGATGTCTTCACGATTGGTAACAAAGCCTTCATCCCAGCTCAAATGCCACAGTCCTGAGTGGTCAATTCCTATAATAGCGACTCTGTACTTATCACGATCCAAAGCGTTTTGGATATTCATTGCCGAGACAAGGGACACTTGGTGCTCTCCACTACGGCCTCCGCACAAAAGTCCAATCGTAATTTGTTTCTCTGAACTCATATTGTTTTTATAAATGGGGTAAGCTTGTATGTATTTTCTTAATCGGTATATTATGTAAGGAAATGACATTGTAGAAATTCTTCTCCATTTCACAATAACTCCGAAAAGTAACTATTTATCTGTAAATAATCAACGTTTTTCAAAATATTTTGCCCTGGAAGGAAAAGCACTGTTTATGAAATTCATCAAACTGAGTAGTAAATGGATCAATTTTAGTGCAATGGGGTTAGAATTAGGCCTTTGTGTGATTGTGGGGCTCTTGATAGGTGATTACTTAGATAACCTGTTGGGAACTGAGCCATGGTTACTCTTACTTTTTCTTATTTTTGGGATCATTGCAGGTTATCGCAATGTGTATCGACTTTTGAAAAAATTAAACTCAGAAAATGAGCAATCTCTTTAAGAAATCACAAATTTATGGAAAATAACTCATCAACGGAAAACTCATCCAATGTTTCTGCTCTTTCTTCTCAAACCATGAGCTCTCTTAGAGAAATTACCAAAATTTTGATTATTGTCAGTTTGTTGATAATAGTGGCAGGTAGTCCCTTCGGACTTGACTTTAGACTCGCAATTTTGCTAGGTGTAGGGCTTGTTGGATTAAATTTTTATATAACTCGCCGAATTTTGATGAGAGTTTTGCTTTTCAAAGATTTGAAACGGCGAATGATTATTTTATATCTCTGTAAATTAGGGATATCAGCGTTCATTTTATACGTTGCTATTGTTTATTTTGAACTTCCTGGTTTAGGGGTTTTGATTGGTTTATCCAACATCGTAATCACGATTTTAGTTTATTCCATTAAGCAGGCCTTGTTCCCTCCTGTCAAAAATTCTTAAATGTAGTACTGTGACTAAGGTATGTTTTGATGTCTTATTCTTAATATTTTACTCAAAAATCAGTATAAATAAAGGGTTAAAATTAAGGAAGTTTAAAAAGTAAGACAAAGATAATACCAGGACAAACCAAAATCACACCATTATGATAGAATAGATAAGGTAGAGGGGAATGAGGATTATTTTTTGAGGTTTTATGATAAAAAAATTAGGTGTGACTGGATTTTTATTGCTAATGAGCACACCGGTTATTGCAGCAGAGGGAGGGTTTACCTGGTCTCATCTGATATTGGGATTTTTAGAAAAACCATTGATGAGTATTGGGGTTGACCCGCTGCCGATATTGGACATGCTGTTTGTAGTGGCAGGCTTAATTGCCTTTGCCTATTTTGGCGGAAAACCTTTTCGAAATGCTGAGATGGTAGAGCCTTCAGGTAAAGCAAGCTTTACCCATTTTATAGAAGTGCTTGTTGGTGGAATTTATAACTTTTTATCAGGTATCATTCAACATGGTGTGGGGGCAAAGCCTCTTTTTCCTGTTTTGGGAACCTATGCCTTATTTATTTTATTGATGAATCTCATGGGGTTGGTTCCTGGTTTTAATCCTCCAACAGACCAGTGGAATGTAACGCTTCCTCTGGCGCTACTCATTTTTGTGATGACACATTTCCTTGGATTAAAAATCCATGGAACTCATTATTTCAAGCAGTTTGTAGGTCCCCTTTGGTGGTTGGCTCCTCTAATGATTCCAATTGAAGTGATTAGTCACTGTGTGAGACCAATGTCCTTATCCATTCGTTTGTTTGGGAATATGACAGGAGATCACAAGGTAGTATTAGTTTTTACTTCTATTCTTGCCGTAGGGCTTCCCATTCCATTTATGGGATTAGGAATTTTAATATCTGTTTTACAAGCATTTGTTTTTGTTTTGCTATCAGCAATTTATTTTGAAATTGCGATGGGTGAAGCTCACTAATCGTAACTTAATTAATTTTAGAAAATAGGTGAATAAGATGAAAAAATTTGGTCTTTTATTGTTCGTAATGTTAGTTGTGGCAGCTCCTCTTTATGCTGCAGATGGATTGGCAACTTTTGGACTCGCACTGGGTGCAGGTTTGGCGGTTTCTCTTGCTGCTTTAGGTGGTGGAATTGGTCAAGGTATTGCGGTTAATGCTGCTTTGGAAGGAATTGCCCGCAATCCTAATGCTTCTGACAAGATTTTTACACCTATGATCGTGGGTTTGGCTTTGATCGAATCTCTGGTTATTTACGGTCTGGTCATCGCTTTCATTCTCCAAGGTAAAATCTAGTTTTTTATGGGCCTGCTACTGGCAGGCCTGTTTCTCCTCTCTTACAATTCTCCTTCACCAGCAGCCTTTCCATTCCCATTCGTTACGAAATTCCTGATTCCCAATGCTCCTGAGAAACCCTGCTTGATCAATTGAACTGGATTTTTCCTTCGTTCAGAATGATAGATAAAATCTATATTATCAATGATTTAAAGATGATTTGTCAGTCCTTGCAGACCGGGCATCGAAGTTGATTATCTGGACTGTTTTTTTTCAATCCGAGTTTGCAATTTTCCATCGGCCAAATGAACTGTGATAGAATCTCCTTCTTCAACAGAATGGATCGATTTCACCATTTTTTGGGAATCGTCCAGGATGATGCCATACCCTCTTTTGATCACAGCAAGCGGATTTAATGAGTCCAATAATTCCACTTTTTGTGTTAGTTGTTCTTTGGATTGACTTAATTTATTTTGCATAAAAATTTGGAGTCGATGGGACAAATCATCCAGCCGTTGCATGTGTTGGTGAATGATAAAATCAGGAGATCTGAGCCGTTGTGCAGTCATCTTAATATTTTCTTGGTGTTGTTGGAGGTATCGTCGAATTGCTATGCATAGTCGGCCTTCCCGGTCGTTGAGGGTTCCCTCCAAATCTTGAATTTTGGGTACTGCTAATTCCATGGCAGCAGAAGGAGTAGGAGCACGTACATCACTGACAAAATCAGTGAGGGTAAAATCTGTTTCGTGTCCTACTGCGGAAATAATGGGAATCTCTGAGTGAAAAATTGTTCTGACCAGTTCTTCATTGTTGAAGGCCCACAAGTCTTCAATAGATCCACCACCTCGCCCTATAATGATGACGTCAATTTGATGGCTTTCTCGTATTTGATTGAAATACTCAATCCCCTCGATCAACATCGGCGGGGCTGGGTCTCCCTGGACTGCTGCTGGATAAAGCAGGACTGGAACAATTGGGCATCGGCGTTTTAATACATGAAGCATGTCATGAATGACAGCGCCAGTAGGTGAGGTGACAATACCAATGCGTTTTGGTAAAAATGGAATGTGTTGTTTGTACTCCGGGTTGAATAATCCTTCTTGCCCCAATTTTTCTTTCAATTGTTCAAACGCTAATTGCAAGGAGCCCAATCCTTTGGGTTCCATTGAAGAGACTTGGATTTGATAATCACCTCGTGGTTCATACACTCCAAGATGTCCTTTCACAATGACTTCCAGACCATCAGAAGGTTCAAACTTCAAAAAACGGGCTGCCTGACGGAACATGACGCCACGGATTTGTGCCTGTTCATCTTTTAACTGAAAATATAAATGGCCTGGTGTGGAACGTTTAAAATTAGACAGTTCTCCTTCCACAATCAATGATCGAAATTGGCTTTCAAGAGTAAGGCGGATATGGCGGGTCAGTTGAGAAACGGTCCATATTTTCGGCGGTTCTTGTGTAGCGGAGTCACCAGATGTTTCATGGGCTGTGGGTATTTCCACCTCAAAAATGACGGGGGAAGAGGTTTTATTTTTTTTGATAGCTTTCATTTTTAGTCTGCTGTTAAATTAGGTTTTATTTTTGACCGGTATTATTCAGCCACGGAGAACACCAAGAACACTAAAAAATGAGATACGACTCTTCAGAACTTGTTTGAAAAATCTGATTCTGTTGCAAAACTGCCTCATTGGCGTCTGTTTTGAGAAAATTTTCATTATATAGGCCAGCTATTTGCCTTAAATTTTCTCAAAAATCTACTCAATGAACTCAATTTTTTGCAACGAACGATTTTTTTCAAACAGGTTCTCAGTTCAAAAAAATAATTTTAAAATCCAGTTGATCTGCGTTTCGAAATTGTACGAAGTATTAAAAGTTTAGTGTTTTTTTGTGTTATTTTGTGGCTAAATGGTTATTTTTTTAATAACACTGGAACAGTGTTGATCCGGTTGAAAACGATATAAGACAGCTCTGTTATGTTGTATCAATAATTCAAATAATCCATCATAAACAGGATCATGTAAATTGGTAATCTTTTCTGGAAGTAGCGGTGGTGGCATGCGTCCACCAAATGGAATAGCATTGATTGCCAGGTACTCAATTTTGAGTTCACACAAAATCGGAATTAGCTTTTGTGGAGGTAAAAAGGAGTAACCGGTTTGTGATTGTTGGAAAATTCGATAAGGATTACCCATTCCCGATTGGTAGAGACATTGATTGGGGTAATAAAACCAGGCTGGTGCTGCAATCGTGTAAAGGCAAGATGTTTCAGAAGCATGCTGCTGTAGATATTCGACCAAAGGAAAATATCGAATGTGTTTATGAAGGTGTTCCTGTTTTTCTTCAGGTAGGAGGGGAGGATAAGGTTGTGGGTGAAGCGTACGTTTCTGGATGGAAAGCATAACCAATAATAGAAGAGCTGCCATTCCATAGCGTATTCGTGTATACCCAAGTTTACCCACCATGATTGCCCCCAAAACAGAGGCTAAGCCCATAAATGGTAAACTGTAGCGTCCAATTTGAGCACCAAAGAACCAGGCGGCCCAACATAATAGAAAAATAATTGCTGCAAAGCGTATTCTTTTCCAGAAAAAGCCAAATAGCATGGCAATCCATCCTAAAATGGGTACAATACCAAAACTATTTTGAGGAGTAAGATCCAGTTTTTTAACATCCATATAAAATCGAAATGGAGATAATATAAAATTCCAAAGATCTTTAGGGTATCCAAATACCCGAACGGATTCGATCATCTCTTGTATATCAGCTTCGTCCCAGGCAAAATATTGTCCTCCAAATAGAGAGTGGGCAAAAGGGTAGACAGGATTGCCAAGCTCAACCCAGTTGCGAATATACCATCCTCCGCCTACAATGGTGGCAATGCCAAAAATAGTGAAGGCATACTTTCCCCATCGATAAAAAGAAATGCCCTGTTTGAAGAGCCACAGGGCAAAGACACAGTTGATGATGCAAGCATATAACAAGCCTTGATAGCGAAATCCAGCCAGTCCACCAGATAAGATGCCAATAATCAAAATCCAGGTTGCATTCTGATCTTTAAAAAATCGCAAAGCTGCCCAAACTGCCAGTATTAGAAAACAGGTTCCAGCAGCATCGACATAGGCTGATCGAGCCACTGATAAAAATGCAGGTATTAGGAAATAAAGCAGAGTACTCAAGAGAGCAATTTTTCTACCTCCCAGTTCGTGGCCCAGTACCCAGCAGGCCCCAGCGCCCATGATGCCAAACAGAGCATGCATGGCTTTTGCTGCAATTTCATTGTGAAATGACAGCCCTATCAAAAAAAATGATTCCATCAATCCTGGAGCAAAGTCTCTTCCGTTCGGATTAAAAAAATCGATGGAGTGGTAGTATAGCCACATTTTAGGTGTGGACATGCGATACCAGAGTGCGTCAAACCCTGTGATAGGAGTCAATGCTCCACTTCCCCCACGTATGATCAGGAGTGTCAAAGCAATTCGGAATAAACATAGAATGGCAAACCATTCCACCCATCCCCAGGGAGCTTGCTGTGTTGCCAAAAAACGTTGTTTCAAGCTGGATAAGGTGGATCGATTCGAGCTGAGGAAAATACACCCGAGAATTAAGCCGATGTTCAACCAGTTCCACACACCAATGAGCCAACCCGTCCACATAATTATTGTCGATATGCAGGCTCCTCCCAGAGTGATGGCTAACCAATCACTACCTACTATGTAGGATGGTGGTATCTTCAATCTTCTCAATAAAGCACTTCCCAGAGACCACATGGCGAGTGCAGTGAGACCCAGGATTGAGAAAATTTCAAAAAAATGTTTCCAGTAGTTCCACTGAGGACGAAAACTGATGATGATAACTAATAATAAGAGCAAGCCAATCCATATACACCTCTGGTTACTCCAAGTGAATTTGTTTTGAATTTTTTTGATTAGAAAAGCAAAGAGGCTGGTGGTGATACAGAATCTCAATAAATCGTCTAATGTATTGGAAAAATCAAGAGCAGGAGCATATGCTGGATGATAGAGTAAAAATGTGCCTAGCGCAAAAGAGATACCAAAAAAGAGAAGTTTGTTTTGATAAATTACTTTCACTAGTGATTAGCCCGCATCAGGAAATGTTATGTCCAATTCTTGGAGTTGTAATATCCGCTTGATGACTAAATGACGATCAGGGAACAAAAATTTACAATCTCGGTAAGGAAGAATATCAGGATTAATGGGAACTGAAGGATTTAATACATGATGATAACAATGCGCTCCCCGCAATCGATTGGTGTATTCTTTTTGGAGCTCTCCCCAACTTTTATTGGCAGTGGCCAAAAGTAGCAGGCCAAATCCGGAGAAGATGATGATATTTCTTCGATATGACTGTGATAAGAGCAATGTTCCAAGCCAAAAGGACATGGTTAACAAAACATAGTGGCTGCTCAATGAATGTTTGATGCCCATTTGTGCACGTCCCATTGTAACAGCCAGCATAAACATCAAACCAAACTGTATCAGGCCGTAAGCAAATAATTGTTGCTGAAATTTTTTTTTAACCAATAAATATCCGGTATATCCGATTCCCATTGCTCCGATTGCTGCAGAGACAGGAACATATTTTGTCCCAATCAAATTACCTAACAACGAGAGAGCATATAGAATAAATTGAAAAGGATTGGCTAAAATCGTTATGGTCGACTCAGAATGACTTTTTTCATAATCTACAAAGTACAATAAAAATGTTCCCAGGCAAACAAAAGTCCAAATACCGAACCATTTTATCTGACGCTTTTCTTGAATCCACCGCAATCCTAGTAAAATCAAACCATTTAAAATGACCAACAGTCCTGCGGAAGTACTGAAATAGGCTACTCCCGCACTGGCGATAGCAAGAAGAAATCGCTGATACGTTAGTTTGTTTTGAGTTAGAAAAAAGGTGCAATAAACCAATCCAAACCACAAACAATACCATTGAATTTGAAATGCCCAAAATTGATTGGTGTGATGGATGGGGGAGAGTAAAATGATTGCCAGTAAAATATGAAAAATGATAATCCAATTTTTTTTTCCGGTAAACAGCGAGGTGATTGGAAAGATTGTGAGCCACAGTAAAATCTGTCCTAACAGCATGATGTAGCGTAAATCGAAAATGGGTGATTTAGAAAGTGCATAAAAAATCAGACGAACCCAAACCAAACGATGCTCATTGTGCAACTGCCAGATAGTTGGAAGCAGTTTTTCTTTTTCATTAATTGCTTGAAAGAATGAGTATAAATCCCATTCATCCCAGAAAAAGATGTTAACTCCATATCGGAAAACAAGGATGCCTGAAAGCAAACAGCCTACAGCGAATGTGATAAGTGTGAAGGGATTTTTCCATGGAGAAGAAACATAGGATGTATTTGTGGTAGGTAAGTATTCCTGAATTGAAAAAATTTTTTTTCTCATCATTGATTCAGGGATAATTTGTAAGAGAGATCGGCTCGTAATAAGTGAGAAATGTATGGTTAATAGCCTATTTCAATAATTGCATAAGTGTTGTTTTCATCAATGCTATTGGTGCTTTTTGTTGGGTCCAAAATTCGAAGGCTTCACATCCTTGGTAAAGCAACATTCCAAGGCCGTTAATACAGGGAATATTGAGCTGTTTGGCTTGCTTCAGCAATGGCGTTTGTTGTGGTGTATAGATAATGTCAGCGACGTGTTGGACCATTTTAAATTCATTCAGATCAGCAGGTGATTTGTCACCGTCCATGCCCACGCTGGTTGTGTTGACTAATAAATCTATTGAAATGTTATGGAGGTTTTCCAGTTGTTCCGTTCTGAGTTGAGTTTCCGGAAAGATGGGTGAGAATTCATCGACGAGCTGTTGTGATTTGGAAATGGTCCGATTGACCAGAGAAATTTGTTCAGCCTTTGCCTCTGCCAATGCCACGAGAATAGAGCGTGCTGAACCACCAGCGCCGAGTATGACAATTGTCTTATTTTGGGGAATGAAAGGTAATTCAGATAGGGAGCGGATGAAGCCCTGTCCATCTGTATTTGTTCCAATCAATCGACCATCCTGATTCTTGATTGTGTTAACGGCACCAATGCGTTGGGCTGTTGCAGTGACTTCGTCCAAATGAGGTACCACATTGATTTTGTGGGGAACAGTCACATTGATTCCACAGACTTGAAGACTTCGAATTCCCTCAATGGCTGCTGGTAACTTATCAGGATGGACCTCAAATGCCAGATAGACAGCGTCTGCTTGAATGGCTTGAAAAGCTGCATTTTGGATAAGGGGGGAAAAAGTATGAGTGACTGGATACCCTATGATACCGTAAATTTGAGTTTTACCAGTAATGGGCAAAGAATGGATCATTCTGCTTCGTTAAATTTATTGGCGATCAGTTCTAACACAGCTTCCATTGCTTTTTCTTCATCGGAACCATCAATGGAAATATCAACGGTACTTCCTTGGGTTGCTGCTAACATCAAGACTTCCATAATATTTTTGGTATTTGCAGAATTTCCTCCATGCTTCATATAGATTTCGGATTGGAAAGAATTAGAGAGCTTTACCAGCAATGCTGCCGCTCTTGCATGAAGACCAAGACGATTAATGATTTGTGCTGTTGTATTTGTCATAAGGCTAATATCACCTACAATTAAGAATACTCAGTACTTCGAAATATTTAGGTTGCTAATAAAAACTTTTCGGCCAGTCTCTTTTGCAAAAATTTAGTCGGCTTTCCGCTGATTCAATCACCTGGTCTCTGGGCGGCGTTCCCCAAGGAGAGAACGCTATTTCCACATGTGAAAATGATAAAGGCCAGTATTATGATCGTCCCTTAAAAGAGAATTCGAAGTACTGATTAAGACGTTTTATTCAGCTTATAACCCTGCCTGTTGTCTCAGTTGGTTGGCTTTGTCTATTTTTTCCCAATTGAATTCAGGCAACTCACGGCCAAAATGTCCATATGCCGCTGTTTTTCTATAGATTGGGCGGAGTAAGTCCAGGCTTTCAATAATACCTCTGGGTTTGAGATCGAAATTATTGCGAACTAACTCAGAAATCTTCTCTTCTGAAATCTTATTTGTTCCGAAGGTATCTACAGCAACAGAAACAGGTTCTGCGACACCAATTGCATAGGCCAACTGAACTTCGCAACGGGATGCCAAACCAGCAGCAACAATATTTTTTGCAACGTAACGTGCAGCGTAAGCTGCGGAACGATCTACTTTAGAAGGGTCTTTACCGGAGAAGGCTCCTCCTCCATGACGGCCCATTCCTCCGTAGGTGTCTACAATAATTTTTCGGCCAGTTACTCCTGCGTCGCCTTGTGGGCCACCAACTACAAATTTGCCGGTGGGATTGACGTGATATACAGTATCTTTTGTTAAAAGTTCTGAAGGTATTACTTGTTTAATCAATTTTTCGATCATATCTCGTCGAATTTCTTCTTGTTCTACCTCATCTGAATGTTGGGTACTGATGACGACTGCAGTCACTTCAACGGGTTTTCCATCTACATAGCGTACAGTGACCTGAGATTTTCCATCAGGACGAAGATAAGGAACAACTCCATCATTACGTAACGCTGTTAATTTTTCTGTCAATCGATGTGCTAGAGCAATAGGTAAAGGCATCAATTCAGGTGTTTCGTCACAAGCAAATCCAAACATCAACCCCTGGTCTCCTGCACCTTGTTCTTTACCTGCACCTGTATTTTCATTGACACCTTGTGCGATATCTGGTGATTGTTTATCTAAAGCAACTAAAACCGCACAAGTTTTACTATCAAATCCCATTTTGGAATCGATGTACCCGATCTCTTTAACCGTGTTTCTGATCACCTCTTGGAAATCAATTTGAGCTTTTGTGGTAATCTCTCCTGCAATCATGACTGTTCCTGTTGTCACCAGGGTTTCACAAGCAACACGACTTTTGGGATCTTGTGCTAACATCGCGTCTAAAATAGCATCAGAAATGTTGTCACACATTTTGTCAGGATGCCCTTCTGTTACGCTTTCTGAGGTAAATAATGTTTCTCCCATTAC
>JANQHV010000252.1 GCA_028282505.1 SAR324 cluster bacterium | reverse complement strand
TGATTCACACACAACAATCCATGATCCGAACTGCTGGAACCCATCGGAAGAGGCATGTAGCCGATGAAATCATTGTTATAGCCAAACTGTTTTGCCTGTGTTTCGGGAGATAAATTATGTGCGTTGAACGTTGGCGCATCCGCCATTACCTTGTCTCCCCAGCGGATCAAAACATCAGCATTGTATCCTTCTGCCACCCCATGATCCTCATTGATGACATGTTCAATTTCCTTAAATGTGAATGTACTCCCTGTTTCCGGGTTGATTTGTCCATTCAGCGAAGCACCTGAAGCGGCTTTACTGGTTGTGGGCAGTTGTGTGCTGACTGCTCCAACAACAGCACTTGCCAATAATCCTTTCAACGCTGTACGGCGACTGAAACGAGTTTCTGTGATATCTCCCAGGGAAGGAGTATCAGTGGGGTTGGATGAAATATCATCGGAATCTATTTCTTCAGAGAGGTGAAGATCCTGGGAATGTTTGAGCTGTTCTGTCATAATTTCCTTTTATTAGAATGTTCATTCCTTCATACAATAATTCGAACATCTTATCAGGACGCAGATCAAAACAAAATAATTGAGAGCTGATGGCTTTCTGATCATTTGCATGATCAACGTCCCAAAATTGTTTGAAGTATTGTGATAGTATTTGAGAATAAAGTAAGGGTGAATAATATGAGGATAAATATGCGCAATTTTTAAAGATTTGAACTATATCATAAATCCCCCAAACCCCTTCTGAGGAATAAAAACTCAATTTCTTCTATATTCAGATAATATTTAATTCTTAAGATATTGAAATATTTAGAGGGTTTAAAAATAATGAATCATTGCAAGGTAGACTTTGGGACATTGAGAGGTAGACTTTTAGGTATCCAGGGGTAGACATTTCGGTGTTCATACTCCGCAATTACTGGTATAGCGAAGATTCAACCTACAGAAAAATAAGAGAGATTTTCAGCAAAAAATTTATCTCAGATCACAAAGAGCGCAAATAATACAAGATATCGATAGCCTCTTGTAATTGCAGTTGAGCAAATCGGGGCATTTGGGCTTCGGTGTCTCCATAGAGAAGAGTTTCTACAAAAGACAGAGGATTATCTTGAGCAATATTTTTCAAACCGACTGGAGCTCGAAATGATCCCAGGTTAACTCCATTGCTGTCTGGAAAATGACAAGATTGACAATAGGTTTGATAAAGATGTTTGCCTCGGGGAAGATCTCGTTGCAATGTATTTTGTTGCAGTTGGGCTTTTACCCAATTCCAATCAACGGATGTATTAGCCCACGTGATGGAACTGACAAATACGAGGCAGAAAAATCCTAACACTCTACAAAATTTTGTGACCGGGGATATCATGACCTTATTTATTTTTGGAATGCGTTAGCCGCTATCTCTAGAATTTGTTTTGCCTCTTCTTCTTCTGCAAAGCCTTGTATTTCGATTTTGTTTTTTCCTTTATAATTGGAGAACCAAATTTCCAGAATTTTGGTAACCCCCGAAAATTTCTTTTTCAATTTTTGTATCGTATCAACCTTATCAAAAGGGGCTTCTGCGATCACTGTGATCAATTTGTTATCCTGTTCCCCTTTGTCCAACAGTTTCAACATACCGATCAATTTAGCTTTGACAATCGTACCGCGTGGAATGGACGGGCCGAGTACAATAGCATCTAAGGGCTCATTATCGCCTCCAGCTTCTTGGGGAAAAAGGGTTTGAGGGATCATTCCATAATTGCCAGGATAACCCAGGTATTTGATAAGGCGTGGTTTATCTTTTTTGAATTGCCACTTAATCGTTTCTCCATCTGGCTCCACTTCCCATTTGGCAATCGTGCCAGTAGGAATTTCAACAACTACATTGATCGTTCCATCAGGGTTCACAGGCTTGAAATCTTTCAAAAAATTTTTGTTACTGATCAGCGTGTACTGATCTGTGTATTCAAGTCCTGAAGGAATTTCACGTGCATTGCCAGGCCATGCTGACAGACAAACAGTGGCTATAAAAAAAAGAAAAATGATGTTTTTCTGCATGGTGGTTTCTTTTCGGAAAATATATACTCAGATGGTGTATGATTATATCACATCTAAATTGTCATTCGCACAAAATATCTGACTCAATATTCTCTATGATCAAAAATAAAAAAGTTGGATGTGTCTTCCTCTTAGATCCGCGGTTAAAATCAATATAACAGCACTTATCGAGTTATCTCCAAGGCTAATGAAAAAGGGGCTTAAAGGAATAATAAAAAAATTGTCTATCACAAAAATATGTTTTTTTGAAATATTGCAAGAGATAAGCAAAATCCCAATTTCTCATTCAATGAAAGGTAGACATTCTGAGAAGGATAAGGTAGACATTTTTCCAGAAGAGGGTAGACATGTTGAGCATTTTCTCATAATTTTTTTTGTTAGGTTGACAGGTGGATATAAGGAAAACAATACCATTGAATCGACGAAATTTTCTGAAAAAAACAGGCACAACTCTGTTAGCCGGGCAATTTGCAGCCCCTTATGTTTTTGCGCAAGAAAAAATCACCCTGCGTGTATTAGGGACCCATGTGACCCTGAGAGAAGCGATAAGAACCCGTGCAGAAAAGGAGTTGGGGTTTCACATTGAATTTGAGCCAGGAGGAAGCGCCCGGGTTTTACAAAAGGCATCAGCACGTCCACAGTCTTTTGATATTTATGAACAATGGTCCAACAGTATCAATATCTTATGGCGTGCTGATGCGATTCAACCAATCTCCATCAAACGTATCAAATTATGGAATGACATCAATGACTTGACAAAAAAAGGGAAACTCACACCTGATGCCAATCTTGGCTTGGGTGACGCTCCTTACAAATTACTTTATGCTCAGGAAGATGGGAGTCTGGGAAGAAATCAAACGGAGCAGGTTAGTTTTTTACCATATGTTCACAATGTTGATTCTTTTGGTTATGATACCCGTTATATTGAGCGTGGAATTGCCTATGAAACAGAAAGTTGGGGCTGGTTATTGGATGATCGTTACAAAGGGAAAGTGGCCTTAGTGAATGCACCAACCATTGGTATTTTTGATGTGGCTTTGGCAGCAGAAGCACTGGGATTGATGAAATTCCAAGACATGGGAAATATGACCAAAGCAGAAATCGATAAACTCTTTTCGATTCTGATTGAAAAAAAACAGAATGGTCATTTCAGTGGATTTTGGAATTCAGTTCCAGAGTCGGCTGATTTTCTGGCCAGTGGACGTGCTTCCATTGCCAGTATGTTCTCTCCTGCCGTCGCCGATCTGAACGAAAGGGGAATTCCTGCTGTTTATGCTGCTCCTAAGGAGGGGTATCGTGCCTGGCATGGAGTGATGTGTCTGTCATCAAAAACAACTGGTCGGGTGAAAGATGCCGCTTATGAATTCATGAATTGGTGGTTGTCCGGTTGGCCGGGTGCTTTTGTCGCCAGGCAGGGATATTACATCTCTATTCCAGAGAGGGCTCGTCCTCATTTGAGCCAGGAAGAGTGGGATTATTGGTATGAAGGAAAACCATCAGCAATTGAATTGAAGGGGCCGGATGGAAAAATTGCTGTGAAAAAGGGAGCTATCCGTAATGGAGGATCTTATTGGAAACGCTTCAGTAATGTAGCGGTTTGGAATACAGTGATGGATACCTATGAGTATAGTTTGCCCCGTTGGTATGAATTTCTATTGGCTTGATGCATCTGTTGGCATCGAATAAGGAGAGTCATGTTAGGTTGGTTGAGAAGAATACGCTTGAATATAGGCACACGAATCTTTCTAGGATTTGGGGCCGTCATTGGAATTTTGGTCTTGCAGTCGATTGTGTCCAATAGTGGGTTTGACAAAATCAGCAACAGTTTGCGTCAATATGGAAAAATCAACTCCGAAACCATTGCTATTCTGGAGATTGAGCGCAATGTACTGGAATTGCAGCGGAGTGTGCTTGCTTTTACTTATTCTGGTTATAGTGGAATGGTCAAACGGGTGCATACCCTTCAGGGTATCTTAGATGGGCAATTGAATGAAGTTGATGAGTTGATTACCGATAAACACAGAACTGATGTTTTGAAACGCATGAGAGAGCATTTTGATTCCTATCAAGAAAGTTTTGATGCAGCGGTTGAAGAATATCAACTTCGAGAACATTATATTCAAGAACGCATGAACAAGCTGGCCAAGGAAACAAGCAGCATGTTGGGTAAAGTACTGGACTGGAATTTACAATTGAGACACATGACGATTGCCGCAGTCACCGGAGCGGCACAAGAAACATTTCTATTGGCTCACAAAGATGCTCAGGATTTCATCCACAGCCCTGATTCTATCTTAGAAAAAAGCACAAAAGAACGATTAAGTTCTTTTCAAAAAGAACTGATCGAGTTGCAAAAGCAACCGCTTGATGAGGAATCACGGAATCTGGTGGCTCAAGTGGCTTTGTTGGCTCCCAGGTATGAAGAAGCGTTTTCCGGACAGGTCCAGGCAACCCGTGCCTACATGCATTTGGTCTATGTTGTCATGGCAGGACAAGCTGCTGAAATTGCCCACCTGGCTCAAGAACTCAAAGAATTTACTTTGCAAGAGCAGCAAACCGTCGAATCGGATTTTCATTCCAATGTGGCTTTCTTGAGTGATTTTAATGCGTTTCTATCTGGATTTGCGGTGGTGATGGGCTTGATCTTAGCATGGTGGATTACACAAAATACCGCAAAACCAATTAAAAGAATGACTGAAAGTTTGAGCAGTCTGGCACGTGGCAGAAAGAATGTGGAAATTCCCAGCCAGGAACGAAGTGATGAGATTGGCGCCATGGCCATTGCTGCCAATGTTTTCAAAGAAAAGGCTGATGAACTGGAAAATGCCAGTCGTTATAAATCAGAGTTTTTGGCCAATATGTCCCATGAACTGCGCACTCCTTTGAATAGTTTGTTGATTTTGGCAAGAATGCTATCGGAAAATGAGGAGCAGAACTTGACAGAAAGCCAAGTGGAATCAGCTTTGATTATCTATGAAAGTGGTACTGATTTACTCCGTTTGATCAATGACATTTTAGATCTCTCTAAAGTGGAGGCGGGACGAATGGAGGTTACGACAGAAGATGGGGATTTACAATTGTTCTGTGCCCGAATGGAACGGCAATTCAAACATGTTGCAGCTTCACGAAATCTTGAATTTCAAACAACTGTCGATGCCAGGGTGCCCAAAACTCTCCATACCGATTGGGCAAAATTGGAGCAAATCATGCGTAATCTTTTGTCCAATGCCTTCAAATTTACTAGTGAAGGTGGAGTGTACATTGAGCTTAATCTACCCTCTCGAAAAACAGCGTTTATTGATACGGCACTCCATCCTGGCAACACAATTGGAATTAAGGTAAGGGATACGGGGATTGGGATTCCTCAGAATAAAAAGGAACAAATCTTTGAGGCATTTCGTCAGGTGGATGGGACTACAAGCCGTAAATATGGAGGCACAGGATTGGGACTTTCCATATCCCGAAAATTTTCCCAATTGATGGGTGGGGAAATTCAAGTGGAAGGCAAAGAAGGAGAAGGAGCTGCATTTACTCTTTATCTGCCTTTAGAGTTTCCTAAAGGGCAAAAATCCGATCAATCCACTCTTGCTATAACAAAATCAGTGGTTTCTGAATATTCTCTCGAACATGTCAAGGCACATTTGATCGAAAAAGACCTAACCATTCTTATTGTTGATGATGATAAACGAAACACCTTTGCCATTAAACAAATTCTAGATCCCATCAATAGCATCATCAAAACAGCAAACAATGGCCGAGAAGCTTTGGAAATATTGTCCACTTGCAACAAGGTCGATATCGTGTTGATGGATATCATGATGCCAGTGATGAGTGGTTATGAAGCAATGGCGCATATCCGCATGGTTTCTAAATGGGAAAAATTACCCATTATCGCTTTGACGGCAAAAGCCCTAGCAGGAGACCGTGAGAAATGTTTAGATGCGGGAGCAAACGAATACTTGTCAAAACCTGTCGATGCCACACGATTGTTTCAAGCTATGTTTGATTTGCTGCAAAATAAGCAGTCAAACAAAACAAACGGAAAAATCCAGGCTTCCGTTGATCAAAATACACTCTCTGAAATCCGGATTGTGAAAAATGGATTGGATGAGACTAAGCTGAAAATAAAAGATTTTAAGCCATCACCCGTGACTATACTGGTAGTGGATGATGATGTCCGCAATATTTTTTCTTTGGCATCTTTTTTACAAAAAAAAGCAAGTAAGGTGCTACTGGCCCATGACGGGCTCAAAGCACTGGATCAACTGGAGGAAGAACCGGATGTCAGTCTTGTACTTTTGGATATCATGATGCCCCGGATGGATGGATATGAAACACTACGCAGAATTAGAAACGATTCCCGCTTCAAAAATTTACCGGTAATTGTTCTTACAGCCAAAGCCATGCAAGGGGATCGTGAAAAATGTATGGAAGCGGGTGCTGATGATTATCTTGCCAAACCAGTTGAACTTGATATCTTGACAGATAAAATTCAGGAATGGCTTTTTAAA
>JANQHV010000575.1 GCA_028282505.1 SAR324 cluster bacterium | reverse complement strand
AGGAAGATGTGAAGACCAGTCCAAGGGTGGGATTACCCATATTTGGCCTGGGGTTGTTGGAAGCCATCAAGGAAGAAGATATTTTGGCACTTGCTGATGAAAACGACGCTGATGGCGATGGGTACTCAGGACGGCCCAATTATGTTTGTGACATTGAAAAAGTCAAAGCAGGTGCAGGGAATGCGATCTCTTTGGGAAGGTTTGGCTGGAAAGCCAATACTCCTTCTGTGCTTCATCAATCGCTTGGTGCGTTGAGGGGGGACATTGGAATTACCAATTTTGCTTTTCTGGAGGAAAGTATTCAGGGAACTCCTCTGTATGAGGATTATCTTTTAACTCAGGAAAGCGTGTCTCAGGAAGAAAATACTCCAGAAGTTTCTGATGAATTTGCTAACACACTGGTCTTTTATACTCAAACTTTAGCTGTTCCGACAAGACGTAATATTGATGACTCTGAAGTGATTCAAGGAGCGGCCCTGTTTGCAAAGGCTGAATGTGATACTTGTCACCATCCTTCTTTTACAACAGGCGAACATCCTTCCATTCCCACATTATCTCATCAAAAGATTTATCCATTTTCTGATATGTTATTGCACGATATGGGAGAGGAACTGGCTGATGGTAGAGAGGATTTTGAAGCCAATGGTCGAGAATGGAAAACCCGGCCTTTGTGGGGAATTGGATTGACACAAATTGTGAATCCTGCTGCTACCTTTTTACATGATGGACGGGCCCGGACTCTGATGGAAGCCATCATGTGGCATGGTGGTGAAGCAGAACCTTCCCGAGAGATCGTTCGACAAATGTCTAAAAAAGAACGGCAAGCCTTGATCAAATTTTTGGAATCCCTTTAGCCATATTTCTAAAAGTTTGGGGGCATTGATAATCAATCAGCCTGCATTTGCGTCCAATAAAATTGTCTGAACTATTGTTTAGTAGAGTGGAAAGATGCGATACAACATTACTTGCCATAAGATTGTAAACTTTTTGTTTTTTTTGGGAATCGTATTGTTTGTCGGTTGTGGTGGTTCGGGTGGGGGAAGTAGCTCGTCAAGTACTTTAGAGACTCAAAATGAAACAGTAGCAGAATCAGAAAATAACCTGTCATCTGAAGACTCAATCGCCCGTCTCATTGAGAATCTTGGTGTCAATGTCATGATGGCAACTTATGTTGAACTGGATGAAAAGGCAGAGGAACTTCAGAATGCTGTTGAAGCATTAAAGGAAAAAAAAACTCAGGCTAATTTAGACCTGGCCAGAAATAAATGGAAAGCCGCTCGTTCTTTTTGGACACAAAGCGAAGCATTTTTTTTGGGACCAGTCGTTTACGATGAATTGGGTGAGCAATTGGATAGCTGGCCCTTTGATGTCAACGAACTTGAGCAAATCTTAGCGGAGTCTGATAGTTTTTCTATATTCTTTATTTTGAGCCTGGACCGCAGTTTATCGGGTTTTCATGTGATGGAATATTTGCTCTATGGAGATGATAAAGAGGGCAATGTAAAATCATTGGATCGTTTCACGGATTCTGAAATAGCTTATCTGGCAATTGTCTCAAGGATAGTCAAAGGGACGACTTTGGAAATAAAGAGTGACTGGGATAGTCCCACAGGCTACAGCGATCCATATGTCACAAATTTTATGAAAATTGAGAATAATTTTAGCCAGACCTATCAACTGTGGACCCTGGTTAATGCCATGATTGAACTTGTAGCAGAAATGGCTGATATCCAGTTGGCAAAGCCTTTGAGTGATAGCCCTGTTAATGCGGACCCCACTCTGATTGAATCACGATTCAGTGGAAACACTTTGAATGAATTGCAAGACAATATTAGAGGGGTGCTATCGTTGTATACGGGAGATTTTGGAGAGCAAACAGGGCCTGGAATGGATGAATTTGTGGCAGAATATGGCAGCAGCGGGGCTTCAGATAGAGTGCAGGAAACGCTTGAGAACACTCTTCAAGTGATTAGTGCAATTGGTGATGAGCAAAATCCGTTAAAGACAATGATTGATGATTCTCAGGGAAGAGTGCGAATTCAGGCTGCAATTGAAAGTCTGAAGACTTTGCAACAGACTCTTGAAACAGAAGTGCTTTCTCTGTTTGCTTGTGGAAAATTCAATCAACTCAATCTTGATTCACCCCTATGTGCACAATTTGAAGTAGAAACGGATGTAGAGAGTCTTGAATCAGATAATAGCGTGGCAGAAGATGAAAACCAGGTACTCAGGGCAACGGATTTTGAATGCATTCTGAATTGGACAAAAGTACGAAATTTCAGAATCACGAATAAATGGGGGAATCTGGAAGAAACTTTAACAGTTGCCAACTCGCCAGCAGGAAAACGCTATCCACCAGGAACCATTATTCAGTTACTTCCTTCTGAAGCAATGTTCAAACGAACAGAAGGGTGGAATCCGCAGACCAATGATTGGGAATTTTTTTTATTAGAGCCTTCTCAAGCAGGCACTCAAATTATTTCTAGAGGAACAGTAGAGGTTTTTAATCAGCGAGGAGAGAATTGTTTTGCCTGTCATTCTCAGGCAGCGACTCAATGGGATTTTACTTGTGAAACAGGGCATGGCTGTGATAATTCTCCTTTGGAGAAAGAAGAGTTAAATGCCTTACAAAATAACGATCCTCGTTGTGATCGTTCCATCTAAAATTTGTTTAAAATCTGGTAATTCATAGGAAAGAAAGACAGCGACCAGAGCCCGTTCAGGAAATGAGTATTTGACAGGACTCTGGTTTCGCAAGACCTAAGCCGATGCATATTCTAACCGATGCAGAGCTTCGTAAGCACCCCACTTGTCTCCTCCAACGACTTGACTGGAGTGGTATGGTTCAGCCGGCAGTATTTTTATTCTTCCACCCCTTTGCAAAAAATCCGTAACCGCCTTTTTTACCATTGCACGTGTAATGCGAACTTCCTTGTCTTTTGAGATTAATGATTTCATGGTGACCTTTCTTTAAATAGTATCGTTTTAGTGCTATTTAATTTCGCACAAATTCAAATATATGCTTCACACTATAGATCAACTTTTGATATGTGTCAAATAAATTTATTAAAAAATAGATTTTACAATTTATTTTATTGATAATTTAAGGGGATTTGTTAGAGTAGGGACACTTTTGATACACTGCTCTGATTAGAACCTTATCCAAATGAAAATTATGCTCAGGAAAATTTCACGGAAACGGACCCGTTTAGAAAAGCAAGAGTGGGAGAAAGTTCGTGAGTTGATGCCCCGTAAGTCGAAAACCCGAGGCATTCAATATGATGCGTTAGAATATTTATTTGAACACCTTTATGAGAAGATTGATGAAGAAGAATTGAGGACTCATTTGTTGGAAATTCGAGGACGTTTACAAGCGAAAGGGGATCCTGTTAAAAGTGCGATTAACCTTGCCATTAAAGATCTACAACGCTTGAGAGAGCCTATTTTTGAACTGATTAAAATCCAGGAACCCTGCCGTCATTTACAGCTACACCGCTATGTGCAACTGAGCTATACTGGATTTGATGCTGTGGTGGATTTTGAGCAATACTATGGTTACTTAGAAGATGTCTTATCGGATGAATTAGATCTGGTAGTCCGTAGTATTTACAGTCCCATGTTTAACAATCCCTTTGAAATCTTTCCTGGAGTAAAAGCAAAAGCACTTGCTGATATGAAGGTCGAAGCGATTACCAGTTCTGCGGAAGCATTGATACAAAAAGAAAAAAACATTGACTGGTCCTTTGTTCCTGAAAGTTCAGCCAATCAAAGCTTTATTCTGCTTTATGAAGACCGGCAACAGGATATTCCGTTCCTGGGATTCGTTGCTGATATTGGCAAGGGAGGAACTCGGGAAAGCCAATATATCCTCTATCGTGGTGAAGAAAAACTCAGTAAATTGAAATTTCTACATCACAAATGGACCCAGATTCGTGAGGTTGCTTTGAACAAGAGGGAATTCAAGCAACTTTACGAACAATCCAAACAACTGGAAAAAAAACTGAACCATCAGAATTTAGATCAAAAGACCATCTTCCAGGGCTTGGTGACTTTCAAAACAAATGGATTTTCTGAATAGAGAGAATCAAAAATTGTTGTAACTCGTGTTCAAACCAGGGTGGCACTTCTTTGAACCTGGGGTGATATAAATTTCTCTTACAGAGAAAAAATACTCTTGCAAAAATTGTCTACATAACATCAGTTATTGTAATTGTTAGAAAGGTTATTTAGGGACGAATTTTTTATAAAATCTATTTTTTAATAGATTTTATAAAAAATTATATTGTGGATTAAAAAATATAATGTTATATTTTTTTCAGATTGAATATGGATTTCGACCGTCCCACTGGAGGTTTCCCGTGGTCAAATAAGACACAGGGTGTTCTGTCGAACATTCTACCAGAGGGATGGAACGATGAAAGAGACTGTATTGTTAAACTTTGAATTTTTTACAGGAGTATAGAGATGAAGCGTATTGGTTTATTTTTAGCAGCCAATCTGGGCATCATTATTGTGGTTTCGATTATTCTGAGGGTACTCAATATTGAGCCATTTCTAAGTAGCAAGGGGTTGAATTATCAATCATTGCTGGTTTTTGCAGCAGTGGTTGGATTCACAGGGTCATTCATTTCATTATTCATTTCCAAGTGGATGGCTAAAAAAGCCTATAGCATTCAATTGATTGAACAGCCTTCCAGTGGGCAGGAGGCCTGGCTTTATTCTAAAGTGGAAGATTTGGCCAAGCAAGTCAAAATTGGGATGCCTGAAGTCGGAATTTATGAAAGTGAAGAGGCCAACGCCTTTGCCACAGGGTGGAATAAAAACAAAGCATTAGTTGCTGTCTCCACAGGTTTATTAAAACACATGGATGAGGACGAACTGGAAGGAGTACTGGGACACGAAGTTGCCCATGTTGCCAATGGTGATATGGTGACTCTGGCTTTGATTCAAGGAGTTGTCAATACCTTTGTGATTTTCTTTGCCAGAATCGCTGCGTACTTTGTTGCTCAATTTTTCAGTAGCGATGAGGAAGAAGGGGGAGGGGTTTCAACCTTAACATATCTGGGTGTTTCCATCGTTTTTGAAATTCTTTTTGGAATTTTGGCATCCACCATTGTGATGTGGTTTTCCAGAAGGCGAGAGTTTCGAGCAGATTCAGGGTCGGCACAGTATGTGGGCAAAGAGAAAATGATCAAGGGGCTTAAAAAGTTGCAGCAACTGCATGAGTTGCCTCACGATGATCGTTCTCCTGCGCTAGCGTCGATGAAAATTTCAGGAAAAACAGCTTTTATGAAATTATTTTCAAGCCATCCCCCGTTGGAAACTCGAATTGCGGCATTGCAGAAGTAAGGCACTTTTCGGCAAAGAATTTACCCATTTTGTTGGTGGGAGGCCGTATTGGCGCACCGCTTGAAGCTCTAAAAAAATCTGGCACAATCTGGGTAAATTCATTCTTGGAAATCACCTAAATGGATATATTCAGGAGATAGATAGTGGATTTAAAAAATTTAAAACAGCATATCAAAACTTTAGCAACTTTAGAGGAAAATGATGATCCTGTAATCAGTTGCTATCTCAATGTAGAAAAAGGACTGCACAATAGCCAATCTTACATGGAACAAAGAATTCAGTGGATTGAAAAGTCAATTTTTGGCAGTCAAAAACACAGTTTTGAAGAAGCGCTCAAAGTGATCGACAACCGTCTGAAGAATGTTGATCTTTCTCAGGTAAAAGGGCTGGCCTTTTTTACCAGGGGGGGAAAGAGTCCTTTTTCTTTAGAACTCAGGTTCAGGGTTCCATTGCCCAATGAATTTATTGTGGAGACAACTCCTAGTATTTATCGTTTGGTTGAGTTGAAAGACACCTACTATCGATATGTATTTGTATTGTCAACCGAAGAGTCAGGACGCATCTTTGAGGTCAATTACGGAGAAGTGACTGAATCTGTATGGGTTGAACGCCCTGAACTCAGAAAGCGAATTGGACGTGAATGGACCAAAGAACATTACCAAAACCATCGTAAAAATCGCACCGAGAAGTTCGTTAAAGAAAAAGTAAAAATCCTGGAAAATATTGTAAATTCAGGAGGTTATACTCATATTGTTTTAGTTGGTAACGCAAAGATGACCGCCCGTATAAAGAATGAATTGCCACCTCATTTGCAAGAGAAAGTGATTGATGCACTCAAAGTTTCTGAGAAAGAAAAACTCAATGCGATTGTTGCAGAAACCTTAAATGCTTTTGTCAATCAGGAACAGCAAGAATCACTGGAAGCAGTGGAATTGTTACAAAAGAAAATTTATACAGACGGTCTAGCGGTCGTCGGAATACCTGCTTGCCTGAAAGCATTACAGAAAGGGCAAGCAGATATGCTGGTTTTAGCGAAAGAATTCAAAGAGGAAGATAAACGGGAAGAGCTTGTCAAGTTAGCCACTCAAACAGGATGTAAAGTAGAGTTAGTCGAAGATAGTTACCGCTTGATGCAATATGATGGAGTGGGATGCTTGTTGCGATATCGTTCACCAGAAACCTATTAATCGATGCACGAAATCTGTCTTAATCATTTTTCATATTTTAGCCTAACCCAAAGAAAAAGAGGTCCTTATGCAACGTTTTAAAAATATTTTATTTGTCAAAAGTTCTGTCGAGTATGACCAAGATACCCTCAAACGTGCCGCTTTATTGGCACAAAAAAATGGAGCCGTCTTAAAAGTGATTAAAGCCATCAAGCATCTTCCTGATGATCTGACTCAGGCCCTGGAACTGGTTTCTGTCGAAGAGGTGGAACAGCAAATACTCAAAGATGAAATGGAAAATCTGGAGAAGTGGGTCAAAGAAGTGGTTGATGACTCCATTGAGGTCGATCTGGAGATATTGGTGGGTGAGCCTTTCCTTGAAATCATCCGTTCTGTCATGAAAAATGGACATGACATGGTCGTGAAAACAGCAGAAGGTACTATTGGTTATAAAGAAAAATTATTGGGGAGTACAGATATGCATTTAGTACGTAAGTGCCCCACTCCTGTATGGATGATCAAACCAGGACCTTATCGCGAATACAAACAGGTTTTGGCAGCGGTTGCTCCCAAACGGTTTGACAAACCAGGAGATTCGCTGAGTGATGTCATCATGCAATTGTCCACTTCATTTTCTGTACGGGAACAAAGCAAATTGCATGTTGTCCATACCTGGAAAATGCGGGGTGAAGCCGCAATAGAAAGTCGTTCTACTCTGGCTCTGATGTATAAAACAGATGTCCGCAATGCAACGGATCGAGTTCGAATCCAACATAAACAGCAACTTCATGAGCTTTTAGAACGCAATCCAATCGATGCCGTTGATCATGAAGTCCATTTGCTCAAAGGAAATGTAGTGGAAGAAGTTCCTCGATTGGCTCTAGAGAAGGAAGTCGACGTGATCATTATGGGAACAGTAGGACGAACGGGTATACCAGGCTTCTTCATTGGCAACAACGCAGAGGATATTCTCAATCAAGTGAATTGTTCTGTGTTGACTGTCAAACCCAAAGGATTCCAATCTCCGGTGACATTGGATTCACTATTTACTTGAGGGATATTCGATCCTTCGTTGAGGTTGTATACCTTATATGAAAGACGCCTATTGTCAGGATGACAAGCTTTCTAGCCTTGTCATTCTGATTTCTCATTGATTTTATCCCCTCCTTTCCCTCTCACCTTAATCCTCTTCTCAGGGAGAGGAGATGCATTCAACGCCATTCAATCCTGATAAATCAAACGCTAGATTTTAACTTAATGGCAGTGGAGGTCCGCCGAGTCACTTTATTATTCATACCAAGTTGCGTTTAAAAAAGTGACAAGCATTTTTATCCCCTCACCTTAGTACTCTCCCCAGGGAGACGAATTAAAAGTATTGTCACTTTTTTAAACGTGACTTGGTATAGTAGTGAGATTTTGGTTTTGTTTGGCACATTGAATGCTATGTCACCCTGAGCATAGTCGAAGGGTCTCTGAGATGCTTCGACTAGCTCAGCATGACAGTTTTGGAAGATTGTCTCATGGGCAAAGAGGATGGCAAACAAAACCTAATTCACGGCACTATATCAGGTTTCGATGAGAATGGCTGCCCTGTTCAGTTTGTCTTTGAAAATTCATCAATTTTGGTACCTGTCCATAAGGGCACTTTCAGGAAGTAGGCCACGATGCTTATGATGTGGGAAGTAACAGGTATGGTTAAAAACAAGAAAACAATGATCAACAAAGCTTTGAGACTGCTGCTCCAAGAGGCAAACTCCAGCATGGCCGCAATCAAAATTGCTCCAATTCCCATCGACATTGATTTGGAGACCGCATGCATCCGCGTGTAAACATCTGGAAAACGGACTAGGCCCAATCCAGCAATGAAGATAAAAAAAGCACCGATTATTATAAAGCTACCACTAATCCATTCCATTTTTTTTCATCATCCTTTCTAAATATCGTCCAAAAGCAATGGTGCCAAAGAAAAGCACAATGGCCAGTATCAATAATACATCCAAAAATACAGGTTGATTCACTGCAATCGCATAAACTGCAGCCATTCCAGCAATCACCATCGCTACTAAATCTAGAGCCACGATTCGATCAGGCAACGAAGGGCCTTTGATTAGGCGATAAAGTGCACACCCTAAAGCTGCAATCAGTAACAAAAAACTGATTTGGAGGATCCATTCAAAAAAATTCATCGTAATACTCTCAGTAGGCGTTGTTCAAAGTTTGTTTTGATTTCCTTTTTAAATACATCAGGATGATCGACATACATTGCATGAATATACAGTTTGGATCGATCTTCAGACAAAGCAAAAGTCATTGTTCCCGGAGTCATGGTCATTAAGTTGGAAAATGCTAGAATTTCAGTATCCGTTTTAGCATCCAAAGGAATCTCTAAAATGCCGGGTTTCATTTGATATGTTGGTGCCAACGCATCATAAGCAACCCTTAGATTGGAGAGCAGGATCTCCTGAAGATAAAAGATCATAAACAGGATTAAATTAGGGATTTTGACCAAGAATTTCATAGTTTTCTCCTAAAACAGCTTGAACATAAATTTGTGGGTTTAGCAGCTGCTCTGCAGCCACATCCGTAAATTGAAATAACCATTGTGGAAACAACCCAATGCCAATTGTCACAACGGCCATTAGTACAATAGGAAATAGCATAGGCTTGGACAAGGGTTGAGGTGCTTCGGATTGTTCTTGATTTGGATCTTTCTTCCAAAAGGCCTCCGCCCAGATTTTAGTCATTGAATAAAGCGTTAAAACACCAACCGCTAAAGCGATGCCAGCAATCCAGTAGTATTCGGCTTCCAAACTGGCTTTGATCATGGCAAATTTAGCAAAAAAACCAGAAAGTGGAGGAATACCTCCTAAGGACAATGCCGGAACCAGGAAGACAACTGCTAACCAAGGGTACCATTTGTAGAGTCCCCCTATGTTTTGCAGTTCTTCGGTCCTTTTGGCTTTTTGAACGACTCCACTGATCAGGAACAGATTCGTTTTCACCACAATATGATGCAGGGTGTAGAACACAGCAGCCGATAATGCCGCTTTTGTAAAGATTGCCAATCCTAACGTCATATATCCTATTTGGCTGATGATATGAAACGAGAGGATCTTTCTAAAATGATATTGGGAGGCTGCCCCTAAGACCCCACTGACCATCGTAAATCCTGAAATCACCAGTAAAATGGTGTGAGTATACGGAATATCCTGGGTAAAAATTAAGGTAAACGCACGGATCAAGGTATACACACCAACTTTAGTCAAAAGCCCTGCAAAGAGGGCAGAGACCACGACAGGTGGGGTATGGTAGGAGGCGGGCAGCCAGAAAAATAATGGAAATACTCCGGCCTTGATGCCAAAAGCGACCATCAATAAAATGCCGGCAGTCAAAGCCACTTCAGAATTTTCTTTCTGTACCAGCTTGACCGATAAATCAGCCATGTTTAAAGTCCCGACTTTGCCATATAAAATGCCCAACGCTGCTAAAAACAAGACGGAAGAAATAATATTGATCGAGACATACTTAAATCCACCGGCCATTTGCATTTTGGTGTTCCCCAGAACCATCAGTACAAAAGAAGACATTAGCATGACTTCAAACCACACGTACAGATTGAATAAGTCTCCGGTTAAAAAGGCCCCGCAAACCCCCATCAGTAAAAAATGAACGAGCGGATAGAATCCCAATTTAGTATAGGATTTCTCCTCATACGCAGCAGCATAAAAACTGATGCAGATAGCGATAAACCCTGTAATGACCAACATCAAGGCACTGAGTAAATCGGCAACAAAGCTAATGCCAAATGGTGCTTGCCAATTTGCTAGCTGGATACTTTGGATGCCCTGATTCCAGACGGATTGCAACAAAATAAGGGCTGAGGCAAATAAGCCAATAGCACCAGCATGGCTGATCCAAGCCTGAACCCTGTGGTATTTCAATGTCAATAAGCCAAAGATTCCTGTTAGAAGAGGAATCACAACCGGCAACGCTAACAGGATATTCATGATTCATATCCTTTCATTTGCTCTAGATCGTCCGTGTGTAAACGTTGATACACTTTTTTTGAAAGGACGAGAGTGAAAGAAATCATACCAAAGCCAATGACAATCGCGGTCAAGATCAATGCTTGAGGGAGAGGATCGGCATAACTCAATAACTTTCCTGTTTCAGGGACAATAGGAGGTTTTCCACCAAGTAGTCCTGCTGAGGTAAAAATCAGTAAATTGGTGGCTTGTCCCCAAAGGAGCAATCCAAAAATGAGTTTCACCAGGCTTCGCTCTAGAATTAAATACAGCCCGATGGCGTACAAACATCCAATCACAACAGCTAACAAACTTTCCATCATTTCCTTTCTACTTCCATTAATGAAAAAATAATCAAGGTACTGATTCCGATCACAACAAAATAGACTCCGATGTCAAACAATAATGGGGTTCCTAATTTGACTTTATTGACGAAAGGAAGCCATAAGCTGCCTTTCCAGAGTCCCGTCATCATGGGAGCTTTGAACAGCCATGCCAACAGTCCACTCGACAGTGCCATGAGTAATCCTCCACTGATACAGGTTATGGGGTCAAACTTCATCCACCCCTTTGCCTTTTCCACGTCATAGGCCATGGCCACCAGAATTAATGCAGAGGCGGCAATGAGTCCTCCAATGAATCCTCCCCCAGGCTCATTGTGTCCTCTCAGGAGAAGAAAAAGTGATAATCCTATTTGCAATAAAGCAATGGGTTTTGCGGATAGTTGAAGAATAATGGAATTCATAGTTCCTCTTGTTGATTGGTTTTCCACTGCAGAAGTGCGTAAACTCCTAGAGCTGCAATGCCGAGCACCGTAATTTCTCCAAGAGTGTCGATTGACCGAAAATCCACTAAAATGACATTCACCACATTTCTTCCAAATGCCTGGGTTAAACTATTTTCCACAAAAAAATGTGAAATGGAATCATGCAACTGGATATTGATGGCTTTCAGTGTAACCAGGCTCATGATGATCCCAAAAATTATAGAAATGCCGGCATGAAGCCACTTCACCGAGGGACTGAGCAAACTCCGGTATTGGGGCAAATGATAGACAACGGAAACAAATAAAATAACCGTGAGTGTTTCTACTAAAATCTGAGTGATGGCCAAATCGGGGGCACTGTATAAAACAAAGATCAGAGCCACACTATAACCCACCACTCCCATCACAATCGCACTGATAAGTCGGGAACTACTGAGCATGGTAAATGTGGCAGCAGTGACGATAGAAATGGCAATAGCCCACTCATAAACTTTAGCTTCCCCAAAATTAGTTACCAGGTGACTCCAATCGGTCACCCGGATCAAGGTACTGCCCAGGGCAAGAGATGCTGTTACCATGATCACCACGATATAGAAGCGTAGATTGCCATTTTGCAACCAGTCTGTATGGCGTTTCGCAAAAATGAGTACACTTTCAAATACGTGCTCGTAGAGTTGCTTGGGTCCCCACTTTGACAAAGATTGGTGCCGTTTTTTGACTTTTCGCAATTTTTCTCGAATTGCAAAAAATCCCAATCCCAAGATAACCGTAAAAATGCTCAATAAAAGGACTGGGTTGATGCCATGCCACAAAGCCAGTTTGATTTGGGTCACTTCTGCTCTCACAGCAGAAGCCGCGGCATTGCTCAGTCCATTGATCCATCCTGGAAATATCCCCAACAAGAGTCCTGCAATGGCAAGCACAACAGGACCTAACCACAATCCCACAGGCACAGCATGTTTTCTTGAAAGGTGGAGTGGGGTTTTTCCTAAAAAAGGACGCAAGCCGACAATCAAAGCAATGGCGACGTTCAGAGCATTTGCAAGAACTGCCAGGGGCAAAACCCATTGGTAAATTCCCGGAGCCTGAATTTTTGCTTCATAGATCAATTCTTTTCCAATAAAGCCTAATAAGGGAGGAAGACCCGACATGGAAAATGCTGCTAAACTAGCTGCAATGCCAACCCAGGGCATAACTCGAAAGAGACCTTCCAGCGCATGCACATCACGGGTTCCAGTTTCGTGATCAATGGTTCCCGCAACCATGAAGAGCGTGCCCTTATAAAGGGAATGGATAATTAGAAACAAGATGGCTGCTTTGATGGACAGTTCTGTATTAATCCCTATCAACAAAAATAAAGTTCCCAGTGCGCTGATGGTTGAATAAGCCAATAGCTTTTTTAAATCCGTCTGAGCGATGGCCATCAATGCTCCAAACAGCATTGTGAGGGCTCCAATCCCCATCACCCAAGCATGCCAGGCAGCAGTCAGTCCTAAAATAGGGGTTAAGCGAGCCAGCAAGAAAAATCCGGCTTTGACCATAGTTGCTGAGTGCAAAAAAGAGCTGACTGGAGCTGGTGCCACCATGGCCCCAGGCAGCCAAAAATGAAAAGGAAATTGAGCCGATTTCGTAAAAGCTCCTATCAGTATGAGCATGAGAATCGGCAGATAGAGTGACGATTGATGAATCAAATCCCCTTGTTGGACGAGTTCAGAAAATTGATAACTTCCTCCCACCTGCCCTAATAAAATGATGCCTGCTAGTAAACAAAGTCCCCCACTGCCTGTAATGATCAACGCACGTAATGCCGATGTTCTGGCTTCTTCACTCTCATGCTTGAAGCCAATGAGCAGGTACGACGTAATGCTGGTTAGTTCCCAAAAAATGAACAGCACTAAAAGGTTATCAGAAACAACCATTCCGATCATGGCGGTCATGAATAGCAACAAAACGGTGTAAAACCTGCCCTGTTGTGGATGTCCCTTCAAATAGGCTCCAGTATAAATCAAAACAAGCGTCCCAATCCCAGTGATTAGCAAAAAGAAAAGGATGCCCAGACCATCTACATAGAATGAAAGTTCAATTCCTAGACTGGGGATCCAATTCCAAGAATCGTTGAAGACAGTTCCAGACACTATGCTGGAAGTTAATAACAGGCCATAAATGAATAAAGACAAGGGCGCCAGACTGAGAATCCATCCTGCTTTGTTTGGTATTTTATGATTAATCCAGGGAGCACATATGCTGGTTAAAATAAGAGAGGTTATTGCTATTAACATATCATCCTGTCTAAAATATTATCATTCATTGAAGTGTTGTGGTTGTTTAGCATGTATAAACCAAGCTGGATTAATTTTCAATATAAAAATCTATTAAAAAATAGATTTTATAAAAAATTAAATTGTAAATTTAAAAAATTGTATTGACCTTATGGTTTTGCTCTTGTCTTTTAGCTTTTTACGTCATACTTACTTTTGAGCTATACACTAAGTACATTAACTTCAAAAGTTTTTTAACCTTACAATTCTTCT
Source organism: SAR324 cluster bacterium (assembly GCA_028282505.1). Classification (GTDB taxonomy): domain Bacteria; phylum SAR324; class SAR324; order SAR324; family NAC60-12. Next base: position 6,378 of record JANQHV010000575.1, on the reverse strand, counting down.
CTCAGGGAGAGGCTAGATGAGGGAATTGCCATGCTTTTTGGTAGATATGCTGAGCAAATTCGGTTTGCAGCTTTGTCCTTGGATGGTACCGGGCTAACATCTTATGGGGCTTATACGTTGAAGCTCAAAGAAATAGCAGTCCGTCAAATATCAGGAAGTGATTCAAACATTTAAATTCAAAACAAGATTTCAATGACCAAGTTCGCTCAATGACAAATTGGCAACCATCTATCATAGGTGGAAAAATTTGGTTAATGCCTTGTTAAAGATGTTAAGGGGGGAGGCTCTTGCAGTTTTTTAGGACGATTTGATGGATTTGCATCGCAATGACGGGGAAATTGCCAGAAAGATTGAATAGTTTTTTGGCTATTATTTGTCAGGACACTCGATAATAGCAAGACGATTGATGAATAAACAGCTTGGCATCTTTTTCTGTATCGTAAATGGAAAACGTCTGCTTCAAATAAAGAGATTGGAGCGTTTCTCGAATATCGGAGTTCAGGCCACAAAGGACAAAGGGAACTTGTGCTCTCCGCATTCTTTTATAAATGGTCAAAAGTATTCCCAATGCTGAAGAATCAACACGGGGTATTTTTTCCAGATTGACAATAAAGGCGGTGGGGGACTCTTTTTTCAACAAGGTGTCTGTGTAGAAATACAACTCCTCCGTGTTACGCCAGTTGATGGCATTTTGTAAGGAAAGAATACAGACGTTGTCTTCAATGCGATGGGTAATTTTAAGTTTCATGATTTGTCCATGAAAAATGAGGAAGGTCTGGTGTTTTAGACTATAATAAAAACAAGCAAGACCGTTCCAGTGTTTTTGTAAATTTCGCTGACAGTATCATTCGACGTTACGAACCAGGCGAACATAATTATAGTAGCGTTCACCACCTTCGCCCAATGCTCCTCCTTCGTATTTAGTATCGAATCGCACTCCTCCAGCCCCATGCATGTCTGTTCCTTCATCATTAGTCGCCGTTCCAAATGCGACGTACCAGGCATAATAGTAGTCTGTACTATCCTTGTTAAAAATGGCACTAGTGCTGGACCAGAAGTAACCGTAATCAGGATCATAGTCCGTCGTCCCCGATTCAATTGCAGTGATGTTAAAGAAAGTTGTGTCAATGGCTGGTCCCAAGTTTGCTGCTTCACTAGCACTTGGGGAGTATCTGTAGTCAACAATGCTCTGGAGTTCCTTGATATTTGGCAGGCGCCAATCGTTGTACCCAGCAGTCGTCGCACTTTCGGCATAAGCCAAAGCATCTTCCCAGTTCATGCCACGACCACTGTCAGCCTGTTCCCACATCAAACCGGTTGCTTTGTCAGTGACGGTGCCATCACCATTATCGAAAAAGTCGTTGATGCCGTATGTCGTGCCACGAACACAACGTACATAATTCCCAAACGGGCCGGAGACTTCAGCCGGATACGCTTTTATATGGCCTGTGCCATGATTCACACCAAAGGCCGCATTGGAACCGCCCTCAAGTGTCGTGCCAGCATATTGTTCTGTCCAAAATTGTTCGTCTTTACTGACCTCGCTAAGAGCTGTGTAGAAATAGGTTGTGTCCAGATAAGGCCAGCCCTTTGAAAAATCGCTAATAGAGAAAAGTTCTTTCGTTGTTGGAATGCGCCAGTCGTCATATCCTCCTAAATCCAACTCGGAGCAATAGTCAACAGCTTCTTGCCAACTTAACCCTCGGTTTTCCGGCACTTGTTGCCACTGCAAGCCTGTGATGTTGTCACTGACCGTAGTATCACCGTTGTCCGCCAAGTTGAATGGGTTTCTGGAATATTGGGCATCTTGACCAGCAAACGCTTCACCTGATTCAGGACAGGTGATCTCTTCACCGTCATGGTCGTAACAAGATGTTTGTGCGGTATCGACGAGGTTGTATGATGAAGTGGTTGCCGTATTATCCGAAATATCTGTTGAGTCATCTGAGTTGGATAAACAAGAGCTGCAAGCCAGGAGTACAAAGCAACAAACCAAAGCGCGAATCAATGGTCGACTGTATAAATTGTGCATGAAAAACCTCCAATTATTTGCAATTATGAGAAAATATCCACAATCATAGTAAAATGAAAGTGGTGGCAAAACTCAGCCACCATTTTGTAAGGTAAACTCCTTATGGACAGGTGAGTGTGGTGTCCATAGCAATCACTTTGAGGTTGGATTGTTTGGCAATACCAACATCTTCCAAGCGGTCCCAGGCTTCACTGAGTTCATCGGCTGTATAGCTGGTGTCCGAATCATGAGCTTTTCCCAGGCACCAACTGCTTCCACTGACAGCATCTTCGTCGAAGGTGGTATCGGCACATTCTTCTCGAAATTCGCTGTAGGCAACATGCTCTCCCGAATCGTCCGTATCGATTTTTCCGACCAGATATCCATCTCCAGTAAAGCTTGCGGGGACAGTGGAGTACCAGTCCTGGACTCCGTTGAAAGTAATGGTGCCATCCGATGCCTTATGACTATACATGTAATGGGTCATTTGATCTTCTGTAATATCATCAGGTTTGTGGCGGGGAGTGCCATGACTGATAACTTCTATAGTGGTTGTATCTGACTGAGTGTATAGTACTTGAGTGGTGAAACTATTGGAATCAGTGTCACTGTAATCCCGGATGGTCTCTACCTGACTTTCGTCCGTACTCCATTTGACTTGCAGGAATGGGGTATCGTTGTGACAAATCAGCGCTTCATTTTGATAAGTTGAATCTCCCGATAGCTCAACGATTTTTCCACTGATATTTCTCTCAGAATCACTTTCCGTGAAAGCTCCAGTTTCATCGACTTCCTGAGAGTTTAATTTAGACAAAAGTCTTTCGATCCGGTTACTGATTCGGTCGATGCGAGATCCCCAGCGTCCTATCAAACTTTTGCTGCCTCTTGGGCCTTCTCCTCTTGCTTCTTCTGGACTGCCTTCTGTACCTTCTCCTCGTGCTTCTTCTGGACCTCCTTCTGTACTTTCTCCTGGTCTTCCTCCTGGACCTTCCCCTCTTCCCCGTTCGCTGGTTCGGAAAATAGAAGAATCTGACAGTGCAAAATTCATGGTTGGTAGAAAATCAGAGGCCAGGGTATCCATTTCTTCAGGGGCGGATAAATAATCAGAAACGGATGAAGACGTGACGGTGGTGAGTTCTTCAGTTGGTGTTGTTGAAGAGGAACTTTGCGTTTCTTCGGAGCCTTCTCCACCAGCACAAGAAATGACGAAGAAACCGATTGTTGTGATCATGAAACCTTGAAATATGGATTTTTTTTGCATTTTCTTTCTCCTGGTTTGATATTGATTTATTGTATTAATAAATTGAAAAAATTTAAATATACTTAATACAAAATGATGTATATTTTGTATGATGAATAAAATCACATACAGTGTTAATCAGTAAACAATTATATTGTAGATAAGGTGAAACTATATTTCAGTTTAAAAATTGCCAATTTTTAAATTTAGTGTATTAAAAATTAATACATTTTTAATTGTACGGTAGACAATATTTGCGTGATTTAACCTGGTAAAAGAAGTAGGATATTGATAAAGAAGTTTGAATGTGAACGGTCTATGCCGGAATTATTAGAAATTGGGAGCAAATATGGCAAAATACTCTCCAGAGCAGAGTGGAACTGTGGAAAGAAAATATCGCAGCATGAAGGATCTGCAATTTGATGAATTGAATTTGAACATTTATCATTTTGTCGAGTTCAAAGCGTTACTGGCAGGATATTTTCAGGCATGCAAAGAAAAAGACAAACGCTACTCACTGCGTTATTTTTCTTATCGTCTTGGCAGCAAAAACCCCAGTTTCATCAAAGCAATTCTGGACGGAAAACAAAAAATATCTGAAGAATTATTTACCGTTATTACAGAATTGATAATATTTGATGGTGATCAATTTGATTATTTTGAAGCACTTTTTCGCATGGAACAATATCCGGAAGGAACATCACTGCACAAAAAATATTATGAGCGCTTTCGAAATTTACGCTTCCGGCAACCAGTGAGTTTGGTAGATGCTCAATATGATTGCATCACTTCCTGGTTTATCTGGCTTTTACGAGAAGTTGCTTCTTTGAAAGGAGCCCATTACAATCCTTTGTGGTTTAAAAAATCTCTCAACCCCTTGTTGGATAAAAATATTCCTGAAATCGTAGAAGCTTTGGAGCTTTTGAAAAAAGTGGAGCTTTTGAAGGAAACTGAAAATGGATTTGAAATGCCAGATCCTTTGAAGGAGATTGATGCCAAAGATCCAAGAATTAAATATCTGTATAAAGAGATCATCGAGTTGTCCATGAAATTTTTGAACGATCCTTCGAAAAATCGGGAATTTGGTGCATTTGCCATTGCGACAACTCCAGAAAAATTTTGGGAAATGAAAAAGAATCTGAAAGAATTTTGGGATTCACAGTTTCGTGCCTTAGAAACTCCAAATGGAGAAGGAAGCATGGTGGCTTGTTTCTCTTTCCAATTATTCAATTTAGCCAATATTCCTGAGTAGTGTGATGAGATTTGTATTGAAAACCAAACAGAGGCTTTTCTTATGGCTTTTTTATGTGCTGGGAATGGTCCTGTTGTCAGGATGTGGGGGAGATGGCTCAGAGGATACCGCTGGAATTCGAGTGCCTAATCCCCAGACAGATGAGGAAGAAGAACAAGTGGCTATTAGTGGTGTTTTGGCCATTGCAGAATCTTCTGAAACCCAACAAAGTCGAAAAACCAAAATTCTTGAAGGAATTACCATTCAACTCTTGACTGATACTGATGATTTGATCGATACGGCAATAACAGCTCATCAAGGAGAGTTTCAATTCGAAGCACAGGTTAGTGAGGATGATTTACCGCTAACTTTACAAGGAACCGTAGGTAATAGAGAATACAGCGCTGCCATTGTCAGCTTGGCTGATACCATCACCGCTAATATCAACGACATCACCACCAGTATCCATCAAGAGTTTGTAGCAAGAGATGAACAAACAGAGGAAAACTTCAATCGCATTTCCGAATTAGTGATGTTCAATCGATTTGGGGCGAATCGGGAAGGCAATCCCAATATTTTACCAGAAACGTTTCTCTCTGAAGATTTTAGGGATCCCATGAGCCTTGGAAATTTGTTGTTGGGAGCCGCTGGTGAAACCGATATTTCCTTGATTGAAGATGTTTCTGAAGACGAAGCATTATTGGCTAATCCAGATTTTTTACAGGCCTTTGCCACGCAATTACGTGGAGCCGACAGTCCTGATCGACCTTTACATCCCATCCAGGGTGCTCCAGGCTCAGAACACCTCTTTGAGGGATTGACAGAGGTTTTCCATGCTCCCGATCAAATGCAAATGAATTCATCACTCGATGAAATCCGTATGGAAGTGCTCCAGAATCAACCCAAAAAGAAAGAGAAAATCAAAGAGTTAAAAGAACAAATTGAATAGGCGACAGAGACGATTTAATTTTTTTCTTGACCGAATGACCAAATGACTATATTATTCATCTGGTCATTTTTTTTAACACTAAAGCTCTGTTCATGACAAAGGAAAAATGAGTTCCAAAGAAATACAAATTCTGGAAAGTGCGCAAGAATACTTCCTTCGTTATGGTTTCAAAAAAACCAACATAGAAGAGATTGCCAAACATGCTGGTATTGGCAAGGGAACCGTTTATAATTATTTTGGCAGCAAAGAAGAGTTGTTTATCTGTACGTGTGAAAAACAGTGGGATGAGATACAACAAAATCTACAAATGGAGTTTGCCAAAGAAAAAGATATGGAACAGAAGCTGGTTCGCAGTGTTTTATTCAAATTGGAGCGCTTACGAGAATTTCGTACAAGGTATTCGATGACGAAAGAGGTGCTTCAGGAGTTGATTGAAGTATCCAATGAATTGACTCAGAAGAATTTGATGCACATCGAGGAAATACGTTCTTATCTCGAAGAGGGAGAGCGGGAAGGAATTTTCAAACCCGGCGATCATGAGAAGAGTGCAACTCTGATTTACACAATCAATTTGCAGTTCGTTTTACGTTGGTCGCAAATGGAAGCTGAGGATGCAGAGCAAGAAGTCAGAGACCTTTATGAGTTGATTTTGGAGGGAATTCGAAAGTAGCACCCTATCAATTTTTTTTGCCCAAAAGTGACCAAAAACCTATTTCGGTCATAAGGTCATTTTTGTATTTTTTTACTAAAATCTGACTAAAAACCTGTTTTAGTCATTTAGTCATTGTTTTTGAAAATGGTGGAGAACATTATGATGAGAGCAATTGGTCGATTTTCGACACGGTTTCCCTGGTTGATCATGCTGGTGGTGGTGGGAATCACGGCAGGGATGATCTATCAGATTAAAACGAACATGTACACAGAGGCGGATCTGAACAAATTTTTGC
>JANQHV010000133.1 GCA_028282505.1 SAR324 cluster bacterium | reverse complement strand
AGAACCAATGTCCAACAGGTGGCTGACCAGCATGGCTGTACTCGCCGTCAACATCAAGGGAAGGATGAGAGAATTTCCTCCTGTCGACTCCATAATCAGAAAAATCCCTGTCAACGGACCATGCATCACACCTGTCACCATACCAGTCATTGCTATCAATGAAAACGCTTCTGCCTCTGCAAGATCATGAAGAGGCAGTAGATGCAGTATGGTACCAAAGGCCAAACCAATGCTGCTCCCAATGACCAAACTTGGGGCAAAGACGCCTCCAACACCGCCGCTTCCTACAGTAATTCCACAAGCAATAAATTTTAGGATAAAAAACAGCAAGACAAATCCCAAGGTTGGCCGAATGGGAGAGGTGAGAAAATCCTGAGTCGTATCATATCCCTCCGATAAGACCTCCGGCATGATATAGCCCAGAATCCCCACCATCAGTCCACCCAAAAATGCCCGACTCCATGGAGACTTGGTCAATTTCCTGAATGCTTCCTCCCAGAAAGATAAACTGCGGTTGAAAGTCACTGAAACTAAACCCGTAATCCCGCCCAATACCACACAGGCCAATAGAGAAATCAGCGAAAACTCCGCAATATCATGATAAAATGTAATTTTATCCCCAACAATCAAACGGCTTAATTGGGTTGCTGAAGTGGCCGCAATAATGGCAGGTAAAATGGTCAAAAATGACCACTCCCCCAACACAATTTCTAAAGCAAAAAAAATCCCTGTCAGCGGAGCATTAAAAATCCCTGCAACAGCACCGGCCGTCCCGTAACCAATCAATAGTTTTCTGCGGCGTTCATTCAAACGCAATCGACGTCCCACCCACGCGCCCCAGGCACCTCCTACACAGACAATCGGTCCTTCCAATCCTGCTGACCCTCCAAAACCAACGGTCAGCAAACTGCCAATAAAACGGGAACCAATCATACGCGTGGACAATAATCCTCTCCCTTGTGAAACACTCTTGAGTACTTCAGGAACACCATGTCCTCCTTTGTCACGTAAGATGGATCGAATGAAAAAAACAGCAAATCCTGCTCCCAACGCAGGAAAAAAAACACTCCATAGTCCTTGAGGAACCAGTCTGAGGGCTTCTTGTAACTGGTGAACACTCCAGTTCAGTCCAATTGCCAAAACACCACATCCATTACCAATGATTAAGGCACCGACCATCATGACTGCCGTTTCTCGGGCAGAAATGAGATGGAACCGTGATAAACTTTGGTATTCCTCTATAAAATGGGATTCTTTGGGTAATAAATTAATGACCTTTTTTTCCCAGTATTTCTTTAAATTGAGTGACAAGGGCTTCTGAAGTTGGTTGTTGTTTGAGGAATTCACTCATAGCATCATTTCGTAAGATTTGAGCCAGTTGTGAAAGTAACTGAAGGTGTATTTGAGAACTGGGGGAGAGCAATACAAACAGAACAAAAACTGGGATGTTGTCGATGGCACCAAAATCCAAAGGAGATTTTAAAAAAAAAGTTCCTACTGCAGGCGCCCCCAATCCCCAATCTGTGGGGTATTGTGGATGAGGAATTGAAATTCCCCTTCCAATAGAAGTGGGAGCAAGAACCTCTCGTTGGGACAGTTGTTCTGCCAAAGACATGGAAGAAGATGGAAACGCAAATAGAAATTCGATTTCTCGAAAAAGTTCCTGTTTATTCTTCCCTTTTACCTGGTAATAGACCCCCCCCAATCCCAGTGCTGCAATCAAATCAGCGGTTTGATTCACTTTTTTCTCTGGTGCTTCCTGTCGATGATCCCGTAAGTGAATCTGCTTCGATTCAGCCCAAGCTTTTAATGTCTTGGGATTGAAAACATATTTACCACTACGATAAGTACAGGGAATGTACCCTTGACGTACCCAACGACGAACCGTTGATTCCGGTATCTGTAGGAGTTGAGCAGCTTCTGACAAAGAAATTTCCATACGGAATACAGTCTTTCTGAATGGGTAGCAACTGTTACAGATTACTTAGCAGCAATCACAATATTTCGTCCTGCTTCTTTGCCACGATAGAGACAATCGTCTGCTTGCTTGAGCAATGCATCCAGATCATTCTCTCCAGCATAAGTTGCCACACCAAATGTTGCAGTCAAATTACCAGTTGGTTGATCTTCTTGATGGGGAAATACCTCTTTTTCTACAGCTATCCGTAATTTTTCCGCAACTTCGATTGCGGGATTCATGGGACAATTAGGTAGCACCATCACAAATTCCTCTCCTCCAAAACGTGCCGCCAGGTCTCCCCTCCTGACATTTTTGGCAAAAATTCCAGCCACCCTGGCTAAAACCACATCTCCCATCTGATGTCCTTGTGTGTCATTGTAGTGTTTGAAATTATCAACATCAGAAATGATCAAGGAAAAAGGCTGGTTATTTTCTGGATATAAAGTGATCAATGCTGCTAAAAATTCATCCAATCGACGTCGATTGGCCAATCCAGTGAGGCGGTCCGTTTCCGCATCATGTTCTGCTTTATCCAATTCACAATGCTTATAATACCACACTCTGTATTTAGAAATAGAGTGTTTTACTTCAAAAACAGAATAAGGCTTTGCCATCACCTCATCAACACCCATTTTCATCAAAAGTTCACGGTAAGTGGCATCATTACAGGCTTCGCTGAGAATGAAGATAGGCGCACCATGCATTTTCATGGTTTCTAGCAGTTTGGTCGTCATCCCATTTTTTATTTTCTCAGAACCAACAGTAGCCACATCCCCAACAATTAAATCAAAACGGTTCTCTAATGGGTTTTGCATGAACTTTTGCATGTCGTCCACTTCGATGGGCAGAGCTTCCGTCCAATTGTTTTCCACAATGCCACGAATCATCAAACGATCCATTCCATTTTCATCGAGAATACCAACCTTTGCTTGTTTGCCCGAGGAAACTCGTTCATTCTTACGAATCATTGACTGAGCAGTGGTAATCCGCAGTTTTGATGCCAATACATGACAGAACATCACATAAAAGATCGGAGCATGTTGGGCATCTTTCGCAACAGTGAACATGCCTCCCGAAAACGCAATGAGTTGCGATTCAGACTCAGCAATCACATCTGCAGACCGTGGTGCTGGGTGAATCACCCCCATTTCTCCCACGACATCCCCAGGTAAGTCCAAACGCAAAATAAATTTTCCCTGTGACATGACAGCCAGCGAACCTCTGATCAAAATATACATCTCTGCCAAAGAAGTATCGCCTTCCCTCAAGAGATACTCATCTTTATTCAACGTAACCAATTCCCCCTGTCTGAGCATATTTTTCAATAAATTCAAATCCAACTTATCAAAGTATCTCCCGGAATGAATGGATGTGGCAAATTCTGTCAGTTGAGGATGCTCGGTCGCAGTGAATGTATAAACAGATTCGCGTTTCATGATAAAACCTCAATGAATGACTTGATAGCGATACGCTCCATACAATGAGTAAATTTTATTGCAGTTTCACAGATACGGGTGCAAATACACTGGTTCATGATAAAGCATCCCCCCATATATTGTCAATATAAGCGTAAAATCTTATACCCCAAAGCGATAAAGCATGAATGGTATTTCCATTTCTTCTCGTGACAATCCCCCATGCAATCCATAGGCAGTTTGTTCAAACTTTCCCTTTTCATACCACCAAACGGCATTGTTCTTGTGCGGTAAAATAACTAGATTACCCGCACGAGAAAGAAAACGTGAAGAAACGGGCAAGTGACCAAATAGATTTTCTTCAAGCAATTCATGGATTTGATAAACTCCTGCTTGTCCTTCCAAGTGTTTGGACAAAAATTCCTGTGCCTCATCTAATTTTTCTTCTTTGATATACAAGTGCATATTCCGGCATGAGCCTCCAGGAACCAAGGGTTTCCCAAGACGATTTTTTTGCAGATATTCCTCAACACCAAAAAATTGAGGATTCAAATTGAGATAAATGGTTTTTCCTGGATCAGCAGCAATTTGCCCATGATCGGCAGTCATCACAAAAAGTGTTTTTTCCAGGGATGCCTTGCACATTCGCTCAAACCATTCATTGAAGATATAGAAGAATTTTTCAAACTCTTTTTCCAACTGATCAGAGTTGGGGCCATAATGATGGCATACCGTATCAATATTATCATAGTAGAGGAAAAGATAAGAAGGGGCATCCTGAGTTGTCAAGACATGATCTAAACCAGCTAATGCTTCGGGCAATGTCTGATAGGGAATCATGTTTGCTCCTCGGAACATAGCCTTGGAATAGGTGCTGGGGGTGTAGTCTTGATGCTGAAATACATAAGAGGAAACCCCCAATGGCAATAAATCCTGATAGAAAGTTTTTGCTGGAAACAAATCATCGGGATTGACTTGCGTTGTTTGCAACATTTCCCGCTCTTTAGTACCTGCAAAAGAAAACATCAGGGGGGCGATGATGTCATCGAGCTGTGGTTCATAGTACTGCCATTCAAAAATTCCACTTTGCCCAACTTCCAATCCAGTGTGAATCGAAGTCACATGAGCCGCCGTTGTCGAAGGAAATTGAGAAGTGATTTTTAAAACCGTTCCCTTACTGGCAATATTCTGCAAACCAGGAGAATCACTGTATCTTTCAAAAAAACTCCACCCCAAGGAATCAATTAAAAAGAAAATGACCGTGTCATATTCTCCGGTGATTTGATTGGTAGCACGTGCTAAAAACGGAGCCTCTTCTTGTTTATTGAAAAAGAAATTAATGGTTTCTGGAATATTGGAAAAACAGGCAGAATTGTACAACGGTTTTACAAATTCAGAATTCAACATGAACGTATCTGAGTAAGAGGTATATTCGCAAGTGTAGGGATAAAACAAGGATAAAGCTTTTCAAAAGAGGATCAAGCTTTTATGGTTTGCCAAGTTCTCCTGGTTGTTAGTTGTGCCAATATTTTAAGTCCCATTCTTTCGGCCAAAATGATATCCTGTCTTATCAGTAGAATGTCAATACATCTAAAGAATAGGAAAGTCTATTTAGGGCACTTCGTCTCTATCAGTTGAGGCAAAGTTGCTTGATTTTGAATGAAGCGGAGTGCGTAGCCTTTGGAACGGATGACTTGACTATCTGTCGCCTGCCCGTTAGGCCGACCCGTCGAAAGCCAAATGGATGACTACATTAAAATTTTGCAAATACGTTACTGACGTGAGTTGTCAAAACTGGGGAAACGGTCAAAAGAACGTGGCTCAACTTGAGTTGGAGGAATCTCCATGATAGTGTTCAAAACTCCAGCCATCCCTTTAATCGCCCCACATTTACAACCGTAGATGGCAATAAACCCGAGACCAGGACTGTGATTTTGAGAAAGTTTTCAGAAAAAGAACAATGGGACTCTCTTAGAGAATTTTTTCAGTCTACTTTTCTTGTTGTATTGCCATATTTTTTGGAGGAAATATAAAAAATTACCAATTTATTTGAAGAAGTAATCAATATACATCAAAGATCCCAAAATCCAAACAGATATGACTGTAATCGCAATGGCAATATCTTTTTTTTCTCTTTCTTTTCGCTGGTTTAAACGTTTACCACTATGCAATATTTCACGTTGCGTTTCTGTATCAAATGTTGCTACCTGATTTGTCATTTTTTACCTTTTCCTTTCTATGCTCAGAGTAAGGCAATTACTTTTGTTTTGATTCGATCTTTATTTATTATCAGGTGTTTAGTTGTGCGAGCACGCTATCTACCAAACCCATTATTATTCTAATTAGATTATGGAAAATAATCTACTCGTAGATATACGTGTTTTTGGGGGATTTTTTAGGATAATATTTTAATGAAGTTCAAAAAGTACGTAATTTTACTAGGTATAGTGCCGTGAGTCAGGTTTTGTTTGGCTTCCTCTTTGCCCATGAGACAATCTCCCGAAAACTGTCATGCTGAGCGTAGTCGAAGCATCTCAGAGA
>JANQHV010000107.1 GCA_028282505.1 SAR324 cluster bacterium | reverse complement strand
CAAAAGATTGTACTCCTTTTCCAATAACCCCACCAAAACCACCCGATTTGTCTCTTCATCATCGACAATCAGGATCGTATGTTTTTTAGAAATTTTCTGTTTTGTAGCTGACTTTATCTGAACTTTATCTTTGCTAAAAAATACCATAATTTTTTTGCGCCTTTGTATCCTTAGAACCTGTTTGAAAAATCTGATTCTGCTGCAAAACCGTCTCATTGGCATCTGTTTTGAGAAAATTTTCGTTAAATAGGCTGGCTATTCGCTTTAAATTTTCTCAAAAATCTGCTCAATGGGATCGATTTTTCGCCACGAACCATCTTTTCCAAACAGGTTCTTATGACAGTCACGAGTTCAAAGGAAGAAAAATGGTTAAATTGGTCCCTTCTCCAGGAGTAGAATCCACCTCAATGTATCCTTGATGTTTTTCAATGATCCCAAACGAAATGGACAATCCCATGCCCGTGCCTTCTCCTACATCCTTGGTGGTATAAAACGGATCAAACATCTTATCTTGTACTTCTTGTGTCATCCCACATCCATTGTCCTGAAAGCTGATTCCCACTTGTCCATCATGAATGAATGTTTTTAATAAAAGGGTTCCCGGTTGATCATCACTCATTTCCTCTTGTTTCTTATTGATGGCTTGACAGGCATTGGCCATTACGTTCATGAATACCTGATTCAGTTGGGAGGGCCAACATTCCATTTCAGGTTCTTCTGGAAACTCACAGACAAAATCAACCGTTTTCTTATACTGAGGTTCAATCAATCTCAACGTGGATCGCAAACTTTCGACAATATTGACTTGTTTCTGTTCAGCCTCATCCAATCGAGAAAAAGTCCTTAAATCGCCGACAATGGTTTTAATGCGTTCCGTTCCATCATTCAGGCTGCTAATCCAAAGATCTAAACGATCAAATCGTTCTTCAAACATTTGTGTGAATGTTTCATCCGCATCATCTCCTGCCAGTTCAAAGATAAACGTTTTGAGTTCTTGCAAGTCATCATTGAGGTTATGAGTACTGATATGAACAAAGTTAGTAGGATTATTGATTTCATGGGCGATGCCAGCAACCAGAGTTCCCAGTCCTGCCATTTTTTCTGATTGCACGAGCTGAGTTTGTGTTTCCTGCAACTGTTGATGCTTGAATTGTAATGCTTCGTGAGATTCCTGCAACTCTTGAGCGCGTTGTTTTACCTTCTCTTCCAGGCCCAAGTTGATATTTTCTAGCTCTTGCCGGGCCTGCAAGAGTTTTTGAATCATGGCATTGAAGGCTTCTTCCAAAATTTTCAATTCCGTTCTTTGTTTGGCATTTATGTCGATTGTCAAGTCTTCGATGCGATTCAAATCAAGGTGGGTCACCGCCTGTGTTAAAATAGACAAGGGCCGACTCAACAGCACCCGTGCCACTAATAAAAAGAGAACCCACAAAGCGATTGTTTTAATGATCGCATTGACAAAAATGAAAATAAAACCCAGTTGTACTTTTTCAATAACCACTCCTGAACTGGAATAGATAATGGCTTCTCCGACTTTGATCTTTTCCCCTTTGCTGGTTGTATATGTCACGGGAAATTCATACTTGATCAATTCCACAAATCCTTTGGCGGGAGATTGATTGCCATTTTTATCCACATCAACTGTTTCTCCCTGTTGATTGACAACCACCCCCATTTCTCGAATATTATTTCCTCGCTCTTCTTTTAGCTGTACACCGATGACTGTCGGGAATTGAACTATCCCTAAAAAGGTAGGCTGCAATTGGTCCGGATTCATGTCCCACAATGCTTTGGCCAAACCCGGTTCGAACGTGTTTTTGATGATGTTCAGCTCTTCAATGACATTATCTTTGGTATAATAGTACTCTGCGATCATATGGACGGAAGTCACTGTCAACGTCAAAATAAAGTAGAAAGAGAAAACAACTATTAAGAGCTTCGTTGCTATCGAATCCTTCACTGGGACAAGGGAGCCTTGATCCATCTATTACCTCCGGAATTTAGTAATATTTAAAATGTTACGTGGAATCTTGTTAATTCCTGTGACAACAACTGTTCACGTAACATCATTTATTTAAATATTTCCCAGCTCGAAAATCATTTAAAAATTGATTAATTTTTCCAGCCTCTCTCAGCTTTTTTAAACCTCTGTTGAATGCCATCCGCAAACGTTCATTTTTTGGTAATTTCTTTGAAAAAATTAAATGATTGGTATTAGAACTGGCAGGCTTAGGGTGGTGAGTCACCAATTTGGCTTCTTCTGGCATAAACAAAGTATTTACCAGAAAATACCCTACGTCTTTATTCAGAGCCACTACATCGATTCTTTCTGCTAACAATTTTCTGAAGCTGGCATCATTGGAAGGGACACGCTCTACTATGATTTTTCCGGCCTTTTCAGCTGCTAAAAATTTTTCTCCCATACCACCGTCCCCTGTGGTCGCCCCTATAGTGATGCCCTCAAAATCATCAATGGTCTTCCAATCAAAGGGGTTACTTTTTAAATGAAAAAACACTTCCTCGCCTAAAAAGACCGTATCGCTGTAATGGAAGTGCTGTTCTCGCTCTGCTAAGCGTATCCAGATAATCGAAGCATCCCAATCGCCTTCTTTGGCTAAGTCATAAGCACGAGCCCAGGGAAAAAAGCCATATTCTACCTTTATTCCTTCTAGAGCAAAAGCTTCTTTAACAATATGGGGAGCCGCCCCATTGTGTCTTAAACCTTCTGATATCAACGGCGGCCATTCTCCCGTGGTAATTCTGATCGTTTCTTCAGCAACACAGGTTGTTGAAAAAACGAAAATGATGGTAAATTTCAATAACCAGGAAATCATTTTTTTGTTTTTCATTGTTTTCTCCTCACAAACTTCATTTTTTCCTCACACTTCAATGATAGTATTGACTTTCAGCGTCCCAATCTAATGACTATACCCCTACATATACAAAAGGTGCAAGTGACACAAACAAACTATGCGTGGAAAAATTAAAAAGGGGACAGATTTGTTTTTTGTTTTGATATGAAAACAAAAAACAAATCTGTCCCCTTTTTCATGAGTGAGACAAACAAAACTATACGTGGAAAACCTCAAGAAAAAGTGTTAGAACCTGTTTGAAAAAAAGTGATCACAAACTTTTAGTCATAAGTTCTCAGTTTTCAACTGCCAGTATTTTCCAATCCATTGGAGTTATTGAGCTTTAAGAGGGTGTTTAAAAATTATGTTCTTACTGCAAAACCGCCAAAAATGGAGCGGATTTCCGGAATGCCGGATCACCAGAAATTCTCGTTAAATAGTTCACTATTCGCCTCAAATTTCTGAAAAACCTCTCTCATTTTGGACGATTTTTCGTCACAGAAATAATTTTTAAACACCCTCTAAGAAGAGCAAATCATACCGGTCTAGTTTGCTAGAGATCTTTGATTTCAACACCTTACAGGGAACTAAAAACTGTTGGCTGAAAACTTAAAACTCTTGAGATGAGTAAGATTATGCATATTTATCAATTCCAATCCTGGATATCCGTGATTTTGTTGGCTCTGGGGTATTGTCTGGGAGCATCATCTCTGGCACAGGCATACAATCCAGAACATTTGGCCCGTTTGTTAGAGTCCAAAAAATGCCTGAGATGCGACTTGAGTGGATTGAAACTGGAAGATGAGGATTTAAATGATGCAGACTTAGAAGGATCTGATTTACGGGGAGTGACACTGAGTAACGTCAAATTGATGCGGGCAAATTTGGCGCGGGCCCGTTTGCAAAATGCCCGAATCGAAGATTCTGAATTAAGACGAGCTATGTTCATTGAAGCGGACTTACAACATGCGCAATTCGATGATGTGGACTTACAGCGCGCTGATTTTCAAAGCGCCAATCTCTCGTTTGTCAAGATTCGGAGAAGCGAGCTTCAGGAAGCTCATTTCAATGAAGCGATCATGAGGAATGCGGAAATCCTGGGAATCGATGCGGCAGAATTGCATGCTCCCCAAATAGATCTACGGGATACCAAATTATTAGGGGCCAACCTGGAAAAATCCAATTTCCATCTGGCACAATTGGATGGTTCAAAAATCATGGCTACCAATTTTACGGGAGCAGACTTTACAGAGGCCAGCATGACCAAAGTGTATATCAATGCTGGTAAGTTTTTTAGAGCTAATTTTTCAGAAGCTAACTTAGAACATGCCACACTGCACAATGCTAATTTCAAAGCAACTGTATTTTTCCTTGCCAATCTCAACAATACTGATATTGCCGCTTCTTCTTTCGAACATACCGTTTTACAAGGTGCGGCGATAGGAGGTGCCTCTTTTAGAGGTGTTCACTTTCAAGGGGCCACCTGGACCGATGGCAGTCGCTATGTTCCTCCAGAATTCCATGAACAGGAACCTCATGGAAAATTTATGAAAAAATGGATCATGCAGAGCATCGAAGACAATTCAGAGGAATTACTCAACCTGGCAACATTGATCTTACCAGAGGGAAATACTGTGATTGTGCCTGCCATTCTATTCATGGGGCTGGGCATTTTCCCAATCGTCTACTTTTGCAGAAGACGAGAGAATTTGCTCTTCAATGGAGGAATATTATTGTTCAGTATTGGGGTATTGCTGTCGCTCTTTACGAATGTGATGATCCAAACATTACAGGTTGGCTTTTTATGGGAAGTGTTGCTGATTTCGGTATTCTGCTTTGTAGGCGCAGCTGCCTGCGGTTTTTCGGATGCCCTGTTCGGAGGATCTTCCCGTAAAACAGTGATGACGATTTGGATAATACACGGAATCCTGACACTCTTTTTCATGGGCGCCTCGATTATTTTTTACCACCCCGAAGAATCCATCCTTCCTTGGTTCAAAGTCGGTGAAGCGGTACTGATGTTGATTTTGTGGTTTATTTATATGTTTTTGCCAATCCTCACAATCATCCAGGGTTTCCGCCAAAAAAATCCCGATGCCCGTATGGTCGTCAGTATATTGTTCCTGGCCATTCTTCTCATCATTCCAGCTATTATTTTCCAAACAACATGGGCTGGGCAATTGGCTTTATTTGGGGTGTTGCTCTTTGTTGCCACACCATTGATGATTATTTTTCAACGATCCATGAGGACTCAAAACCAGATGGAATCCTATGCCAATCAATTGGAAGCACAGTCCAGGAGTTTGGAAGTGAAAAACCAAGAATTGTCACGTTTGGATCAACTCAAGGACGAATTTCTGGCAAATACGACTCATGAATTAAAAACGCCACTCAATGGAATGATCGGCATCACAGAATCCATGCTGGCAGGAGCCACAGGAGAACTGACACAACCACAGCAACAAAACCTGACCATGATTTCAGTCAGCAGTCGCCGTTTGGCAAACCTGGTCAATGACATTTTAGATTTTTCCCGTTTGAAACACAAATCTCTGGATTTGCAGATCAAACAAATTGATTTGCGGTCCATGTGTCAACTGATCTTGACGCTCTCCCAGCCATTACTGAAAGGAAGTTCAGTAGAATTGATCAACGCCATTGCTCCGACCTGTCCTCCTGTCGCTGCTGATGAAAACCGTCTCCAACAAATTTTTCATAATCTGGTTGGCAATGCCATCAAGTTTACTTCAGCAGGGAAAATTACCATTTCTGCCAGGGAAAGCGGAGAGATGATCGAAGTTTCCGTACAAGATACCGGAATTGGGATTGCTGATGACAAAATAGAACGTATTTTCGAGTCATTTGAACAAGCGGATGGATCGACAGCACGAGAATATGGAGGAACTGGCTTGGGATTAGCCATCACCAAACGATTGGTGGAGTTGCATGGAGGAACTGTCCGTGTCCAATCCCAATTAGGAGAAGGCAGTACCTTCTTTTTTACCTTACCCATTGCTGGACAAGATACACTGCCTGTCCTGGATACGTCGCAGCTCCTTTCAGAACGTGTCCGCTCTACCGAGGAAGAATTACCAGAAAAGACCATCGATACAGACAACAACGTCTCCCCATCAACCGATGACAATCATGCTTTCCATATTTTGGCAGTTGATGATGAGCCCATCAATCTGCAAGTGCTGGTCAATCATCTCTCCCTGCATAATTATCAGGTAACCAGTGCTTCTAATGGAGAAGAAGCCTTGCACTTCTTCAACCAGGATATCAAATTTGATCTGGTTCTGCTGGATGTGATGATGCCTAAAATGACAGGTTATGAATTATGCCAGCGCATCCGCGAAAAAATTCCAGCGCACCAACTCCCTATCATCCTCCTGACGGCAAAAAATCAAGTCTCTGAGCTAGTCACCGGTTTCAATGTAGGAGCCAATGATTTTCTAACCAAACCGATTTCTAAGAATGAATTACTGCCCCGTATTGAGACGCACATTCAATTGTCCAAAATCAACCTGGCTTACAGTCGGTTTGTTCCAGAAGAATTTCTGCAACTTTTACACAAAGAGAACATCATCGAAGTCCAGTTAGGCGATCATGTCAAACAGCAAATGAGTATCTTGTTTGCCGATATTCGCTCCTTCACCACACTTTCTGAGACCCTGACCCCCGAAGAAAATTTCAGGTTTATCAATTCCTACCTCAGTCATATGGAACCGGTAATTCTGGCCTATGGTGGAGTGATCGACAAATATATTGGGGATGCCATTATGGTTCTTTTTGATAATGCTGATAAAGCGGTCGATGCGGGAGTTGCTATGTTGAAAGCTTTGGACAACTATAATACACAGCGCTATCAAGCAGGCTATCAACCGATCCAGATTGGTATTGGTATCAACACGGGAGACTTGATGCTGGGCACCATCGGGGGAGAAAATCGCATGGATGGAACAGTCATCAGTGATGCCGTCAATCTAGCCGCACGCATGGAAGGATTGACCAAATTCTACAAAACACCTTTGCTGATCAGTGAGCGGACTCATGGGAGTTTGGAAAAACCAGCCTCCTACCACATTCGCTATATCGATCATGTTCGTGTCAAAGGCAAGCAAGAAACGGTTTCTGTTTACGA